>JAUXHA010000006.1 GCA_030621845.1 Spongiibacteraceae bacterium
TGGACTGGTTTCCGACTTTCGTCGCAGCGGCGGGCAATCCGGATATCAAACAGGAACTGCTCAAGGGCAAGAAGCTCGATGGCAAGAGCTACAACGTGCATCTGGATGGTTACGACCAGACGGAGATGCTGGCCAAGGGCGGGAAGTCGGCCCGCAACGAGGTCTGGTACTTCACCCAGAATTCACTTGCGGCCGTGCGCATAGGGGATATCAAGTACCAACTGCTGACCATGCCCGGTGGTTGGTTCGGAGCGCAGCAAAAGCCGACTTGGCCCGTCTTGACCAACCTCCGCCTCGACCCCTTCGAGCGACTGGGCATGGGGCCGGGTGAGTCGCCCATGTCATTCGAGCACTTCTACCTTCGAGAATTCTGGCGCTTCGTGTTCCTGCAGGAGGAAGTGGCCAAACTGGCCGAGACCGCCATTAAGTACCCGCCGATGCAGGCCGGTGCGAGCCTCAATCTCGATGCGGTGAAGAAACAGATCGCCGCCGCTCATGCCGTCCGCGGGCAGTAGACGTTTCTTCGTGAATATCCGGTGGTCGCTCCCAAAAAGGAGTGTCCGCCGATAATCGCAATGGGTCAGTCATGGGAAGTGGAGGTGGAAAAAAATAAGCAGAATAGAATGAGGTAACTGAACAATGTATTACTAATCCGATATTAAACTGCAAACCATGCGGTCTAACAAAGAGGAATACATTATGAACCTACCCGAACCGAGTTCTGTAAAAAGCGTAGCAATCATCAGCACCGGGGTTATCGGCGCCTCCTGGGCGGCGTACTTTCTCGCCCGAGGCATGGAAGTCAGGGCCGGCGACCCTGGGCCTGACGCCGAGGCGAAAGCCCGTGACTATATCGAGCGCGCCTGGCCCGCCCTTGAGAAGCTCGGCCTGTCTCAAGGTGCTTCCCGCAAAGCTTTGGTATGGTGCGATGATGTGGCGGAAGCCGTCGATGGAGCAGGCTTTGTTCAGGAAAACGCCCCCGAGCGGAAGGACATAAAGGACGCGGTATACGATCAGATCGAGGATACACTTGGGAGCGACGTAATCGTGGCCACCTCCTCATCGGGTCTGCTGGTAAGCGATTTGCAAAAAGGGCGCAAGAGCGGCGAACGCTATGTGCTGGGACACCCCTTCAACCCACCGCACCTGATTCCTCTGGTGGAGGTCCTCGGCGGAAAAGAAACAGACCCGGCGGCGATTGACTGGGCGCTTGCGTTCTACAAAGCGCAGGGCAAGATGCCGATTAGGTTAAACCACGAGGCTCCCGGCCACCTCGTCAATCGCTTGCAGGCATCGCTGTGGCGAGAAGCGATCGATGCGGTCGCGACGGGATTCGCAAGCGTCGAGGACATTGACACCGCAATCGCCTATGGCCCGGGTCTGCGGTGGGCGCTGAATGGACCACATATGTGTCTCCATCTCAGCGGCGGCGAAGGCGGCATGCAACACTTTATGGAGCACCTCGAACCGGCGATGGAAGTCTGGTGGGCCAGCATGCAGCCACCCAGCGCTGGCCCCGTCCCTGATGACGTCAAGCAAAAGATCATTGCAGGTTGCGAGAAGGAGGCGGCTGGACGCTCTGTCGAGGAGATCGAGGCACAGCGCGACGCTTTGCTCGTTATGCTACTTGAAACGCTTGCAAAGGGCAGGAAAGATACCGCCTGAGTGTGTCAGGAACAGGAAGGTAAGCAGCAGAACAAGGTGAAAAACGAACAAGCCAGTAACTAGAGAGGTTTTTAAAATGACTACTAAGGATTCAAACAGTTCCCCTGGCGGGAAGCTCTACTTCGTCTGCGGAAGCACCGAGGGAAAAGGCAGTGTCAAGGTTATCGACGCAGACGGCTCGAACGAAATCATACTGGTCGAAGGCATACAGGTAATCGAGCCCGATGGGATCGAAGTCGATACGGCCGGCGGCAAGATGTACTGGACCGACATGGGCTCGGGAGGGGCTGTCGATAATTCGGTCGCCATCAACGATGGCCGGATCATGCGCGCCGACATTGATGGCAACAACGTCGAAACAGTGGTTCCCCTCGGTCTGACATCGACACCCAAACAGCTCGCACTGGACGTTGCTGGCGGTAAAGTCTACTGGAGTGATCGAGGCGATGTCGCGGGCGAGAACGTCAATCCCAAAATTATGCGCGCGAATCTCGATGGCTCATCGGTCGAAACGATCGTGTCCGGCGATCTGATGAGCCCGGTCGGAATTCAGGTGGACGCTGCCAAAGGCAAGGTCTATTTCACAGATCGCTACGCCAACAACATCAAACGTGCAAACCTGGATGGCAGCAATGTTGAGATGGTTGTCCGGGATACGGAGTACCCGGTTGATCTGGCATTTGATCTGGACAAAAGAGTCTTCTACTGGACAGCCAGGAAAGCGGGTTGCCTGTACGTCGCCGATATGGATAAAACCGGGATGGATGGCGCAAGTTTCAGCCCGGTCGTCACGGGCCTGAATGCGCCAATCGGGGTTTGTCTGGATCAGGAGAACAAGAGGCTCTTCTATACCGATGTCGGATTCCCTGCAACGGGTGCGCTTTGGGTAGCTGAACTCGACGGTTCAAACGCCAGGCAATTCTCCACGCAGCCATTGCCGTGTGGGATCTATTACGTAGCATAAATCAATATCTAAAAAGTCTTAACTTAAGTAAAGGGAAATTGACCATGACTGAATTCGTAAAAGAAGCGGGAATCAAGGGCGAAGTCGCCATCATCACCGGCAGTGCCAGTGGTATCGGCAAGGCGATCGCCATGCGGTACGCCAAAGGCGGAGCCAAGGTCGTCATCGCCGACTTTAATCTGGAGGCTGCGACAGCGGTCGCCGAGGAAATCAAGGCTACCGGTGCCGAAGCCATGGCCATCAGGATGGATGTCAGCTCCGAGGAAGAGGTAAACGCGGGCGTCGAAGCCGTGGTAAAAGCATACGGGTCCGTGGAGATACTGGTCGCAAATGCGGGGCTGCAAATAGTCCACCCGGTCGAAGAGTTTCCACTGGAGGACTGGGACAAGGTCATCGACGTCAACCTGAAAGGAGCTTTCCTGACGGCGCGCGCCTGCATAAAGCACATGTACCCAGCCAAGCGCGGCAGCCTCATCTTCACCGGCTCCTTTCACTCCAAGGCGGCGTCCCCGCTCAAGACGGCCTACATCGCTGCGAAGCATGGGGTGCTGGGACTTGGCAGGGCCATCGCCAAGGAGGCAGTAGCGCACGGCGTGCGCACCAACGTCATCTGCCCCGGTCTCGTGATGACCCCGCTGATAGTGAAGCAGATTCCGGAGCAGGCAAAGGAGCTTGGTATCTCCGAGGAAGACGTGAAGGCGCATGTTCTGCATATGGAGGACACCCATGGACTGGTATCGACGCCCGAAGACATTGCCGAGGTGGCTTATTTCTTCGCCGCGATGCCCACGATGTGTCTGACCGGTCAGTCACTGGATGTGAACTGTGGTCTGTTGTACGGCTAAGAGCTGATTCCAGCAAGCGGACAGCGGTGTTCGTTGCAAGGTGATTTTTCCCGCATTTGTTCTTACGCTCTGCTGCATAAGCGGCGTGCGTAAGACATTTAGCGGTACATTTTAAAGATAAATGGAGAAAGACGATGAAAGCACTACAAATTGTTAAATGGAAGAGTGCGCCCGAACTGCGAGAGGTGCCCGACCCCGAGCCGGGCCCGGGAGAGTTGGTTATACGGGTCGGTGCTGCCGGTGCCTGTGGTTCTGATCTACACCTCCTCGACGAATGGGATTCCGGCACGCTGAACAACGTCGAGCCGCCTTTTACACTCGGCCACGAAAACGCGGGCTGGATCGACTCACTTGGAGTTGGCGTTACCGGTTTCGAGGTGGGACAACCCGTTGCAGTCTACGGCCCCTGGGGCTGTGGTACTTGCAAAAACTGCAGGCTCAGCATGGAGAACTACTGCCTGAATCTTGCTAATCTAAAAGCCTGGGGCGGGGGATTGGGCTTTAACGGCGGAATGGCGGAGAAGTTGCTGGTTCCGAGTTCGCGTCTGGTTGTTCCGCTGGGCGACCTGGAACCGATTAAAGCTGCTCCGCTGTCCGACGCGGGACTCACGCCGTATCACGCGATCAAGCGTTCGATGCACCTGCTCGGAGCGGGCAGTAGTGTCGTGGTCATCGGTGCTGGCGGGGGGTTGGGGCACATGGCGGTCCAGATTCTGCGCGCGATGACGCCGGCGAACATAATCGCTGTCGATACACGCGAGAGTGGTCTGAAGCTAGCCAAAGATCATGGTGCTCATCACGGCGTGTTGTCCAGTGACGAAAATGCTGCCGCCGAGATTCTAGACCTCACCGGCGGCAATGGCGCCGAGGTGGTACTCGACCTCGTCGGAGCGAACCCCACACTCAAGCTTGCGGCCGAGTGCGTGGGACTGGGCGGCCACCTCACGATCGTCGGCATCGCCGGCGGCACGCTGCCCGTCAGCTATTTCTCGCAGAAGTTCGAAGTGTCCATAGCCACCACCTACTGGGGGAGCGTGCTGGAACTTATGGAGGTTCTCGCACTCGCGGAACGTGGCCTGATCGAAGCTCAAATCACCCAGTTCACACTCGATGAGGCGCCAGCGATGTACGACAAACTGCGCGCCGGCAAGGTCGTGGGACGTGCTGTTGTCGTGCCAGGGTGAAGTGTGGAGGAAAAGACGGAAGGACAGGCACCGCTAAAAAGGAATAAGTAATCCTGCCGTGATTATTTCCCCCCCCTGGCTTTTATTACTGTTTGGAAGCGTTTTTCTGAATTATAAACACGGCAGTACAGACAGCTATCATTTGGTTGGAGCGGAGGGGGTTTTCGGGAGGTGGGTTATCCAGTTTTAGCTAGAGCCGGTCGTTTACGACCAAACCTGCGGTAAAAGAACTGCTCGAATTGCGCAATGATGAGTGCCTGCCCCGGCTGATTCTTCGTCTGCAAAGTGGGTTAGCGGTTTTAATGGCAGCCAGGCAGTTGTCCCTGTGTTACCCAGAGTTTTGAAGAAATGGTGCGCCCGGCAGGATTCGAACCTGCGACCATCCGCTTAGAAGGCGGATGCTCTATCCAACTGAGCTACGGGCGCGAGACGGGTGACTATTATTTATAGCACAAATAAAAAAAGGCCTACAGTTTTGGCTGTAAGCCTTTTGAAAATGGGGTGGATGACGGGGATTGAACCCGCGACCACAGGAATCACAATCCTGCGCTCTACCAACTGAGCTACACCCACCATAAACCGCTGTACCTGATGCCAGCCTTGATATTCATTACTGTCACCAAGTGGAATTGGTCGGGGTAGAGAGATTCGAACTCCCGACATCCTGCTCCCAAAGCAGGCGCGCTACCAGACTGCGCTATACCCCGATAACCCGGCCATGTTAGCACTGCCGAGCGAGTGGCGCATAATACTGATGGTGCAGGCATTCGTCAACGCTAAATAGCGGTTTTTAAAGCAGATTAGTTCTTTTACCCGGTGTCTCTCCATGAGAAAATAACGCCACTTTTTCTCCCGTGATCTGGAATCTACAAGCATGTCTGCACTAATACTCGATGGTAAGGCCCTGGCGGCGCAATGTGAGCAGCAATTGAGTGAGCGTGTTGCCTCTTTAAAAGACAAATCAGCGGGTAAAACGCCGATTTTGGCAACAATTCTAGTGGGGGCAGATCCGGCTTCTGCTACCTATGTGAAAATGAAGGGCAATGCTTGCCGGCGTATTGGCATGGATTCGCTGGCGGTGGAAATGGCTGATGACACCAGTACCGAGCAACTACTCTCGAAAATCAATGAATTAAACAATAATCCCGATGTGCACGGGATATTATTGCAACATCCGGTTCCCGGACAAATTGATGAGCGGGCTTGTTTCGATGCTATCGCCCTGGAAAAAGATGTCGATGGTGTTACCTGCCTCGGTTTTGGTCGCATGGCCATGGGTGAGGAAGCTTATGGCTGTGCAACCCCGAAGGGGATTATGCGCTTGCTGGAGCATTACAGTATTGCGTTGGAGGGAATGCATGCGGTGGTGGTGGGGCGCAGTCCGATTCTCGGCAAGCCGATGGCCGCCATGCTGCTTGAGGCGAACGCCACGGTCACTATCTGCCATTCTCGCACACGCAATTTGCCGGCCTTAATTAAACAGGCTGATCTGGTGGTAGGCGCGGTTGGCCGGCCTGAATTTATCAAGGCGGCGTGGGTTAAGGATGGCGCGGTAGTGATTGACGCGGGCTATCACCCCGGCGGTGTCGGCGATATTGAGTTGCAGCCATTGAAAGAGCGTTGTGCCGCTTATACACCGGTGCCCGGAGGTGTCGGGCCAATGACCATTAATACGCTGATTTTTCAATCCGTCGCTTCGGCAGAAAAGACCCTGGGCTAGGGTTTTTTGCCATTAACATCCGTCGCTCAATACGAGAGGGTGTTTAGCTCGCTTCGCTGCCATACTGTTGTTTAAGATTTTTTTTCAGAATCTTGCCGCTGGCATTTCGAGGCAGTGGCTGATCGGTGACAAATACATGGCTGGGAACCTTAAACCCCGCCAGTTTGCTACTGACAAATTCCCGTAGCTGTTGCTCACTGATTGTTTGTGCTTCTTTAAAGTTAACCACTACCGCCAACTCTTCACCAAGGGTTTGATGGGGTACGCCAATGGCGGCTACTTCCCAAATGGCAGGGTGGTCATGCAGACAGCCTTCGATTTCCGCAGCAGAAATATTTTCACCGGCGCGAATAATTATGTCTTTGGCACGATCAACGATAAACACAAAATTTTCATCATCGAGATAGCCGATGTCGCCGGTAGCGAGCCAGCCATCGACGAATGTTTTGCGGTTCTCTTCGGGTTTATTCCAATAGCCCTGTACGACAGTAGGTGAGCGCATCCATATTTCTCCCCGTTCGCCCCTGGCCAGTTCGCCGCCATTTTCATCACAGGTTTTAAAGTCGACAATGGGTGAGAGAGTCCCTGCACTGTTGGGTTTGTAGCGAAAGGCTTCGCCGGTACAGTTGGAGCAACTGGCGTTGTTTTCGGTCATGCCATAGCCGGTACCGGGATAGACATTATCGACTTTTGAATAGGCCAGTTCGGCAAATAAGGGTGGTGGGGCCGCGCCACCGCCGCCCAGCGCCTTCAAGCTGGAGGTGTTGTACTGGTCATAGTCGGGGTGTCCCAGTGCATCCATTACCATGGAGGGAACCGCACTCAGCGTGGTGATGCTGTGCTCTTCGATCAGCTGAATCGCCTGCAGGGGGTCCCACTTATACATCATGACAATCTTTCGGCCGCCGCGTAGCGATAATAAAAACATCGCGTAGAGGCCCGAGACATGAAACAGTGGCACAGCCAGCAAGGAGCTGGGGGCATGACCTCCTGCAAACATGGCCTCAATGGCCTTGGGGTTGGCCATGGCTGAGTTGATGGAGTGGAATTCAAAATTATAAACGGCCTGGATAATATTGCGGTGGCTGCTCACCGCCCCCTTGGGTTTACCGGTAGTGCCCGAGGTATACATGATCATTACCGGGTCTTCGTCGGCCACCGCAAAGGCGGGGATTTCTACGCCAAAGGTGTTATCTAAAAAGTCCTCAAAGCTCTCTGCGTTATCGGTGCTGATGGCTGATTCCGGGCGTGCGACTACGGCCTTCAGTGCCATATCAGCCAATTCGTCGGCAATATGCTCATAGCGGCGTTGGTCACAAAAAACCACCGATGCACCACAGTCGTTGAGGCCGTAGGTCAACTCATCTTTTTGTCCCCAGCTATTGAGGGGGACGACGACGGCGCCGAGGGAGGCAATGGCAACATAGCTGGTCATCCACTCCGGAAAGTTGCGCATGGCAATGGCAATGCGGTCACCTTTTTTAACGCCATAACGGTTGACCAGCTGGTAAGCGATGGTGTCGGCCTGTTGGAAAAAACGTTTAAAGCTCCACTCTTCGCCCTCATAGGACAGAAAAATATTGTCTCCATGTGCACGACCAGCATCGAGTAATTCCTTTACGCTGTGGGGTGCTTGACGGTAAAGGCGGTACGCAATGCCATCAATATCCTGTTCGATAATTTCGTAGGGTGCGTCTGCCTGGATCAATTGCTGGGCGGATTCTGCCAGGGTAGCGACGATATCGGACATGGGTTAACCTATGTGTGAATGGATATCCGCTCATTATAATGCTTGTTTTACGTTAGATAAAACTAAAATTTTCAGGGCAGTTTATGCAACGATTTAATAATAAAGTCGCTTTTATTACTGGAGCTGCCTCAGGCATTGGCCGAGCGACTGCGGTTCGCCTGGCGGAGGAGGGCGCCAGTGTCATGCTGGCTGATATTAATGAGCAGGGTTTAGCGCAGACCCGCCAGTTAATTGAAGATAACGCGGGTGTTGCGGCGACGATTCGGCTGGATGTTTCTAATCGTGCCGAGTGCCAGCAGGCGATTGCTGTGGTCGTTGAGCAGTTTGGCCATTTGGATGTGCTGTGTAATATTGCCGGTATCTTTAAAAGTGCGCGAATGACTGAGATTGAGGAAGAAGACTGGAATCGAATGGTAGCAATTAATCTCAACAGTGTGTTTTTCCTCAGTCAGGCGGCGATGCCACACTTAATCAGCAGCAAGGGCAACATCGTTAATATGGCCTCCACAGCTGCCCTGGTGGGCCAAATTTATAATGCCATGTACTGTGCTACCAAGGGCGCGGTGGTGATGTTATCGAAATCCATGGCGGTGGAATATGCCAAGGCGGGGGTCAGGGTCAATGCGCTCTGCCCGGGCGGTGTTAATACACCACTGACCGCTAATATCAGCCTGCCAGAGGATGCCGATATGGAGTTGTTTATGCGTATGATGCCGTTGTTGGATATTGCTGAGGCAGATGAGATAGCCGCCGCCATTGCCTATCTTGCTTCAGATGAGGCCCGTTATGTAACCGGGACGGCGTTTGCGATTGATGGTGGGCAGACGGCTAATTAGTGACCCGGTGTTGTAGCTTGCAACAGTTGTTTATAGATCGCCATTCCATGATTCGGGCAGGTATTTCAGGCCGAGACTTACCACCGCGGTGCGCAGTAAGCTTTTAAGTGCCTGATAATTTTCAGCGCCGATGGCAGCAATGTATTCCTCGATAATTTCATCGACGATTTCCATGCTGTCATGCACTAACTGTTCCCCGCGAGGGGTGAGCTCAATGATTTTTGCTCGTTTGTCGGTTTCATCAACATGCCGTTTGACATAACCGATACGCTCCATTTCCTTGACCAGTTTACCCATGGCTTGTTGAGTAATGCTTGCTCTTGCGGCCAGTTCGGTTAGCCGGACTGAGCCAAAGCCGAGGTTGGAAAACAGTGAGGAGTGGGAGGGACGAATCTTGTTGTGGCCACGCTGATGACATTTTTCCAGCGCGCGTTGCTCAAAGTTTTTGGCTAATTCAATTAACAGGCGGCTAAAGTTATTCGAAAGCTTTTCGGCATTGTGCGGTGCTATGATTTCAGGCATATATTTTATAATATTCAGACGCGGTATAAGGCAACAGTTGCTACCATAGCCAGACCCTGTGATCTTGTCCAGTGCAGGCTTCATATTGGTGCATATTCACTAAGCCAGGATGTTATTGATGCAGGAAAACCTTATCGAGCTACTTGATAAGCGTGACATTGAGGGTGTATTGCTACGCCACTGTCGAGGTATTGATCGAATGGCCGATTCCAGAAGGGATGCGGAGGGGGCAGCGGGAGCGCAGTGATATTATTGATTGGGATTGGCGAACATCATCGGCTTGGGAGATAACATGAGTTCACTGGAAAAATTCAAAAGCAATTTTGTCGACCACGTGGGCATTGTAGTGGAGTCGATGGAGAGTGGCGTTGCCGTGATGACGCTGGTGCTGGCGGATCATCATCGCAATAGCGGCGGGCTGGCTCATGGTGGTGTATTGGCGTCGCTGGCAGACAGCGCCGGCGGTGCGGCAGCTTACAGTATGGTTCCCTATGAAAAAATGGCGGTGACCACGGACTTTTCCCTAACGTGCCTGAAAAGCATTAGCGCAGGCTCTTTGATGGCTACGGCGCGGGTGATTCACTCGGGGCGTCGGTTTATGCGTGCAGAGGTAAAAATTACTTCCGGGGATGTTTTACTTGCCACTGCCGGGGTCTCGTTCATGGTGATTGACCGGCCCAATCTTTAAGCGCGCCAAAGGGCAAATTCCTTAAACCCATAAGCCTTAAATGATTGCTGTAATGCTTCGGTATGGCTGGATAAATCGGTAAAAAGAGCAATATCGCTGGCCTTATCTTCGCTGCTCGGATGGTCATGGCTATCGAGCAAACTCTTAACCCGGCGCGCAATCGCGGCACCGGAATCAACCCAGTGTTTTATTTCCGGTGCTGCTGCTGATAATTCATCGATAGCAAGAGGAAAGTGGGTGCAGGCCAGTACGATGGTATCCAGTTCCGGCCAGCGCGGGTGTTGCCTGAACTGCTTGATGACAGCTGTGGCCGCGTCGGGGTGGGCTGCGCCGCCACGCATTTTCTGCTCAACGGCCGCCACCAGTTCTGCCGAGCCCACGCGAATAATTTCACAGTGATTGGCGTAGTCCCTGATCAAATCATCGGTGTATTCGCGATCAATCGTACCCGGGGTAGCGAGTAAGCCAACGACATGGGTGGCACTGCTCTGGGCGGCGGGTTTGATCGCAGGAACTACGCCTACGATGGGTATGTCGAGCATTTGGCGCAGCGTTGGTAGCACCAGGGTACTGGCAGAATTACAGCCGATAACGATCAGCTCAGGCTGGTAGCTCGCGGCTACATCACCGATCAGTCCGGTGACGCGGTCAAGCAATTGCTGCTCGGCCAATAAACCATAGGGAAACAGGGCGTTATCGGCCAGATAGGTGATGCGGCAAGGCCCTACCGTGGATCGAATATGCTGGACGATGCTCAGGCCGCCGACACCGGAGTCGAAGATCAGGATATGATGTTTGCTCATGATTAATTCAACAGGGCTCAGGGTTTTGGACAGGCCCCCTCATTATAACCGGTGACATCATTGTTGCTGCAGGCCGAGCAGCCGTTGCTGTAAAGGCCTTCTTTGCCGTTTTTCTTAACTGCACAGACCGGGCTGTATTCGCGCGTACAGACTTCAGGTCGCGGCTCTTCACAATGGTGTTGATAGGCTGGCGTGGTGTTGGTACAGGCGAACATCATCACCGTGGCCGCAAGTATCAGTAAACGTCGAAAATTCATAGTGGTTCCTCGTTATCTTGTGGTGATGATAACCTGAAGTGGTTTGTGGCTCTAGTGTTACGGATTCCGTTTAGCGCATAATTAGCCTCTTATTGCGTTGAAATTGGGTTACCATGGCGGCGATTTTTTAAGGGGGTTCAATGAAAGTCATTACAGTAAATACCAACGGTATCCGCGCCGCCGCCCGCAAGGGTTTTTTTGACTGGTTACCCGGGCAGCAGGCCGATGTGATCTGCATCCAGGAGACGAAGGCACAAATTCACCAGTTGGAGGATGCGATTTTTCATCCCGAAGGTTATCACTGCTATTACTTTGATGCAGAAAAGAAAGGTTACAGTGGTACGGCCATCTACTCCCGTAAGAAACCGAATAAGATTATCCGGGGCTTGGGCTGGGATCCTGCCGATTCAGAGGGCCGCTATCTGCAGGTCGATTTTGACGGGATTAGTGTAATTTCGCTGTATATGCCGTCAGGGTCCAGCAGCGATGAACGGCAACAGCGCAAAATTGCCTTTATGGATAGGATTTTACCGCACTTCAAGTCACTGCGACGTAAACACCGTGAATTTATTATCTGTGCAGACTGGAATATTTGTCACCGGGAGATCGATTTGAAAAACTGGAAGCCGAATCAAAAAAATTCCGGTTTTCTGCCTGAAGAGCGCGCATGGCTTGACCAGCTATTTGATCAGCTGGGTTATGTCGATGCTTTTCGCGTCATCAATCAGCAGCCGGAACAGTACACCTGGTGGTCCAACCGCGGTCAGGCCTGGGCAAAGAATGTCGGCTGGCGTCTGGATTATCATCTCATCACTCCGGGACTTGTTGAGGCGATTGAATCAGCGGAGATCTACAAGGAACAGCGCTTTTCAGACCACGCGCCTTTTATCATGAGCTATAACATTGATCATTAATTGCCACTGCAAGGGTAAAGCGGTACAGTAGGCGCGCTTTTGAGGCCGCCCGAGAGGGCGTTATTTTTTCGTTTTAAAAAGGTTAATTATTAATGAGCTGGTTTATCTCACAGGCCCACGCACAGGCCGCAGACGGTCAATCCTCCCAGGGTGATCTGTTCCCTTTAATCATGATTATCGGCATGTTTGTGATGCTGTATTTTCTTACGATCAGGCCCCAGCGCAAGCGCCAAAAAGAACATGCTGAATTGATCACTAATTTGTCCTCCGGTGATGAAGTGGTGACTAGCAGCGGTATCATGGGCAAAATCAGCAAAATCGACGATGATTATGTGCTATTGAAAGTTGCCGATAATGTGGAGTTGAAATTCCAGAAAGTGTCCATTCATGCGGTGTTACCCAAGGGCACACTGAAGAAGATATAGCAGCAGTAACCGAGGTGGTGAACTGTTCTGTTCATCACCGCTGTGTTATTTATCACCGTGTGTGTTTTATTTAATGATCCTATCTGGTGGTTTCTGTGATGACTGTTAATTACCCGCCAAAACTCTCCCTGGCACAAACGCCGACACCGCTGACTTTGCTTGAACGTTTATCCGCCCAGGTCGGGGGCCCAAGAATTTGGGTGAAACGCGACGATATGACCGGTGGGGTGGTCTCGGGAAATAAAATACGCAAGCTGGAGTTTTCCCTCGCTGCCGCCATAGAGCAGGGTTGTGATACGGTGATTACCTGTGGTGGAGTGCAGTCTAACCACTGCCGTACCACGGCCATACTTTGTGCTCAACTGGGGCTTAAATGCCACCTGATTTTACGCGGTGCTGAAGAGCCTGCCGATGGCAACCTGTTACTTGATAAGCTGGCGGGGGCGGAGATCAGCTACTATCCGAATACTGAATATACCGCCCGTGCGGGTGAGATTTTGCAGTACTGGCGTGATTATTACGCTGAACAAGGCTGTAAAGCCTTTGCTATTCCTGTCGGTGCCAGTGATGGTATCGGTTTGTGGGGTTATATTGCTGCCTGCAAGGAATTGCAGGCAGATTTTAAACAGCATGGGATTAAACCGGCGCACATTATTACGGCGACAGGTTCGGGGGGCACCCAGGGTGGCTTGACCGTGGGCAATGCGCTTTATCAGCTTGGGGCTACGGTGTGGGGTATTAATGTCTGTGATGATGCCGATTATTTCCGGCGTAAAGTACTGGAAGATATGCGTCAGTGGCAGCAGTGGTATCAACAGTCACTGGAGGTGAGTCAATTGCCGATCAATGTCATCGATGGTTATGTGGGAGCAGGTTACGCTCGCGCCTCTGAAGCGGTCTTTGCCACCATAAAAAAAGTAGCGAAAAGTGAAGGGCTGGTACTTGACCCGGTTTATACGGGCAAGGCATTTCACGGCATGCTCGACCAGATACGACAGGGTCGTTTTGATGGCTGTGATGATATTGTGTATATCCATACCGGTGGGATTTTCGGCTTGTTTCCACAGCGACAGCAGCTCCATTATTAATCGCTATAATGCCTGTGCACTCTTGATGTCACTGCGGTAAGTAATTCGTAGCTGATGGTCTCGGCACAGGCGGCGACCTCTTCTACTTTTACTGCGTCTCCCCACAGCTGGGCTTCATCACCCGGCGCTATACCCTCACAGTCACTGATATCCACGGTAATCATATCCATGGAAACCCGCCCGGCCAAACGAGCGCGTTGGCCCCTGATGATGACCGGTGTTCCGTTTTTGGCATGACGGGGATAGCCATCGCCGTAGCCAATGCCAATGGTGGCAATACGGGCGACTTGCTCGCTCTGCCAAGTGCCGTTGTAACCCACCGCTTCATTGGCAGCGATCTCGCGGATGGCAATGACCGGTGCGGTTAAGGTCATTACTGGCTGTAGGGGTAGTGTGCTCGCCTGGCGCAGGGGGTTAGCACCATAGAGCATGATGCCGGGACGCACCCAATGCTGTTGTGTGTCAGGGTATTGAATCAGTGCCGCCGAGTTCGCCATGCTGAGTGGTAGATTACTGTCTTTAACGGTGGCCAGGAATTGCCGGCTCTGTCGTTGAGTGCAATCAGCGTCTGCCTCGTCGGCACGGCTAAAATGAGTCATGGCGATCAGTTCGCCTACTGCAGTACTGGCTGCAAGCAGCTGCCGGGCGTGGTTAAAATCATCGGGAGCCAGCCCAAGTCGATGCATGCCGGTATCAATTTTTAACCAGATACTGAGCGGGGAGGGTAAGCTGAGCTTACACAACTGTTCCACCATGGCGAGACTGTGGATGACCACATCAATAGTGTGGTGGCTGCAATAGAGTAGCGTTGAATCACTTAAATGACTGCCTAGCAATAAAATTCGTTGCCGGGGGTTGCTGGCACGGAGTGTTGCTGCCTCCTCGATACGAGCCACCGCCAGGCCATCGGCCTGCTGCAGCGCATTGGCAACGGGCACCAGGCCGTGTCCGTAAGCATCGGCTTTGATGACTGCCATCAGTTTTGAGTGTGGCGCCGCTTGTCTGGCCAGGGCCAGGTTATGGCGTATAGCCGAGAGATCGATGGAAGCCTTGGCAGATAGGGTCATAATACTTGTTTGTCAGTAAGGGATTTTCTATTGTACAAATATATTGCGTTACAGCCAGTGTTTAATCGTGGCTGCGGGCGATTAAGGTGTATGGGGGCTGTAGTTATTAGCGACAATTTTGTATAGTAAAAAACAAGTACACATGGAATTACGTCTATGCCCAGCAGCTATGGAAATAAACTGGTAATCGCCATTTCTTCAAGGGCGCTATTTAATCTCGATGACAGTCATCGGGTTTATGAGCAGCAGGGACTGGTCGCTTACCAGCAATACCAGATAGAGCATGAGGATGAGCCATTACTGCCCGGTGAGGCTTTCCCCCTGGTGCAAAAATTACTGCATATCAATGAGCGGCTGGGTGGCGAGCCGCGAGTTGAAGTATTGCTACTGTCTCGCAACAGTGCCGATACCGGTCTGCGGGTATTTAATTCAATTCAGCACCACGGACTGGAAATCACCCGGGCTGCCTTTTCCGGTGGCGAGAGCCCTTATCGCTATGTTTCCGCCTTTGGCTGTCATTTATTTTTATCGACTCATGCCGATGATGTGCGCTCTGCACTGGATAACGGTGTCGCTGCGGCCACCTTGATTTCCTCACCAAAGGATCAGGTGGATAATAGCCATTCCCAGCTTAAATTTGCCTTTGATGGCGATGCGGTGTTGTTTTCCGATGAGGCGGAGCGAGTATATAAACGTGAAGGGCTGGAAGCATTTACCCAGAGTGAGATTGCTGCGGCCAGGAAACCCCTGCGAGGGGGGCCTTTCAAATCCTTTCTGGCGGCGCTGCATGGTTTGCAGGCTGAGTTTGCCGCCGATGAATCACCTATTCGCACGGCGCTGGTCACCGCACGTTCAGCACCGGCTCATGAGCGGGTGATCCGAACATTGAGGGATTGGAATATTCGTATCGATGAGTCCTTGTTTCTCGGTGGCCTGGATAAAGGGGAATTCCTTAAGGCCTACGGTGCCGATGTGTTTTTTGATGATCAAAAGGGACATTGTGAGTCAGCCAGTCAGCATGTGGCGACGGGGCATGTTCCTCACGGTGTTGCCAATAACTAATAAAAAGCATTAACTTTCGTTAGTAATCCTTTGTTTTTAAACAAATAAATGCAGTATTATTATTTGCCAGTCGTTTGTGCCTGTATTATTACCCCTGTGTGCTTTCAGGCAACTGCTAAGCTGAGAGTCAATTACTGATAAACGGTACATAAGTGGTAGCACTGGACGCCAGTGCTGAAGTTAATATGAGCCAAACGATTCTTTTTGCGACTGACCTTGGGGTGCATACCTCCTATTTGTTACATCACGTCAATGCGCTGGCTGCCGAGCGTTCGGCGCGAGTGATTGTCTTGCATGTCATTGAGCCGCCGGGGCAGTTGGGCGATGCAGTGGTCAAAGCGTACCTTTCAGATGAGTGCCAGCACGAGCTCGAGCAGAGCGGGATTGAGCGTATTATTGATGGGGTCAAGGATAGGATTGTCACTGTACTTGAAGATGAATTCCTCGACGGTAATCCTGGCCTGGCTGGTGTTCGCGATGTTCGTGTCGTCACCGGCAAGCCCGTTGAGGTTATTCTCGAACAGGCGAATAAAAGTGGTGCTGACCTGCTGGTACTGGGAAGCCACAGTCATGAAAACCAGAACCCGCATATGCTTGGCTCAGTGACCGCCAGAGTACTGCAGATGTCACGAATTCCCGTTTTTATGGTTCCCCTTACGCGTCACTCTCATTTGACGGCCGGGATAGCCTAGGAAATCAGCAATAAGCTACTGCTGTCATTTAGAACTAATAAGAAGCTTTTTTTTCATATTGGTCTAAATTAGTTATATACACAGTGTAGCCATCGTATTATCCTCAAATCAATGTTCTCTTGCTGCTTATATAGATAAGAGCGCTGTTCTATTCCATTTTTTGACAGGGGCGTCTATGAAATTACAGCAATTACGCTATATATGGGAGGTTGCCCATCATGACCTCAATGTCTCGGCTACCGCGCAAAGTCTCTATACCTCCCAGCCAGGCATCAGTAAGCAAATTCGACTGTTGGAAGATGAGCTGGGGGTTGAGGTTTTTTCTCGTAGTGGTAAGCACCTGACGCGGGTGACCCCGGCGGGTGAGGCGATACTAAAAACTGCTGGGGAAATTCTCCGCAAAGTAGAGAGCATCAAGCAGGTTGCCCAGGAGTTTTGCAACGAACAAAAAGGTAGTCTGTCGATTGCGACTACCCACACCCAGGCACGTTATGCCTTGCCTGGGCCGATCCAGACCTTTATCGATCGCTACCCTGAAGTGTCGCTGCATATGCATCAGGGTACGCCAATGCAAATCTCCGAATTGGCCGCTGATGGCACGGTAGATTTTGCCATCGCCACTGAGGCGCTGGAGTTGTTCAGTGACCTGATTATGATGCCCTGCTACAAGTGGAATCGGGCCATTATCGTCCCTAAGGATCACCCGCTGGCGCAGAGCACTAATATTACCCTTGAGGAAATCGCCGTTCATCCCATTGTGACCTACGTATTTGGTTTCAGCGGGCGCTCCAAGCTGGATGAAGCGTTTATGGAGCGCGGTCTTGTACCCAAGGTGGTGTTCACCGCCGCCGATGCTGACGTAATTAAAACCTATGTCAGATTGGGGCTGGGTATTGGCATCGTCGCCAAGATGGCGTTTGACCCGGAGCTGGATGAGGATTTAGTGGCGATTGATGCCAGTCACCTGTTCGAAGCCAGTATTACCAAAATAGGTTTCCGTCGCGGTACCTTTTTGCGAGGCTTTATGTATGAATTCATTGAGTTGTTTGCGCCCCACCTGACCAAGGAAGTTGTCGAGGAAGCCTATTTGCGTCATACCAAGCTTGAGCTCGATGAATTGTTTGGACATATCGAACTGCCGGTTTATTAATGTCGTAGCAGTGGCGTTATCACTGCTGGTGCCTCACTACCGATCGATTTGCGTCGCTTATCGTTTCCCTGTAGATTGTCCCGCCTGTTAAATAGCCCTATGGAGTAATGTTGTGGAAATTGCCTGTCTTGACCTTGAAGGGGTTTTGATTCCGGAGATCTGGATTAATTTTGCTGAAAAAACTGGTATTGAAGCGCTCAAGGCGACCACGCGCGATGTTCCCGATTACGATGTGCTGATGAAGCAACGGCTGGCTATTCTCGACCAGCACGGTTATGGCCTGCCGGATATTCAGGCGGTGATCAGCGAGCTGTCGCCGATGGAGGGGGCCAGCGAATTTCTCAACTGGTTGCGCGAGCGGTTCCAGGTGGTGATTTTATCGGATACGTTCTATGAATTTGGTATGCCGTTTATGAAGCAACTGGGATACCCAACACTGTTATGTCACAAGCTGAATGTTGATAGTAATGGCCGGGTTGTCGACTACCAGTTACGCCAGGCCAACCCCAAGCGACAAGCGGTGATCGGCTTTCACTCGATGTATTATCGTACTATCGCCGCCGGTGACTCCTATAATGATATCACCATGCTGGCTGAGGCCAATGCCGGTATTTTGTTTAAAGCGCCCGATAATGTCATTGCTGAATTTCCGCAGTTCCCCGCCGTCCACGAATACGAGGAGTTGAAAAAAGAATTCCTCAAAGCCAGTAATCGTGAGCTGAGCTTATAATGATTTGACCGGTGTTTTTCGGCTGGCTTGCAGTACCTGCAGAAATTTTTTGACCTTGCTCATGGCCTCCTCATACTCAGCCTCACAGCGGGAGTCGGCGACGATACCGCCACCGGCCCAGCAGTGAATATTATTGTCCTCACAAAGCAGGGTCCTGATGGCGATATTGGTATCCATCTGGCCATCAAAACTGATATAACCGATCGCGCCACAGTAGGCTGAGCGCCGGTGAGCTTCCAGCTCTTCAATGATTTCCATGGCGCGTATTTTTGGCGCGCCGGTGATCGAGCCCCCAGGAAAACAACTGGCCAGCAGATCCAGCGCGTGAATGCCCTGGCGGAGCTCTCCGCTGATGGTGCTAACCAGGTGGTGGACGGTTTCAAAGCTTTGCAATTCAAACAATTGCTCTACCTGAATACTGCCTGGATGACAGCTCCTGCCCAGGTCGTTGCGTAATAAATCCACAATCATCAGGTTTTCTGCACGATCTTTCTCGCTAAGTATTAATTGCTGTGCCAATAACTGGTCTCTCACCGCGTCAATCCCCCGGCCAATGGTGCCCTTGATGGGTGAGGTAATGACTTTGCGTCCATCGACTTTCAGAAACCGTTCCGGTGACAAGCTCATCAGCGCCCATTGCTCGTGCTCAAGATAGGCGGAGTAGGGAGCCGCGGCCACTTCACGCAAGCCCTGGTAGGCCTGCCAGGAATCACCCTGGTAACGACTGGAAAAGCGCTGCGCCAGATTGACCTGATAGCAGTCTCCGGCCTGGATATAGTGCTGGGTAGTGGAAAAAGCCCGCTGATAATCCTCTCTGGAAAAATTTGACCGAAAGTCGTCAAGCAGCTCGAAGGGCAGGGGGTCGGGGGTCGTTATTTTATTCAATCGTCGTCGCACATCAGCGATTAAACCGGATGCAAGCTGTGGGTGTGCGACCAGCAGGGTACGGCGGTTGTGATGATCGACGATGATCGCCCAGTGATAAATACCAACGAGGGCATCCGGGCTATTGATGTCAGGTGCCAGCTGCCGGGGCAGTTTTTCCAGCTGCTGTCCCAGGTCGTAACCGAAAAAACCGATGGCACCACCGATGAAGGGCAATTGGTAATCGTTAGCCAGTTGCTCGGGGTATTCTTGCAGTCGACTTTTTACCGCCTGAAATAGATTTTCCTGCGTGTAACTGCCTGTTTCTTCTGGACTTATTTTTATTATATGGCTTGGGTTAGCGCTGATAATATCGTAGCGGCCGCGTTGAGAATACGGTGAGGCGCTGTCCAGGAATACCGGCATCTCCAAATCACGCAGTCGAGCAAACAAGCTGCAGCTATCGAGCGAGTAGGGTAGTTCCTCAAGGTGAAGCGCTTGCATGGCGAGAAAATATCACTGGTTAATGGATGATTTCCGGTGCATCAAGGGTGATGAAATAGTTGCTGATTGTAGCTTGTTCAGACGGCAAAAATCCACTGTTTAAACGTTTAAGCTATTGATACTGACCGGTTTTTTCATTGACATAACCTCCCGATACAATTATGGTAAGCGCCCGTTAAACAGGGGTCGAACGGTAGTTTTCCAGACGTGTAGTCGGTTTGCATTTCAGCACCACGCGCTGGTTTCCCCCCGGTTTATTATCTCCATTGTTTTACAGCGGCTTGAGGTTTAGCCTTGGTGCTGGCGCGGGTATTAAATCAGTAAGCATCATCGCCACAGCCTTTCTAATGATACGCTGTGCAACTGTTATTTGGACATCATTGAGACCAATCGGTATGACTAAAACTTCCCGGATAACCCCAAGCTTGGATAATCCCTTTGAAGAAACGCTAGACGTGGAATTTGTAGTGCCTGGGCAAATTAGCTATGAACCCGGTCTTTATGAAGAGACCTTGAAATCTGGCCAGGCCTTGATTGACCGTCCTAAAACGGCGGCGGGTGTGGTTAGTACAGAAAAACAACACCTGAAAAACCGGATGACAGTGTGGGAGCGGATTCAGGTGTTGGCTGATAGCGGCACGGAGCCGACTATTTTATTCCAGAACTGGGGGCCCAACCTCGACGGTGCTTCACTGGTGACTGCAGTGGTTAAAATCAACGGCCGCGATGTGGCGGTTTATGGACATGACTTCACCGTGCGTGCGGGCTCCATGGATGCGACCAATGGTAACAAGCTGGCGCGCTTATTTCAGTTGGCAGGCAAGCGTAAAATTCCACTGGTAGGTCTCAATGACAGTGCTGGCGCCTTTGTCCCAGCGGGTGTCGGCGGTCTTGATGGTTACGCGGAAGCGTTTACGGGGCTGCGTAATATCAGCGGTGTAGTGCCCTCCATTATGTGCATGTTCGGCTTTAACGCCGGGGGCGGCTCCTACCTGCCTCGCCAGGGCAGTTTTGTGATCCAGCCCAACCAGACTTTTTTCGGGCTCACCGGCCCGGGCGTGGTGAAATCAGTATTGGGTGAAGATGTCACCCCCGATGAACTGGGTGGGCCCAGTGTGCACAGCCAAACCGGTGTGACTGATTTTGTCGTTCCCGATGAGGTCAGTGCGTTGCAAAAGGTCAGGCAGCTATTAAATTACCTGCCGGCCAATAATAGTGAATTAGCGCCTTTCCAAACCACCTCAGATCCTATTGATCGCAAAACCTGGGATATTGATCTGCTATTGAAGAAGGCTTTCAATTCGCCTACCGGTTTTAATACGCCCTTTGACATCTGCATCCTGATTCAGCAGCTTTGTGATCATGGTGATTACTTTGAAATCCAGCCCGAGCGCGCCCGTAACACAATCTGTGCACTGGGGCGTATGGGCGGTAATGTGATCGGCTTCATTGCCAATAACTCGGCGGTGGCTTCCGGCCAGATTGATATCGATGCCGCTTATAAAAATGCCCGTTTTATCCGCTTCTGTAATCTTTACAATATTCCAATGATTTTTATGGAAGATACCACCGGCTTTTTACCCGGTCGAGAGCAGGAGAGTAATGGCATTGTGCAGGCCGGGCGCGCCATGCTCGATGCGATTGTTGACCTGCGCACCCCACGCTTTCTGTTGCTGGTACGCAATGCTTTCGGTGGCGCCTATGCCTCTTATAACAACTACCCCACGGGAGCAGATTTTGTGGTGGCGCTGCCCACTACCCGGGTAGCGGTGATGGGGCCCGCCGGTGTGGAATTTGTCTATAAGAAAGAGTTGCGTGAAATACGTGGCTCGCTGGCCAAGCGAGTGGCATCGGCAAGCGAGGAATATCTAAACAGCGGCCAGTCTGCGGAGGAAGCTCGGGGCAGTGCAGAAGAATCCGCAGGGATTTGGGCTAAGGAACAAGAAGCCCTGTTGGCGGTGCGCTACGAGCGAGAATTAATGAACCCCAATGAAGCCTTAAGCCTGGGTTCAATCTCGCAGATTGTGATGCCCAGTGATTTGCGCAAGGTGTTGGGTGAAAATATGGCGTTCCACCTGGAACATTACACCCCCGAGCCGCTCACTGCGGTACAGCGGGAATTCCACTAAATCAGCCATCGCTACAGATTTTTTTAAAGAGGTTTACGCGTGTCACAAAGTAATGATTACTATTTGAATAATCCATTAATTCACCGCGATCGCAAGCTCAATGGTGCCAGCTCAGCGTGGGTGCGCAGCTTTAGCTGCGACGATATGAAACCGTTGATTATCTGTCGCGGACCGATTCGCAAAGAAGCGATGGATGTTTTTGATGAAATGGGCATTCACGGTTACGGTATTTTACTGTCTGAAAAGGATTCCATTATTTACACTAACGCACTGGCGCCGGAATTGCGCAGCTTAACTGACCCCAGTCGCGTGCACCGGGTACCGGATTATAGTGGTGCCAGCAAAGAAGAGCGTCAGCAGCGTATCCAGCAAATTATCCAGATTGCCAGGGATAATGCTTACGATTCTATCTTCATTGGTTATGGTTTTATGGCTGAAGATGAAGAGATGGTTCGCGCCATTGAGCAAGCTGGCCTTAATTTTATCGGCCCCTGTTCAAAAACTGTTCACGATGCGGGTCTCAAGGATGAAGCCAAGCGTACCGCCCTGCGTGTTGGCGTCAGCGTTACTCCCGGTATTGATAATGCGTCGACAATGACGGTGCTGGGCAAGTATCCGACCACGGCAGATTTACAACAGCTGTGTAAGGAGCAGTCGCTGGAAGTGGCTGACGATTTATTTAGCAATACTGATTACGCGCTTGAAAATCAGGCTGAAGCGGTGTTGACGGCCTCGATTAACAAGGGTATCGATCTTTTCACCATCGAAGAACTGGGCAAGGTGATTGAGCAAAAAGTCATCGAAATGTACCAGGGGTATCCGGCAAACAGAATTCGCCTGAAGGCAATTTCCGGTGGTGGCGGCAAGGGCCAGCGTATATTGCCCGCGCCGACCTACTATGAAGGCTCCCTTTCCGAGCAAATTCAGCAGGCGGCCACCCGCGCCCCTGAATTGGCTCTCGAAATACTCAACGAAGTGAAATGTAACGGCGTCGGTGACAACAAGAATGTGCTGGTTGAGCTGAACATTGAAACTACCCGGCATCAGGAAATACAAGTGCTGGGCAATGGCGATTGGTGTATTACCATGGGCGGTCGTGATTGCTCATTGCAAATGCACGAACAGAAACTGTTGGAAGTGTCAGTGACTACCGAAGAGCTGTCACTGGCTATTGCAGCAGCTGAAGCTGCCGGTAAAACGGCTGAGTTAGCTACGTTACGCTCTGATCTGGATATTCTTGAGAAGATGGAAAATGAGGCCGCTCGCTTTGGCGAGGCCGTTGGTCTTGATTCCGTATCCACCTTTGAGTGTATTGTCGATGGTAGTAGTCACTTCTTTATGGAAATGAATACGCGCATCCAGGTGGAACACCGGGTAACCGAACTTTGCTACAAGTTACGCTTTGAGAATCCTGACGATGGTGCCGATTCCTTTGTCGTCGAATCATTGGTGGAAGCCATGGTATTGCTGGCCAGGCACGCCAGGCGATTACCCAAGCCAGTGCGCTTGCCTCGCGAGGCGGCCTCTGTTGAAGCCCGCCTGAATGCAACCAACCAGGCCCTGCAACCCCATGCCGGTGGTATTATCGAGCGCTGGTCTGATGCCGCTGAAGGCGAAATTCGTGACGATCAGGGCATTAGCATGCACAATCCTGATACCGACGTATTTATGAAGTATCACCTGGCCGGGGCCTATGACTCAAATATTGCCCTGTTACTGACCGTTGGGGAAACCCGGCTGGACAGCTATCAGCGGCTGGCTGAAATCATCCGTTGTACCAATTTACGGGGAAAAGACCTGTCCACCAACCTCGAATTTCACTATGGGCTGGTGAGCTGGTTTATTGGTCACAATATCAATGCGCGGCCGACCACGCGTTTTATCGTTCCCTACCTCACCGCGGTGGGGCAGTTAAAGCAAGCTGCCAACCAGATTGACTTGAAATTTGCTTTCGGGAAGGTACGGAGTAAGCACTTAACAGATAACGACACTGAAAGCCGAACAGCGGTAGCCAATGTACTGGATCGCAAGGCCGGCTTGCTAGTGAGGCCGCTTCAGGCCCTGTTTGAGGAGCCTCATCTACTGGCCGGTTGGCTGGCTCTGAACTGCAATAATTTCCATGTTGAGGGAGAGAAAATCAACTGGATTAAAAACCCGATTGAGGTGCTCGATGATTTATACCACTTTCTGCATATGGACTATGTGGAGGGTAAGCCCGCTGCCAATATGATTTGGGATCATGACAATAAAGTGTTACAGCAGGCACTGGCTTTTTACCGCTCCCTGAAGCAGCATCTGGGTGAGCTCAGTTTTGCCGAAATTGAAACGGCAATGGCAGGGGATGTACCCGCCGGTCTAAGTGATGAGCAATGGCTTGCCGCGCAGTCAGCCCATGCCGGTTACCAGGCTGGCACAGAATTACTCTCCGTATTGCCGCATATTGCTGTGGTTACCGACTTCTTTGCATTGAAAGTGAATGATGACCTTTCCATTCATATCCCCGATGAGTTGACCGATGAAACCCTGCAAGAGACGATGGCGAAAATCCTGGTACCGCCACTGGTTGCTAAGTCTGATGAGATTCTGGCGGAGAGCGGCGGGATGTTCTACCCCCGCGAGGCACCGGGGATGGATACCTTTGTCGATGAGGGCGCGCATTTCAATGCCGGTGATCCTTTGTATATTGTTGAAGTTATGAAGATGTTCAACAAGATTTATGCACCGTTTGCCGGAACCATCAAAAAAGTACTGGTGGATATCGATGGGGCGATTATTAAGAAGGGCCAACCGCTGTTCAAGATTACCCCCGATGAAATCGTCATTGAAGAGTCTCCAGAGGAGATCAAAGCCCGGATGCAACAGAAGACGGCCGCGTTTTTGGCCATCATTGCCTAACATGATACGCTGCGGCGACAGCGCTGCTGTCGTCAGAAATAAGGAGTAGAGAATGATTACAGCCCTCGATCATATCGCTATCGCTGTGCCGGACCTTGAAGCCAGCATTAAGCGTTTTATGGAGGATTTTGGTCTCGAATTTTCTGGTACGGAAGATGTGGTGGCGGCGAAGACATCAACGGCATTTTTCCCCTTGCCGCCAACCAGTATCGAATTGGTTCATCCGCTGCAAGGAGAGGGGCCAATCGCTAAATACCTGGAGAAAAAGGGTGGTGGTCTGCATCACCTGTGCTTCCGCAGCGATAATATCGAAGAAGATATCGCCCGTTTGAAGGACAAAGGCTATCAATTTCTCTCCGATGGCCCCTCGGATGGTGCGCATAATTCCAAAGTCATTTTTATTCATCCTAAATCCTGTGATGGCGTATTAATTGAGCTTAACCAGCCTGCTGATGATCACTAGCTTTCAGCCTGTTTGGCTGGACAGCGGTGCCTGTTGGGCCCACAACTGATTAATTAAAGAAGGTTTCCATGTCAGAAAAAAATTACCAAGCTGAACCCGCAACGCTGGAACAATGGCGCGAGCTGGCGACAAAGCAAATGAAGGGAAAAACACCCGATCAGCTAACCTGGAATACGGCGGAGGGGATAGATATCAAATGCCTGTACACACAGGAAGATATCGCCGGGCTGGAATACACCAACACGCTACCGGGCACAGCACCGTATATTCGCGGTCCCCAGGCAACCATGTACGCAGGGCGTCCCTGGACGATACGGCAATACGCGGGCTTTTCTACCGCCGAAGAATCCAATGCTTTCTATCGCAAGGCCCTGGCGGCGGGAGGCCAGGGCGTTTCGGTAGCTTTTGACCTGGCGACCCATCGTGGCTATGACTCAGACCACCCCCGGGTAAGCGGTGATGTGGGAAAAGCCGGTGTGGCGATTGATTCCGTAGAGGATATGAAAATTCTCTTTGACGGTATTCCGCTGGACAAAGTATCGGTTTCGATGACCATGAACGGTGCCGTGTTACCGGTGCTGGCCGGCTATATTGTTGCCGCGGAAGAGCAGGGTGTTAGCCACGATCAACTGGCGGGGACGATCCAGAACGATATTCTTAAGGAGTTCATGGTTCGCAATACCTATATCTATCCACCTGCCCCCTCGATGAAAATCATTGGCGACATTATTGCCTATGCCACTGAGCATATGCCTCGCTTTAATACCATTTCAATTTCCGGTTATCACATTCAGGAAGCCGGTGCCGATGCCGCGCTGGAAATGGCTTATACCCTGGCCGATGGTAAGGAGTATATCCGCACAGCGATTGCTGCTGGCTTGGATATTGACCAGTTTGCCCCGCGGCTGTCCTTCTTCTGGGGCATTGGTATGAATTTCTATATGGAAATTGCCAAGATGCGTGCGGCGCGGTTGCTATGGGCCAGAATTGTTAGCGAATTTAATCCCAAGAACCCGAAATCTTCCATGTTGCGGACGCATAGCCAGACCTCGGGTTGGTCGCTAACCGAGCAGGATCCCTACAATAATGTGGTGCGGACTACCATTGAGGCCATGGCCGCTGTGTTCGGCGGTACTCAGTCCCTGCATACCAATGCCCTGGATGAAGCGATTGCTTTACCCACCGAGTTTTCCTCGCGTATTGCCCGCAACACCCAGTTGGTGATTCAGGAAGAGACTGGTATCACTAAGGTGGTCGATCCCTGGGGCGGCTCTTATATGATGGAAAGCCTGACCGCGGATATTGCTGACAAAGCCTGGCAATTAATCGAAGAAGTGGAAGCCCAGGGCGGCATGGCCAAGGCGATTGAAACCGGGATGCCGAAATTACGCATCGAGGAATCGGCCGCTAAGAAGCAGGCACGCATCGACCGCGGTGAAGATGTGATTGTCGGCGTTAATAAATATACGCTTGAGCAGGAAGATGATGTCGACATTCTGGAAATCGACAATGAAGCTGTACGTGAGTCGCAGCTCAAGCGTTTGGCTGAGATACGCGCTGGCCGTGATGAGAAGGCGGTGGAAGCAGCATTGGAAGCGATTTATCAATGTGCGCTTAGTGGCGAGGGTAACCTGCTAGACTTAAGTATTAACGCCACCCGGCTTCGTGCCTCGGTAGGGGAGATTTCATTCGCTATGGAACGTGAATTTGGGCGCTTCAATGCGCAATCGCAAACGGTATCTGGCGTTTACGGCAGTGCTTATCAGGGTGATGAGAACTGGCAGGGCATTACTACCGATATCGAGCATTTTGTCACTAGTCACGGTCGGCGACCGCGTATGCTGGTGTGTAAAATGGGCCAGGACGGGCATGATCGTGGTGCCAAGGTCATCGCTACGGCGTTTGCCGATGTTGGTTTTGATATTGATTTGTCACCGATGTTTTCCACCCCGGAAGAGGTCGCCAAGCAGGCGGTAGAGAATGATGTGCATGTGGTCGGGGTTTCTTCCCAGGCAGCGGGGCACAAAACCCTGGTGCCGGCCTTGATTGAGGCGCTGGGCAAGCAGGGCGCCAACGATATTATCGTGGTGGCAGGTGGTGTGATTCCCAAGCAGGATTACGACTTCCTCTACAACGCCGGTGTTAAAGGTATCTTTGGTCCCGGCACTAAAATTCCGCTGGCGGCGCGCGATGTACTTACCGCGATTAACGAAGCGTATAAAATTTAATAAAAATAATTCGGGCAGTTGATGAGCCAAATTGATCTCGAACAACTTCGTCAGGGAAATCGCCGGGCTCTCGCCAAGGCGATTACTCTGGTTGAAAGCAAGCTGGATAGTCATCGCGAGCAGGCGCAGTCCGTGCTCGAACACATATTGCCCGCTAGCGGCAACAGTCTGCGTATCGGTATTAGCGGTATTCCCGGAGTCGGCAAGTCTACCTTTATTGAAACCTTTGGCCTTTACCTGATTGAACAGGGGAAAAAAGTAGCTGTATTGGCAGTTGATCCAAGCTCACCCCTGGCCGGAGGATCCATTCTAGGCGATAAAACGCGGATGGAGATACTGTCACGTTCTGATCGGGCATTTATTCGCCCTTCGCCCTCCGAGGGAGCGCTGGGCGGTGTTGCTCAAAAGACCCGTGAAACCATGCTGCTGTGCGAAGCCGCCGGTTATGATGTGATCCTGGTTGAGACGGTAGGGGTAGGCCAAAGTGAATTTGAGGTCGCCGGTATGGTCGATTTCTTTATGGTACTGATGCTACCCAATGCCGGGGATGAATTACAGGGAATTAAGAAGGGCATCATCGAACTGGCAGACGCGCTGATTATTAACAAGGCCGATGGTGAATCGTTAAATCTGGCCGAGCAAACTCGTCGCCATTATGAAAATGCCATGCACCTGTTGCGCCATACCTCCTTCTGGACGCCCCGGGTAATGACCTGCTCGGCACAGGAGAATAAAAATATCGTTGAGGTGTGGGGAATGATTTCCGATTACCAGCTCGATGCGATTAACAATAATGTGTTTTATCAAAAACGTTGCAGCCAGAATCGACAGTGGATGCGAACGCTGCTTTCTGAAATGCTTGAGTTGAAACTGAGAAGTAATGCCGAGGTGAAATCCCGGTTACCGGAACTTGAACAAAAAGTGATGGCGGGGGAGACGACTGCCTACATCGCGGCAAAAACATTGATTGATTTAGTGTAATTGTTTATTCATCATCGCGGCGATTACTGTGCAATTAATTGCGTTAATTAATCAGTGGTATCTCATTACTGGTCATGTGTATCGACTCATGCCGTCACCTATAACACTTGTGCTTAGGGGCGGTGAGCGATTTTTTAATGCTTTTATAATAAGCATTGGCCCTTTGTATTAGCTGATCACGAATCTGCGCCAGGTAATTCAACACAGTCCAGGTGGGAAGTTATCTTATGACTAAAAGCTTTTAACAAGGCCTGAAAATGTGAAACTAAGCATAAACAGTGGCTTTACGTGCGATAGGTCACTAACCTCAGCGGTTTGGGTTTATACACATCTCTAATCAAAACAGGATTCTGATGCCCGGTCTCGTGATGCAACCCCTGTATATGCATACAAAGCTTACAAGCTGTTGATAAATAAGAAGAAAATATATTGGTTAAAAAATAACCAGTTTGATCTGGGGATAGACTCTACTAGGGTTTTGGGCAGTATGGGTAATCTTATCCACTAACTTATCCACACAATTTGTGGATAACAGCAAAAGTAATAATATACAGCCCAAGTAATGCCTGCAGGACCTGGGTCTGAAGAAAATAAATGGCCGGGTAAACTTTTTTGTCCGGTATCGCTAAGGTCAATGAAAGGGAGATAGTACTAATGGAAACCGTTAATATAGAAACAGTGGCTAGCGGTGTCTGCACGCTGACGATGAACCGTCCTGAGGCGCGGAATGCCTTGTCGATGCAACTGATTGGTGAATTAACGACAGCTTTTCGAACCCTGGACAATGACCGGGACTGTCGTGTCATCATCCTAACCGGAGCGGGTGCCAGTTTTTGTGCCGGAGCGGACTTGAAGCACAGTGATGGTGCGCCGGGTACGGAGGATATGACAACACTGGGCCTGGTTTATAAGACCCAGGAATACCTGGCCGAGTTGATGTTATCGATACGTGAATGTTCCAAACCGGTGATCGCTGCTATTAATGGTGCCGCAGTAGGCGGTGGTTTTGCCATGGCACTGGCTTGCGATATTTGCGTGGCAGCCTCGAATGCTACATTCGGCTCTGTCTTTATTAAGGTGGGCCTATCCTCCTGCGATGTTGGTACCAGTTATTTATTGCCGAGAATTGTCGGGGTAGCAAGAGCGGCTGAACTAATGTTAACGGGGCGTATTTTTGGGGCTGATGAGGCCCAAATGATTGGTTTGCTACATAAAGTAGAGGCTGCTGAGGATTTGTTGGCATCCGCAGTCAATACTGCCATGCTGATTGCAGAAAACAATGAATACGGTGTCTGGATGACCAAGAAGGGCTTATCGGCCAATCTTGATGCCCCCAGCTTGCGCCATGCCATGGAGCTTGAAAATCGCACCCAGGTACTGGGTTATTTTACCGGCAATATGGAGGAGGCGGTGGATGCCTTTGGCGAAGGTCGCAAGCCAAGCTGGAAGAAATTATAACTTTCCCACTACATCAGTAAACCAGAAGGTATTTTTATGAAGCAAGCATTCATCACCATGTTGACGATGCAAGATAGCATGAACAACAAGGTTCATCCGCAGTGGATCACCCAGCATTTTGAGTGGTATCGGGCAATATGGATTGAGTGTGGTGAGTTGATTGATCACTACGGTTATAAATGGTGGAAGAAGCAAACTCCTGAAATGGACCAGGTTAAGCTTGAGGTTATTGATATCTGGCATTTTGGCATGAGTGCATTGTTTCAGGAGGGGCAATCCATCGATGAACTGGCAGCGAAAATGGTCAGCGAGCTCGAGGGGTATCATTATCAAGAGGTAGATGTGAGGATCGCTACCGAGGCGATGGCTACCGATACGCTTTTGCGAAAAAGCTTTTCTGTGCCCTTGTTCTGGGACTTGATGAATTCCGTCTCAATGAACTTTGATGAGCTTTTTCGACAGTATGTGGGGAAGAATGTACTCAATTTCTTTCGCCAGGATCATGGCTACAAGGATGGCAGCTATATCAAACAATGGCAGGGCAGGGAAGATAACGAGCACCTGGTGGAAATACTGGCGGAACTGGACAGCGATTCCAGTAGTTTTGGCGACCAGGTTTATCAATCCCTGCAACAACGCTATCAGCAACTGACGGGCTGAATACCATTATGGAACAACAGCCCCCCCAGCACTTATCGACCAGCGCCCTGGCCAAGGAATTAGGTATCCCCTCGCAGCAATTGTTTGTCACGCTGAAGGATTTTAGCTGGATTCGGAAAGTGGATGATGGCTGGGTACTGACTAAAAAGGGTGAGTACGAGGGCGGAGAATATATCCACAGCAAGCGTTATGGGCGCTATATCGTCTGGCCCCATGAGTTAACAGAGCATCCATTGTTTAAGGCAATGGAAGACGCCCGGACGGTATCTGCGACAGCGCTGGGTCGTCCCTGCGGTCTCACCGCGAGGGAGGTCAATCGCTTATTGGCCGAATTGGGCTGGATTAAACACGGCTTCCAGGGCTGGGAGCTGACCCCCCTGGGAGAAAAATGCGGTGGGGTACAGTTAGAAAATGACAACAGTGGTACTTTTTATGTGGTCTGGCCCTCCTCAGTGAGCGAGGATAAGTTACTGTCACGGCAGTTACAGTCAGGTCGGGGAGAAAACCAGGCAGTGGTGGGGCAGGCCGCCGATTTATTTGCAGGCAGCGAAGACATGGTGGCCATGGACGGACACTCGCACAGTTGCCAGTCATTGCGCCAGGTCTGTCAGTGGTTATACCTTTCGGGCCTGGCCCATGCCTGCCAGCGTCGACTGCCCTGCGATGAGGATTTGTATGCCGATTTTTACCTGCCTCTGCAACAGCTATACATTGAATGCTGGAGCGAACAGGAAACCAGTAAGCAATTGAGTCAGCGGATGCGCCGTAAAGAGGTCTATCAGACACTTTCGCTACAGAGTATTGATATTGAGGCAGCTGATTATGAGCATCTCGACGAAGTATTGGTGCGGCACTTTCGCAAACTGGGGATACGGATTTATTGATGAATAAGGCTTGGGTTATAGCGTTACTACTGGCAGTGAGTGTTGCCGTCGGTTGGTATCTTATGCTTGAATCCAGTAAGTCCTCTCATTATCGCCTGCTACTGGTGAATAACAGCGACAGTGCTATTGACTCTGTTAGAGCCTTCGGCAGTGGAGCGGTTACTGATGTGGTGATTTCCTCACTCGCGCCGGGCCAGCAAACAGCAATCACTATTGCGATGAAGAACCAGGGGCAATTACGCTTTGAAGTGGTTCAGGGTTACAGCCGTATCGATGCCATTCTTGAGCAGGACGTGTCCCGATTGAGCCAGCAGTGGCAGAGCTTACAGGTCAATGATAATCACCATTTCATACTAAGCTACCAAAAGCCCGCATTAGCGGATTAGCTTATCGATGGCTGCCTGCATGGTAAAATCCCGTTCGCTGACACCGCCGACTTCATGGGTGGTGAGATAGATATCTACTGTTCTATAGACATTGGCCCATTCGGGATGATGATTGGCCTTTTCGGCGAGCAGGGCAATCTGGGTAATGAAACCAAAGGCGTGGACAAAGTCTTCAAATACCAGTCGGCGGTAGAGCTTGTTATCAAGCCACTGCCATTGTGTGTCGTCGCCCAGGCGTTGTAGGCTTTGTTGTTCAGTGAACAGCTCTAAAACACTCATGCTATGTCCTTTGTTTTGCGTTTTAATATTACGCCACATTCAATATGGTCTGTATAGGGAAACTGGTCGAAAACAGCAAAGCGCTCAATGCGGTGGGTTTGACCCAGTTGCTGCAAGTTATTGTGCAGGGTTTCCGGGTTGCATGAAATATAAATAATATTGTCAAAACGCGAGACCCATTGCTCGGTGAGTGGATCCAGTCCGGCTCTGGGAGGGTCAACCAGTACCGTTGAAAATTGATAGCCATCGAGGTCTATTCCTTCAAGCCGCCGAAATTTTCTGACCCCGGCCAGCGCGCTTGAAAATTCCTCACTGGACATTCGAACGATACGAACATTGTCGATGTGATTGACGGTAAAATTGTGCAATGCTGACTTCACCGCAGTCTTGGATATTTCGGTGGCTAGTACTTGCTGGAAATTACTGGCCAGCACCGCGGTAAAGTTTCCATTGCCACAGTAGAGTTCCAGTAAGTCACCACCGAAATCCTCTGAATGTTGTAAAGCCCAGCCCAGCATTTTCTGGTTAATACCCGCATTGGGTTGGGTAAAGCTGCCCTCGTGTTGCCGGTATTGATAGCTTCTGCCATTGACCGTGAGTTGTTCGGTCACATAATCCTTATCAATAAGCAGTTTCTGTTTTTTGCTGCGACCAATAATCTGTGCGCTCAGGCTGACGCTAAGTTGTGCGGCCAGCTTTGACCAATGCTGATCCAGCTTCTTGTGGTAAATCAGTGTCACCAACGCTTCGCCACTGAGCGTGGTGAGGAATTCCAGTTGAAACAATTTATGTCGGAGTAAGGGATGCTGGTGTATTTGCTCAAGTATTGAGTGCATCAACTGGTTGATACGTTGCGAACCGATGGGAAAATCATCAACCCGGTAGGGCGATTGTGGTTGACCCGGTGGAAACATCACAAAGTAACTCTCATCGCCCTCGTGCCAGAGTTTAAATTCTGCCCGCATCCGGTAGTGAAGTACCTGGGAGGGAAAAATATCCAATTGCGCGAGGTCAAACTGCCGACGAATTTTCTCGACCTTTGTGGCCAATTGCTGTTGATAGTTATCGGGGTTTACGCGGTGCAGGGGCATGATAAAAAGTCGGTGTCAAAAGTGGTGCTTATTATAGTGAATTTCACCACTGAATGCTTTCGGCGTGCGATGGATTCTTTGACTACACTTAATGCTTAACAAACTCACCTTAAAGGACTTTTCGATGGCAATACTGGTAACGGGTGGGGCGGGTTATATTGGTAGTCACACTTGCATCGAGTTATTGGAAGCAGGTTATGATGTGGTTGTCGTCGATAATCTGTCCAATAGCCGAAAAGAAGCCATTCGACGGGTTGAAGAGATTAGCGGAAAAACCATAGCCTTCCATCCAGTGGATATCTGTGACCGGGTTGGGCTGGCTTCCGTGTTTGGGCGCTATGATATTGAAGCGGTGGTTCACTTTGCCGGTTTGAAAGCGGTGGGTGAATCGGTGTCCCAGCCGCTGCGGTACTACCATAATAATGTTCACGGTACCCTGCGTCTGTGTGAGGCGATGCGAGAGCATGCGGTGTTTAACCTGGTGTTCAGTTCATCGGCAACCGTTTATGGCGACCCTGCCAGTGTGCCCATCAATGAAAGCTTTCCGCTGTCAGCGACCAATCCCTATGGGCGCTCCAAGTTAATGGTAGAGGAGATTTTACGGGATTTGCATACTTCAGATCCGCGCTGGAACACAATCCTGTTACGTTATTTCAACCCGGTGGGAGCCCATAAAAGTGGCCGCATCGGCGAGGATCCTAATGGTATTCCCAATAACCTGATGCCTTATATTACCCAGGTCGCGGTGGGCAAACTTGAACAATTATCGGTGTTCGGTGACGATTACCCTACCGTCGACGGCACTGGCGTACGCGATTATATTCATGTGGTTGATTTGGCGAAAGGTCATATTAAAGCGGTAGAAAAGCTAAAGAAAAAGCCAGGCGCAGTGGCTTACAATTTAGGTACCGGGCAGGGTTATTCGGTGTTGCAAATGATTGCAGCATTTGAAAAAGCCAGCGGCCAGAGGGTTGCTTACCAGATTGTCGGTCGTCGCCCGGGTGATGTGGCGAGTTGTTATGCTGACCCTGAACTGGCGGCCACCGCCCTGGGTTGGAAAGCTGAACTCGATGTGGATGCCATGGCCCGTGACAGCTGGCGTTGGCAGAGTAATAACCCCGAGGGTTATCCTGTTTAAATTCTGTCGCGATTACGCTCTTGCCAGTACTGCGTGGCGAGTGTCAAGGCCTCTTGCTGTGACTTGGCTTTTCCCAGTAAGCACAGGGCAATCGCAGCAGTGCCAATGATGGCGTTGTGGCCGTAATTATCCTCACTGCTACCACGCCAGACTTTAATCAGCTGATCGGGATCCAGTTTCTCCGGTTGCGGCTGGCGCCCCTGTAGTAAGCGCGGCCAGTGCTCTTCGAATGTTTTTCCGTTTTCTACACGTTTAACCGTGCAATCCGCTTCGGGTCTTCTTTCTATCTCACCACCTTCTCCCTTAAATACGGCCGCACTGGCTTGTCCTAAATCCAGCGCTGCCTGTTGGTGGTTATGGCCGTAGGCAGGGTGAAAAATACTTTGCATGGAGCAGGGCGCTGCAAGTGGATTAAGCAGCCGTGACAGGGTATGGACAGGAGAGCGCAAGCCCAATTGGCTGCGCAAATTAATAATCTGTTGCAGTTCAGGACAAAAGTGCTGCAGTGGCATGAAACTGAACTGTGTAGTATCCAGTTGCTCGCTGACTTGCTGCCAGTCAGTGGCCGTGGCGATGCCTAATTGGGCCAGCACTTGTTCGGTATACAGGCGGCCAGCGGTATGACCGCCAGCGCCGTGCATAACAATACGGATGCCCTGATCAGCGAGCATAAAACAGGCGAGAAGATACCAGGGCAGCTGACGTTTTTTGCCGGCGTAACTGGACCAGTCGAGATCTACCGGTATGGGCGCAGCGGGTGGGCTGATTTTTGCCCTTACCGCGCTGACAAAACCACTGAGCTCCAGATGACTCTCTTCTTTTACCCGCAGTAGCATTAAGAAGGCGCCAATTTGTACCGGCTCTGCCTCGCCATTCAAAATCATTCGCATCGACTCAAAGGCTTCCTCCCTATCCAGGGAGCGCGATCCGGTTTTACCTTTACCAAGGATGCGGACGAAACGAGCGAAGGGGTGTTCGGTATCAGTCATGCGGGGTTAGGACCTTAAAGACAGTTATCGGGTCTGGGTAGTCCGGCAATTTTACTGGCGAGTTTGGCCGGGCTGCCGGGAAACAATTTCAGCAAATAAATGCTGCGCGCTTTTTCTGGAGCAAGTTCCTGTGCGATAAATTTTACCAGTGGTCTCATCGCCGGTGACAGTTGATAGTTTTGGTAAAAACGCCGTAACAAGTTGATTATTTCCCAGTGTAATTCTGTGAGCTGGATATTCTCTTGCTGCGCTAGCATGATGGCGACTTGTTCACTCCAGTCGTCAAGGTCGGTTAAAAAACCTTCCTTATCGGTGCCGATACTGTTGCCATTGATGATAAGGCTCATGTTAATACCAGCTTTGAACAGGGCTGTGCTGCACAGTTAAGTCAACAAACTGCTTATCGTTAATGCGCTTGATAGAGCCGGTATCCATTGCGCTTAACCCCCTGGCCTCTATGTCGGCAATGAGCGCATACACTAATGGCCGGTTTTGTAGCAGGGCGGCGTACGGTGAATTTACTAGCGCGCCATAGACGGCATCTTCTATCAACAACAAGCCGTCACCAGGCCTGAAGACACGAAGGCAATCCTTCAGGCACTGGGTCTGGTCGGGCGATTTATTAACGATATGCAAGGTCATGATAATAAGGTCTGCATGATAGTTCCCTAGAAGCTCAACACAGTATCAAAGCGTGCAATAAAATCACCAAGTTCATCGGCGGCCAGTGGTTTCACTGCAACAACAAAATGATCGTGCGACAGTTGCCGTTGTTGCATGGCATCGGCATCAATATAGAGTTCAGTCAGTTCATAGAGGGGAAAGGCGGAAATCACCTTGCTGTGATTTTTTTGTTTGATTCCGGCGCTGTCCTGTTGATCCAGTAATTGCCAGACACCATCGCCGATAAATAACATAGCCAGTGGCTGCTCAAAGACTGCAGCGGTCAGCGCAACATCCAGCGCTTCACGGGCCAGGGCATTGCCATAGGGCGGTTTTCGGCAAACGATGAGGGTACGCTTAGGGGCCAAAGGTGATTACCCGGTCAGAATGTATGTTGGCGTCTATCAGTTGGCCTAAACCTGAAATGGAAAAATTGGCTGCCAGGTTGGCCGCAGATTGTTCATAGCGCTCGGCTTCGTCGCTATCAATGACGCCACGTTTAAGGGCGCTGGCAATACAGACCACCAGGTCAATATCATGTTGTGCAGCTAAAGCCGACCATTGCGCGGGGATGTTGGGCTCGTCCTGTGGCGGGCACGACAGTTGATTGCCACAATAAACGCCGTCATGGTAAAAGAAAATCCGGTACAAGCTGTGTCCTGATTCCAGTGTTGCTTCGGCAAAGCGATGAGCGGTGCCTACCGATTGGCTGGAATAGGGTGAGCCGAGGATGAGTAGAGAAAATTGCATCAATAAAAACTAAAAAGCCCCGAGCAGTACGGGGCTTTTCTATTCCCTGGTAAACGTTAATCGTTATTGAATACACCCAACAGATGCAGCAAATGGATAAATAAATTATAAATATCCAGATAGAGAGCAACCGTAGCGCGAATATAGTTAGTTTCTCCACCATTGATGATGCGGCTGGTATCAAACAGGATCAGGCCAGACATAATCAATACGGCCGCAGCAGAAATTGCCAGAGAGACCGCGGGAACGTGGAAGAACAAGTTGGCCAGGCTGGCGACAACAATGACCAGCAAACCAACAAACAGGAAGCCACCCAGGAATGAAAAATCTTTACGTGTGGTCAGGGCATAACCCGAGAGTCCAAAGAAGACCACGGCGGTACCACCCAATGCCTGCATGACCAGAGAGGCGCCGTTGGGCATCGCCAGGTAAAAGTTGATCATGGGGCCCAGCGATGCGCCCATAATGCCGGTAAAAGCAAAAATAGCTACAATTCCCTTGCTGGAATCGGCGGTTTTATTAACCACAAATAACAGGCCAAAACCCACCAGCATCATCACCAGGGCAGCGCCGTGGCTGAGGTTCATGGCGATGGATATGCTGGCCGTGACGGCACTGAAAACAAGTGTCAACGACAGTAGCATATAGGTATTACGAAGGACTTTATTGGTCGCCAGGGCGGACTCAGGGCTTGTGGCACGATTGCCAATGATCGGGTTGTCTTGCATATTTTTCATCTCCGTGGCTCAGCCACAATGGTCAAACTCAACGCTTATGATAGCTAGCTGTAAATTAAAAGCAAGTCGCCGTAAGCAATTGATTTTACGAGACTTGTTTATGAGACAGGATTTACTGGCGGGAGTTCCTTCCAGCGACAACTTTCGTCTGGAAAATCGTCTATTAAGCGCTGGTTGAAACAGGGTTAAAAGGGGCAATGCCAGTAGATAAATGGCGGAGGGGCAGGGATTTGAACCCTGGAAGGCTTTAACACCTTGCCGGTTTTCAAGACCGGTGCATTCGACCACTCTGCCACCCCTCCGCAGCAGGCGGTGATTATACAGAGGTTTTCTGCTCAAACAAGCGCGGAGCGCTTAAATCCGTCTGGAAAAACAAAACTAAGCCGTTGTTTTTATAGATTTTATTGTTAGACCTTGTAAAAACAAGCAACCCGGCAAAAGCCGGGTTGGTTAATGCTCTGCGTGTATTTAGAGCGCGTTGCTGCTCTGCTCGCGCTTGTTCCTGGGGTCATTACTGGGGCGCTGAGCTTTCTGGCGGCTGGCATCGGCTGTGGCGGCCTCGGCAACCGGCTGTTTCAGATCAAGCGCGACAGTTTCTATTGTCACCTCGGCAATCGGTTTTGGATTAGCCCGGGGGTCGTTGAGGGCAGGGCCAACCGGTGTCACGGGCTGTTGTTCAGTTGTGGAAGACTCATCGACAATTGCTGCTGGCGCAGTATCATCAACTTTGGGGGCTACCACGGCTGAGCTTTCTGCTGTGGGTTCTATAGCGGAAGGCGTCTCTGCTACGATGGCGGTTTGTTCCACCGGAGTTTCTACGGCGACGGAGGGAGCGCTTATAGGGGTTGTATCCTCGGGGCTCGCTACGTCGTTTGCTGTAGCTTGCTCAGCGATGGGTGCCTGCTGCTCTTCGACGACGGTGTTATTGTCGGTAGCCGTTTGCTCGGCTGGTTGGGCATTGTTGCCCCGGTTGCGGCGACGCTGTGATGATGACCGTGGTTTACGGTTTTCAGGCCGTTTTTGCGGCCGGTTTTCATTACTTTTATTTTCATTAGCCTTGTTCTCGGTCTCTTGTACCGGTGTTGCTGGTTTGTCCTCGTTGACTACCGTCTGGGTCTTTTCCCGAGGGTTATCCTGGCGATTTTGATTGTTTCTGTCACGATTATTGCGCTGGTTACCCCGGCGGTTACGCGAGCGGTTCTGTCCCTCACCCTGTGGGCGACGGTTTTGCTGGCGACGATTGTTTTGTTGCCCGGATTTATTGCCCGACGAGGGTTTGTTGGTTTTGGGCGCTTCCTGTACTTGCTCTTCTTTAGCGAATAAACCGCCCAGTGCGCCGATCAGCTTGGTAATAAGGCCTGGTTCTGGTGTCGCTGCTGCCTTTTTATTTTGTACCGGAGGTTTTTGGGTCTGTGCCGGTGCCTGCGCTTTTGGGGCAACGCCTTTTACTGCGGCTTCCTGTGGGGCTGCAATTTGTTCCTGTGGGTGTGTTTCATCACTCTCGGCAATGTGCTCGGTCTGGATTTTATAACTCAGTTCTACTTTGCTTTCGATTTCATCATCACGCAGACGCTGTAACTCAAAGTGGGGAGTGACGAGTTGAGGCACAGGGGCAATAACGACACGAACCCCGGTTCGATTTTCAATTTCATGAATCGGCGCACGTTTTTCATTAAGCAGATAGCTGGCAACTTCTACTGGTACCAGCGCGCGTATTTCTGCGCTGCGATCCTTGCTGGCAGCTTCTTCAAGCAGGCGTAAAATGGACAAGGCCAGCGATTTAGTGTCGCGGATGGTGCCTTGACCGGTGCAACGCGGGCATACCTTGCCGCTGGTTTCACCCAGTGAGGGACGAAGGCGTTGCCGTGACATTTCCAGTAAGCCAAAGCGGGAAATACGTCCCACTTGTACTCGGGCGCGGTCAATATCCAATGCATCGCGCATACGGTTTTCAACGGCGCGTTGGTTTTTCGCGGCGGACATGTCAATGAAATCGATAACAACCAGACCGCCCATATCACGCAGGCGAAGTTGGCGGGCAACTTCATCAGCGGCTTCGAGGTTAGTGTGTAGCGCTGTTTCCTCGATATTGGCGCCCTTGGTCGCTCGCGCGGAATTGATGTCGATAGCGATCATCGCTTCGGTGGGATCAATAACAATCGATCCCCCTGAAGGGAGTTGTACTTCGCGCCCAAAAGCGGTCTCGATCTGGCTCTCAATTTGATAGCGGTTGAACAGCGGTGTGTCATCCTGGTAGAAGCGCAGGCGACTTTTAAAGTGGGGCATTACCTGGCTGACAAAATTCAATGCGTCCTGATAAGCACTTTTGTTATCGATCAATACCTGATCGATATCTTCACGTAAATAATCGCGAACCGCGCGGATAACAACATTGCTTTCTTGCAGTATTAGCAGGGGTGCCTTGTTTTCATTGCCGGCTTTTTGAATCGCCTCTGAAAGTTGCACCAGATAATCGAGGTCTCATTGCAGCTCTTCAGCACTGCGGCCGACACCGGCAGTACGAACAATCACGCCCATGTCTTTGGGTGCTTCGACGGAGTTCAGCGCATCGCGCAATTCATTGCGATCTTCCCCCTCAATGCGGCGGGAAATACCACCAGCTCGGGGGTTGTTTGGCATTAACACCAGGTATCTTCCAGCGAGGCTGATAAAGGTGGTCAGTGCGGCACCTTTATTGCCACGCTCTTCCTTGTCAACCTGGACGATTACCTCGGTGCCTTCCTTTACAACATCGCGGATTTTAAAACGACCCTGCACGTCGGAAGGTTTGCGATAGAAGTATTCGCGGGAAATTTCCTTGAGGGGTAAAAAGCCGTGTTTTTCAGCACCGAAATCAACAAAGGCTGCTTCGAGGCTGGCCTCAACCCGGGTGATAGTTCCCTTGTATACATTGGATTTTTTTTGGATCCGGGTACGGTTTTCTATGTCCAGATCGTACAGACGTTGGCCATCAACCATGGCAACACGCATTTCTTCAGGTTGCGTGGCATTTATGAGCATTCTTTTCATGTGAGTATCTATCCATCAAGCAGGAACTTGACGGCACCGTGAACACGGGACTTGGGAGAGGACGTTGTATGTTGCTATTTTAAAGGTGCTTTAGCACGGTCAAAATAATGCCGATGGTGTTAGTCTCAGCAAATAAAATAAGGACATGAATAAAACCTTTCAGAGCCGGTTTTTGTTCAATACCATTGTTTAGCAGGGTTTATAATCCTGTAATACTTTCTAGCAATCATACTGGCAAAGTGGCTGGGTTGGCTGGGTGCGTATTCAATACGCGGTTAGCTGGATTCCCAGGGCTTTGCCTTCGTCTAACTCAAAAACTGTTCAACGATGCCAGGTAATGTTACCTGCAAGGTTAATTAATACACTTACTCTGGGTTACACTGTCAGGAGTAAGTGCTCTAAATTTTAAATCTGTGTCACCGGTTATTGGTTCAAAGGTGATCAGTGGTACAAGCTAAGGCTTAACGGTATTTCCTGGCGTCTCGGGCTAAATTCTCCTCGAGGCGGAAACCAGACTTATGCCCAAGCGCCGGACTATAACAGTATTTATTAAGGCTATCAAACACTTAGGCTAATTATTTAATGGTTAATGAAATTCAGGGGCAGAGGCCGGCTGTTCGCTTCATCGATGTGACGGACTCCCATGAGGGGCAGCGGGTTGATAATTTTTTGCTGCGGGAACTTAAAGGTGTACCCAAATCAAGGATTTATCGTATCTTGCGACGCGGGGAAGTGCGGGTTAATAAGTCCAGAGTTAAACCCGAATACAAGCTGCAAGTGGGTGATCGAGTGCGTGTGCCACCGGTTCGTATGGAGGCGGCAGGGCCCATTGCCCCGGTTTCCGGTGGGCTGCAGGCCAAGCTGGAGGCGTCTATTGTCTACGAGGATGAGCGTTTGTTGGTGGTAAATAAACCATCCGGACTGGCGGTGCATGGTGGCAGCGGCATTAATCTTGGTCTTATTGAGGCGCTGCGCCAATTGCGTCCCGACGCCCGCTTTCTTGAGTTGGTCCACCGGCTGGATCGAGATACTTCGGGCTGTTTGATGATTGCTAAAAAGCGCAGTATGTTGAGATACCTGCACCAGCAATTAAGGGAGGGGCACATTAACAAGCGCTATTGGGCACTGGTCGCGGGGCGCTGGCCCAATCGCAAGCAGCTAGTCAGTGCGCCGTTGATGAAAAATCACCTGCAATCGGGTGAGCGTATTGTCCGTGTTTCTGCTGAGGGCAAGCAGTCCCGTACCGGGTTCGCTATTCTTCATCGCTATGAACAGGCCACATTAGTTGAAGCGCGGCCGCTAACCGGCCGCACGCACCAAATCAGGGTTCATGCACAGCATGTTGGACACCCACTGTTGGGGGATGATAAGTACGGTGATCGCGAGGCCGATCTGCATTTTAAAAAATTGGGTTTAAAGCGCTTATTTCTTCATGCGGTGAGCCTTGATGTCAGGCTGCCTGACAGTGAGCAGGTTTTGTCTATCGAAGCGCCGCTAAGTGATGATTTACAGCGTGTGCTGGATACATTGGTATAAAGGATGGCAGATGCTATTAATTTTTGATTGGGACGGGACTTTGCTGGATTCTACGGCAAAAATAGTCGCTTGCATGCAGGCGGCTATTGCTGAGTTGGCCCTGGAGCCGCGCTCCAGGGCCCAGGTGCAGGAAATTATCGGGCTCGGCTTGCCAGAAGCCATTCGCCATTTGTACCCGATGATTGAGCAATCCGGGGTGGAGCGACTGCAGCAGGCCTATGCCGCGCACTTTGTTGAGGCGGATCAGGTTCCCTGTTCATTTTATGAAGGGGTAATGGATACCCTGTTAACCCTGAAGGCCCGGAATCATCAGTTAGCCGTAGCTACGGGTAAAAGTCGCAAGGGGTTAAACCGTGTATTGAGCAATTTATCCCTGCAGGCGTTTTTTGATGCCAGTCGTTGTGCGGACGAGACCCGTTCAAAGCCTCACCCGTTAATGCTGGAGGAATTGCTACTGGAAATGTCTGTTAAGGCCGGTGATGCCATTATGATTGGCGACACTGAGTTTGATATGGCCATGGCCAGGAATGCGGGGGTGGAGCGGATCGCAGTCAGTTATGGTGCGCATGATAAAGAGCGCTTGCTCAATTACCAACCGCGTTACTGCCTTGACTACTTTCCTCATTTACTGGATTGTATTTAAGGTAAATGACCCCCTTCGTTTTTTAACAGCGTGACCAGGGCGATCAACGGTAAACCAATCAGCGTATTGGGGTCATTGCCTTCGAGTTTTTCAAATAGAGTAATCCCCAGTCCCTCGGCTTTGAAGCTTCCCGCGCAATCATAGGGCTTATCTATTAATAGGTAGTAATCGATTTGTTCGGGCGTCAGTTGCCGAAAATGTACCGTGTAGGACTCAATAATATGCTGTTGCCTGTTGTCACGGGTATTGAGTAGACTCAGGCCGGTATAAAAACACACCGAGCGCCCACTGCAGAGCGTGAGTTGTTCGGTGGCAGCCTGGTGATTGCCGGGTTTATGCAAGCGTTGTTGGTCCAGCGATGCTACCTGGTCTGAGCCAATAATCAGGTGCCTGGGGTAAAGGTGGGCTATAGCCTGGGCTTTGGCAGCAGAAAGCCGCTGAGCGAGTTGCTTCGGTGGCTCACCAGGGGAGGCGGTTTCATTAATATTGGGTTGGTGAGTTTCGAAATGTAAGCCCAGTTTTTGCAATAACTCCCGACGGTAGGGCGAGCTTGAGGCGAGGACGATAGGTAACATAGGGCACAGAAAACCTCAAAGCGGGTAGCATATCGCTAGAAGCTACTGATTTCACTAAGAAATTGTTCATTTTTTGTGTAATTTTCTTTGACAGCATCTGTCTTCAGCCCTATTATGGCGCGCTTATGTTGACTGAGCCTCTACCAAGCCAGGTTGATGTCCGTAAACTGGTGGTCAAAGGTGCGGAGATTAACGCTGAATTTCCGGTTTCGCGCTTACCTGGATTTACCAGTTTACTGGCAAATTCATCGGGCTCTGTGAATGCTTGTCTGCGTTTCTTTATTGATGAGCAGAAAGTCCAGCATATTGATGGGGAACTTAAGGCCGAGATTTTTGCCATCTGTCAGCGTTGTCTGGAACCGATGGCGATGACACTGGAGTCTCAGTTTCAACTGGGCATAGTGAGTGATGATGAGCGGGCAAAACAATTGCCGGGTAATCTTGAGCCACTAATACTCAGAGATGAATTATTAAATCTCGCTGATGTAGTCGAAGAAGAGCTATTACTTAGCTTGCCTGCTGTGAGTTATCATCAGGCCGAAGACTGTAGCAGGGAGCAGGGCTTTTCCACCGGTGAATTCGATGAGGTCATTGAAGCGCCAAAGGAGAATCCCTTTAAGGTGTTGGCGTCTTTAAAGTCCGACAATGTGTAACCGATAGAGTCAGTAATTTTCAGGAGTATCAGCCATGGCTGTTCAAAAAAGTAAGAAAACCCGTTCACGTCGCGGTATGCGTCGTTCACATGACGCCTTGACCGTGGCCGCTCTGTCAGTAGATCCAACCAGTGGAGAAAAACATTTGCGCCACCATATGACGGCCGATGGTTTTTACCGCGGCAAGAAAGTAGTTGAGATACAAGACGACGAATAAATTTGGCTTCGCGTATTCGCATAGCAGTTGATTTAATGGGCGGAGACAATGGTCTCCGCGTTTCGCTCCCCGCCGCTCTCCAAAGCCTAAAGCAATACCCCGACCTTACCCTCGCGCTTGTTGGTGATCAGCCTGTGATTAGCAAGGCGCTTCAACAGTACACCGTTGTTTATGATCGCCTGGAAATAATCCACGCTGCCGATGTTGTAGAAATGTCGGATAAACCTTCTGTTGCACTGCGAAAAAAAACCAGTTCCTCGATGCGTATTGCGATTGACCTGTTACAGCAGCAATCAGTGGACGCTGTGGTCAGTGCCGGTAATACCGGTGCTTTAATGGCCATGGGCTGCTATGTCCTGAAAACACTGCCGGGAATAGATCGGCCGGCTATCTGTTCATCGTGGCCAACCGTTAACGGTTGTTGCTATGTACTGGATCTTGGCGCCAATGTCGACAGTTGTGCAGAAACCCTGCACCAGTTTGCCATCATGGGTTCGGCAATGTGCTCGGTGCTGGATGACATTGCCCGCCCACGTGTTGCTTTGTTGAATATCGGCGAAGAGTCAGTAAAAGGTAATGAGCAGGTGAAATTAGCCAATCAGCTGCTAACAGAAGATTCCGGGCTTAATTATGTTGGCTATGTAGAGGGTGATGCCCTTTTTAAGGGCAGTGTGGATGTTATCGTTTGCGATGGCTTTGCGGGTAACATTGCCCTGAAAGTTTCCGAGGGGACGGCTGCTTATATCAGTCAAGTGCTCAACGATAGCTTTTCTTCCAGTTTATATGCTCGTTTGTGCGCTGCTATGACGCGTCCACTGTTAAAAAGAATTTCCCAAAAATTAAATCCCGAGCAGTATAATGGCGCAAGTTTACTTGGCTTACAGGGTGTTGTCGTAAAAAGTCATGGCAATAGTAGTGCTGACGGTTTTGCGCAGGCCATTAGCCAGGCTTATGAAGAAGTGCGGGGTGCTATGCTCAATACCTTGAGTCAGCAACTGGCTAAACGCCAGCAATAATTATTTGAAGGTTTACATCGCTTATGACCAACAAAACACTGGCATTTGTTTTTCCGGGGCAGGGTTCACAAGCTGTGGGCATGTTATCTGAAATCGCCAGCCGATTTCCGCTTATTAAAGAAACCTTTGATCAGGCATCAGCGGCGCTGGCTTACGACCTCTGGGATATGGTCCAAAATGGTGAGCAGGAACAATTAAACCTTACTGAAAGAACCCAGCCTATTTTACTTACCGCCAGTGTCGCCTTATGGCGAGTATGGCAGCAGCAAGGTGGTGCTCAGCCTGCACTGCTAGCGGGTCACAGTCTCGGTGAGTTTTCTGCCCTGGTTTGTGCAAACAGTCTCGATTTTACTGATGCTGTTATGCTGGTGCGTGATCGCGGTCAATTTATGCAGACGGCGGTGCCTGTTGGAGAAGGTGCTATGGCTGCTGTGCTGGGGCTTGAGGATGGTGTTATTGAGGCTATTTGTACTGCCGCCTCCAGTCACGGCGTGGTCGAAGCGGTTAATTTTAACTCCCCGGGCCAGGTGGTCATTGCCGGGAAAGTGGCTGCAGTCGAGGCCGCTATTACACTGTGTAAGGAAGCCGGCGCCAAACGTGCTATGCCGCTACCCGTCAGCGCCCCGTTCCATACCTCTTTAATGCTGCCCGCGGCGGAACAACTCGCTGGAAAAATTGCCGACCTAACACTCAACAGCCCTGATATTCCCGTTGTTCATAATGTCCACGCGCAAACAGAGGCGGATCCGGCCAGGATCAAGGATTTACTGGTTCGCCAGCTCTATAGCCCGGTTAACTGGGTAGGTTGTGTCGAATTTATGGTGGCAGCCGGAATCGAGGCGACGATTGAATGCGGACCAGGTAAAGTGTTGAGCGGGCTTAATCGGCGGATTCACAAGCCACTTACTGTATTCAATATCCAGGACCCCGCCGGTCTGGATAAAGCCCTTAATGAAATTCAATAATTGACCAGGAGAGGTTTAGCATGTCTGAGAAAGTTGCCTTAGTCACCGGAGCCAGTAGAGGCATTGGTAAAGCGATCGCCCGGCAGTTGGGACAGCAGGGCTTTATTGTCATTGGTACTGCGACGACCGATTCTGGCGCTGATAATATCACGGCTTACCTGAGTGACTCGGCGATCAAGGGGCAGGGTATGAAGCTCAATGTTACCGATCCGGACTCGATGGTCGATGTACTGAAAAGTATTGCCGATACTTATGCTGCCCCCGCGGTGCTGGTTAATAATGCCGGCATAACCAAGGATAATCTGCTGATGCGGATGAAGGACGACGAGTGGTCTGATGTTATTAACACTAACCTCAATGCCATCTTCCGGTTGTCAAAAGCCTGTGTCAGGGGCATGATGAAGGCTCGTTGGGGCCGTATCATTAACATCAGTTCAGTGGTGGGCTCCATGGGTAATGCGGGGCAGGCTAATTATGCGGCTACTAAAGCCGGAGTAGAGGGTTTTTCGCGCTCACTGGCAAAGGAGTTGGGTTCTCGCAATATCACTGTGAATTCAGTTGCACCAGGCTTTATTGATACTGATATGACCAAGGAGTTAGCCGAAGAGCACAAGGCCTTGATGTTGTCGCAGATACCTTTAGGCCGGCTTGGCCAGCCTGAAGAGATAGCGGCTATTGTTGCCTTTCTCGCCGGGGATGCCGGGGGCTATATTACCGGGGAAACCATCCATGTGAACGGCGGTATGTATATGGGTTAAGCCGCCAGATGAATAAAAAAACCGGCTTTTACAACAGAAATTACGAAAAGCCTCTTACAAGTTGTGTAAAATCAAGTAAAATGGCCGCCGAAATCAGTAAACTGGGTTGTCGAGAAAGTAGTTTGAGTGAATTTTCTTGAATGTGTTATACACCTTGTGTAGTACAGCGTAGTGCTGATTTTTAATAAACTTTCACAGAAGTATCATAGAACTAATCATAGAACTAGGAGTCAATACAGACCATGAGCAGCATCGAAGAGCGCGTAAAAAAAATTGTCGCTGAACAGCTTGGCGTTAAAGAAGATGAAGTGCAGACGTCTGCTTCATTTGTCGAAGATCTGGGTGCGGATTCCCTGGATACTGTTGAATTGGTAATGGCTTTGGAAGAGGAATTTGAAACTGAAATTCCCGATGAAGAAGCTGAAAAAATTACTACCGTTCAGTTAGCCATAGATTACATTAATAGCAATCAGTCGTAATCTGCTTACTGTACAGTAGCGCTATACACCATAAGCCGTGATTATAATTGAGCGATTATAATCGCGGCTTTTGTTGTTCTGGGTTATTGATTATCCATCGACGGTGGGGTTAATGGTGTCAAAAAGAAGGGTAGTAGTAACGGGTCTGGGTATGGTGACGCCATTGGGTAATGATGTGGCGTCAACCTGGGCCAATGTGCTGGCGGGTAAAAGTGGTATCGCGCCTGTTACCGGTTTTGATTGCAATACCTTCACGACACAATTTGCCGGCCAGATCAAAGACCTTGATATAGATCGCTACCTGACACCCAAGGAAGCGAGGAAGATGGATTTGTTTATCCAGTATGGACTGATTGCTGGTATACAAGCTATCGATGATGCTGGCCTTGAAATTAGCGATGAACTTGCCCCCCGGGTTGGCTGTTCAATCGGTTCTGGAATTGGCGGTCTTGGCTTTATAGAAAAAAACCTCACGGCGCTGGCAAAGGGTGGTTCCCGCAAGATATCGCCCTTTTTTGTTCCGGGTACCATTATCAATATGATTTCCGGCCATTTATCCATCAAATATAATTTGCAGGGGCCGAATACAACGGTGGTGACCGCTTGCAGTGCCGGTACCCATAACATCGGTATGGCGGCACGCACTATCGCTTACGGCGATGCCGATGTGATGGTAGCCGGCGGTGCTGAAATGGCCAGCACCGCATTGGGTATTGGTGGTTTTGGTGCTTCCAGGGCACTATCAACCCGCAACGATGACCCCCAGGCCGCCAGTCGGCCCTGGGATAAAGACCGAGATGGTTTTGTGCTTAGCGACGGCGCTGGCATGCTGGTGCTTGAAGAGTATGAATATGCGAAAAAGCGCGGTGCGAATATTTATGCGGAGTTATCCGGTTTTGGTATGAGCGCTGATGCTCATCATATGACCTCGCCCCCTGAAAATGGCCATGGTGCCGCTGCTTCCATGCGCAACGCCATTGCTGATGCCGGCATCGACCCCTCGCTGATTTCCTACATCAACGCGCACGGTACTTCCACTCCGGCGGGAGATATCGCTGAGACCAGGGCGATACAGACAGTTTGGGGTGCTGGTGCCCGTGCCCTGGCGGTGAGTTCGACCAAATCCATGACCGGTCATTTGCTGGGTGCCGCTGGTGCAGTCGAAGCTATTTTCTCTATCCTGGCGCTACGGGATCAGGTTGTGCCTCCTACAATCAATCTTGATCAGCCTGATGAAGGTTGTACCCTGAACTATGTTGCCCATTGCGCTCAGGAAATTCCGGTGAACTATGTACTGTCAAATTCATTTGGTTTTGGTGGTACCAACGCATGCCTTTTGTTCAGTGCGCAGAACTAGTTTCGTTTTCATATGACCAGTGATGTTCTTGTTAATGGCGTCTTTGCGAATACTATTTCGATAGACGACCGTGGGTTAAATTACGCCGATGGGCTTTTCGAAACGATACGTATCCGCCATGCCATCCCTGAATTTCTGGATTTCCATTTTTCCCGTTTGCGCCGGTCTTGTTTGCGCTTATCGCTTCAATATGATCAGGCGCGCCTCAGTGCCGATGTCGCTGCATTAATAAAACAAGCCAGCCCTGAATTACAGTGCCAGTCAATATTAAAAATTGTCCTCACTCGAGGTGTCGGGCCCCGTGGTTACTCGGCCCGCGGAATTGATGGGGTAAACTGCATTATGACGTTGGCGGCGCTACCCGAATGCAGCGTTAAGGTTACGAAGGGTGTGGCTGTACGCATCTGTGAAACTCGTCTGGCAATCAATCCTGTACTGGCGGGGATGAAACATCTGGCGCGACTGGAAAACGTTCTCGCCAGAACAGAGTGGCAGGACGAGGCCATTGCTGAAGGCATTATGCTGGACATGGAGGGACGCGTTGTCGAGGCCACCAGTGCTAATATCTTTTTACTGTCTGGAACGGTATTAAAAACACCGTTATTGCACCGCTGTGGTGTTGCCGGTGTGGTCAGGCAGGTGTTAATGGATAAGCTGGCTTCCTCGCAAGGCCTTTCCGTGGAAGAGTGCGACATCACTATCGATGAGCTACTCGCCGCAGAGGGGGTGTTGTTAACTAACAGCCTGATTGGAATCTGGCCGGTGGCCAACATTGGCTGCCACCGAAAAGTCATTAGTAAGAAAATGCTGCGTTTAGTAGCCGGTTTGGAGGCATTGCGGGGTGCGTAAGTATCTGTTTAAAGCCATTGTTAGTAGTGTGTTACTGACTGGATTGCTGATTGTCGGTAGTTGGCAATTGCTACTCCGTTATATTGATAGTCCAATGGCAATCGTTGCCCCACAGCATTACATGCTGGAAAGAGGCAGCTCGCTGGCATCGGTTGCCCGCTGGCTGGGAAACAAGGGCTATGTGGAATACCCGCAAATAATTATTCTTTATAGCCGCATCACCGGTGAGGGAAAACATATTCAGGCCGGTGAGTATGTATTTGAGCCAATGTTGACGCCGCGGCGCTTGATTGAAAAGCTAACCGGCGGCGAAATTAATTACTATGCCGTTACTTTTGTGGAGGGCTCCAGGCTTTCCCAGTTACTGGCAACCATAGCGGCGCAGTCCAGGATGGAACACAGTGATCCGGCGCTACTCAAAAAACATATTAAATGGCTTGCCGAGGGTTACGCTAGTGGCGAGGGTCTTTTTTTCCCCGATACGTATTATTATTACAGTGGTATGTCTGATCTCGACTTGCTTAGCCAGGCTTCTCGTCGAATGAATCAGATTCTCACCGATGCCTGGGCACAGCGAGCTGACAAGCTTCCCTACAAGACAGCTTATCAGGCACTTATCATGGCTTCATTAATAGAGAAAGAAACCGGTGTGGCTTATGAACGAGAGCAAATTGCCGGGGTGTTTGTACGCCGCTTGCGTAAAAAAATGCGTTTGCAAACGGACCCCACCGTTATTTACGGTCTGGGGGAGTCTTTTGATGGTAACTTGCGTTCCAGGGATTTAAAAGACAGTACTAATATTTATAATACCTACCGGCATTTTGGCTTGCCGCCATCGCCAATTGCGATGCCCGGTAAAGAGGCTATCTACGCTGCGCTGCATCCGGCAGCAGGCGACAGTTTATATTTTGTTGCAAAAGGCGATGGCAGCCATTATTTTTCCTCAACCTTTGAGGAGCATAATCGTGCGGTGCGTAAATACCAACTGCAACAGCGTAAGAAAAACTATCGGTCCGCTCCGGGACCGAATGTAAACTAGTCAGTTCGATACAGGGTGATAGATGCAGCAAAATAGTAGAGGAATTTTTATCACTGTAGAAGGTGTAGAGGGCGTGGGGAAATCCACCAATATAGCGTTTATTACCGAGAAGCTTAATCAGGCTGGTATTGCTTATGTGGTCACCCGGGAGCCTGGAGGCACGCCGCTGGCTGAAGATATCAGATTGTTGCTCCTGCAAAAGCGCAAAGAGTCGGTGTCTGAGAGCACTGAGTTACTGTTAATGTTTGCGGCCAGGGCGCAGCATATTAGCCAGGTGATTGAGCCCGCACTTAATGATGGTTGCTGGGTCGTTTGCGACCGATTTACCGATGCCACCTATGCCTATCAGGGAGGGGGGCGGGGAATTGCCCAGGACAAAATAGCCAGCCTTGAGCATCTGGTTCAGGGAACCCTGCGTCCTGATTATACCGTGTTACTGGATGCGCCAGTGGAATTAGGCCTGCGTCGTGCCAGGGCGCGTGCGGAACTGGATCGTTTTGAGCAGGAGACGATGCAGTTTTTTGACCATGTTCGCGCGGCTTATCTCGCTATGGCTGATCAAATGCCGCAGCGTTACCGGGTCATCGATGCATCGCAAACGCTGGAGTGTGTGCAGCAGGATATCTCTGTGGTGCTGGACTATATGATCAGTCGTCATCAGGCTTAATGAGCGATTCAGCTATGGATATGACTTTAATTAATCCTGTGGCGCTTCCCTGGCAGCATGAGCAATGGCGGCGCATACAACAATTACATGACAAGCAGCGTTTGCCTCATGCCCTGTTGCTAGTGGGTCCCCAGGGTACCGGAAAGCAACAATTTGCTGTGGCGCTTGCACATTATTTACTCTGCATGGCCCCGGTTGACGGCGTGCCATGCCAGCACTGTCGAGCTTGCCAACTGTTGCAGGCGGGTACGCATCCGGATTTGTTTTTTCTGCAGCCGGAGGAACCCGGCAAACAAATTAAAGTCGATCCGTTGCGTGCGCTGGTGGATTCTCTCAACCAGAGTGCCAGGCAAGGCGGCTTTAAAATCAGCATAATAACGCCAGCGGAGGCAATGAATGCCAGTGCCGCTAATGCTTTCCTTAAATCCCTGGAAGAGCCTGCGGCCAATACCTTATTGTTACTGGTGGCGGACTCCCCGGCCAGATTGCTGCCGACTATCCGCTCACGTTGCCAGCAAGTATCATTGCCACTTCCGGGGCATCAGCAAGCCATGGCGTGGTTGGGTACGGTAATGGCTGATAGCGATAAAGCCGAGCGATTGCTGGCAGAGGCATCAGGCCAGCCTTTGACCGCGATTCGGCTGTTTGAGTCGGGCGGATTTGACCGCAGCCAAATACTGGATAAGTCATTTTTTGATCTGTTAGCGGGTCGTCTCACCGCGTCTATTGTTGCCGAAAACTGGCGGGAGTATGAATTGCTGGATATTCTCAATTGGTTTCAACGAAGAACCCAGCAGCTTATCCGCCATCTTGAGGGGCAGGCGGCAATCATTAAACCCTGGCAGAGCCTGACAGGGAGTCATCCAGGGGATTTATTCGGGTTTTCTGATACTTTGACTATACTGCTGTTTAAGGTTTCTCAAGGCGCAGTGCCAAACAGGCAGTTGGTGCTAGAGGATTTATTATTACAGAGTGGTGATATTTTTCACACTTAATGGATGCCACGGTCTGCCAGTGAGCAGCTATTCTTAAGTTGAATCTCTTTTTGAGGCATAAGTTACATGGGTACAGCGAGTGCAACACAGGGTGCCCGTAATGGCATCTTATCCTTGTCGATTAAGGATAAGGCAGTACTTTACGCAGCTTACATGCCTTACTTGAATAATGGCGGCTTGTTCATTCCTACCAATAAGCCTTATAAACTCTACGATGAAGTCTTTATGCTATTAAACCTGATGGATGAAGCAGAGAAGATACCCGTTGCTGGCAAGGTCGTTTGGGTGACACCTATGGGTGCCCAGGGTAATAGGGCGGCGGGCATCGGCGTTCAATTTAGTGGTCAGGACGATACCGCCAATAGAAAAATAGAAACCTATCTCGCCGGTTCGCTGGACTCGGATCGACCCACACACACTATGTAAGTAAGTATTGTCGAATATAATGACCC
>JAUXHA010000160.1 GCA_030621845.1 Spongiibacteraceae bacterium
CTGGTAGTAAAAATCGAGATAACGAGGAGTGAAGGTGTTTAACTTGAGTTGCGCCTTCTCATATATTTTCAGAAACACCATAAACAGCCCTATCGCCGGTTCATGCTGTCCACTGTCAAGACTCTGCTGCAATAACAACTCTGTGGTTCTTTTAAGATGTGAAATTGAGTTTGAGAAGGCGTAAAAAGATGCGCTCAAATACCGTTTTATGTCGCCGGCATTTCGCAGTTCACCAATGCTCGACTCGGGAAAAGGGCCGTTAATCTCCGGCTCACCAAGACCCCAGATACCGGCAAAAGCAGAATAGTCTACTCGGTCGGACGGTACTTCAGCATAATCAGCAATCTTGCAAAGGTTGTGCAACTCAGACGCAAGCTTTTCAGAAATAATCGTCGCTATCTTATGCGCCAGCAATTCACCGGGCTTATTTTCACAGGCAGACAAATGAATGAACCAGGAGTTGATTTTAGCGGCCAGGTCGAACATGAAACGGGGAAGTTTGTCTGGGTTACTTGAGGAAATCCGTTGAAAGTCTGACTCGATTCGCCCCAAATCGGTACTGAGAATCGACGCCATGATCACAGCTTCATCGGCACTGAACAGCTCTCCCCAGTCGCCATCGACTTCATTATTGAGATTATAAAATTTAATACTCGAGGCAAACTCGGCGCCCATCGCCAGCAGGTTTTCGAATGACAGTTCGTCGGCGTCAAAGTAACCTGGAACTAGCGCAGCCGGCTGCCTGTCCTGCTGCGCAGTACCATCGGTAATAGGGATACCTTTCCATTGCATCATTTAAATTGCCTGTTTACGCACCATACGTGATCAAAAATCATACGCGAACCTGACTCCCTTCCAGGTAATAGAATGGGTAAACGATATTGCTGCGGGTATTGGTTTTACGCACCGTGTAATTCAACTGAATCTTGAGCCTGCCCTCTAGCGAACCTTCTGTATCAATGTCGACACTCTCTAAAGTAATTCGCGGCTCAAAAAATAGCACTGCCCTTTCGATGATATCCTTGAGTTCGGTAATTGTGCTTTCGTTGATGGTTTCAAACACCATTGCGTGCAACCCACAACCATAGGTGGGCTGCATAATACGCTCACCAGGCACAGTCGATAACAGGATCTTGAGGCTTTCGCCGATATCCTCTTCTTCGGCGACCATTTTCACGCCGATCGAATTGGCGTGTTTATGAAACTCGGGCGGAAAGCTCCAGCCAATGCCAAGGAAGGCTTTATCGATATCGGCCATGTTTCTCTTCTAGCCGCCGATCATTACAGTCGGTGCACCAAGCACGATACTGCCACCATGTGCGGTCGTATCGCCCAGCCTGGCCGCGGGCTTGCCGCCGATCATGACCGTGGCTGAGCCTTTGACAATGGTATCGGGTGGTCCGACACAAACACAGCTATCACCCATTACCGCGGCAGGCAGCTTGGCGATCAATACCGTCGGTACTCCTGGACCCACTATCGGCCCTCCACCATGGGGAACAGGTGGCAACGCTGGTGTTACCATCGGGCAAACGTGCATATCTGTTAGTCTTGCTGCTGGCGGCATTGCTCTTTCCTCTTACTGGTTATGCAATATCGTGAATTAATTGATCATCACCATCGCGCCCTTGATGGTGGTCTGCCCCGATGCAGACAGTTCGGCGCTGGCACTACCTTTGGCCACAAAACCGACACTGGCTGTATGATTGACGTTTAACCCTTCTACTTTTACATCAGCTTTTGAACTAATCGCTATTTCCCCCATCGCATCGATACTGATTTTTCCCTTTGCGCTAATTTTAATGTCTTTAGGGCTGTCGAGCACAATGCCATCGGGACTGAGCTCGAGCTTGTTGCTGTTCTGATCCTGCAGCAAGATAGATTTCTCATCATCACTTAATATCACCTGGTTCCCGCCCGGTGTGACAATGGTGGTGATTTTTTTCTCATCATCAAACTCGATCTTGAGCTGACTCCTGGTCACTATCGCCTTGGTATAATTATCAGCCGTGAGCTCGTACGGGGGCGCCTGCTTGCTGCTATACAGACTGCCGAGCACGACCGGGTTTGATGGATCATTGTTCAGATAACCCAATATCACTTCATCCCCGATCTCGGGAATAAAAAACGCGCCAAAGCTGTTTGATGCATAAAAGTTGGCCAGCCTGGCCCACACCCCTTCAGTTTGCGCCTGCAGAATTGGCACCGATACCTGGACACGGCTCTGGCCATCTGGATCTTCGTCAAGCTTCATCACCACGCCAATTTGTAAACCTTCTACGCCAGGCAAGAAACCCGAAGCAGGTGGTGCTACCAGGTCGCGTTGTTCGGCAAACCAGTCGGGCGACATACCGAAATCAACCTCGCTAAGCCATTTACCCGCAGTTATCTGGTGGTTGACAGAACTGACAAAGACATCGCCGTTAAACCGATCCCCAACTCCATCCAGTGCTATCAGCGACCCTGTTTTTGCCCTGGCGCTGCCCTGAAACTTCATACGCCCACGAATCCGGGCGAGGCCAGCTTTCAACTGCCGCCCAGCGGCCCAGTCCTTTAATGCAGTCTTCTCGATCACACCTGGCGTCTGCAGGCGAAAAGATTTTAAATCCACGACCCCGGCCAGATCTTTTGCTGTTAGGTCACCCTGTTTATTCAGCGTTTGCGGCCCTACCTGTTCTTCAACCACCGCTTGTTCACCCGGGTCCCAGCTGGCTGTGTTGACTTCCGCGAATTGCGTGCGGGCATCGATGTCGGCATGAAGTTCAATCAGATCATCACCATAGGTTAGTTTCAATTCGGCTGAGCCGCTCATCTGCGGTGCTTTAACGCTGAGCTTTGCGTCCTCAACACAAACCAGCAGGCCATTTACCTCGGCACGCGAGAGCATAAAATCCCAGTCGCTACAGTAGTACTGCACCAGTTCCTTATACTGGGTAGTCGTCACATCCACAGCTGAACTCAAGCCACTGTAATTCGAGATCAGGCTCGAGATAATTTCGCTGTCTTTCTTATCGACATAATTGGCATTTTGACGTCCAATTGTCATCGCAACTGCTTTATCGCGACACTCGATCACCAGGCGCGAATTATTGTCCCCGTTTATCTTTATACCGTGCTTGACCACGATGCCCTGAAAAATGGTGTCTTCCGAATCGCCGTAACCGGCATTGATCTTAATTTCCTTGCCCGGCTTGAAATCATCGCTGTTACTGATCGGAAAGTCCTTATTTGGCATGTCACCGTCGAGCAACTCGATTCTGGCGTAGGGAATTTTGTTGATGGCATTTGTCACTGAAATTGAGGCTATATTTATAGCGTCATTAACCTGGGTACCATTGGAAAATATACTCAGCTTAACAACGGCACTGCTATTGATCATTGGTGATTCTGCCATCACTTACCTCAGTGGCGGGAAAAGGAGCTTGCTACCGGATTTGATATCTCGAAAGTCGGTCATATTGTTGATCCTGGCGACTTCCAGGTAGTAAGAGCTATCCTTGTAGACGCGGTAACACAACAAGGGCAGCGTATCCCCTGCCTTTACTTCAACCAGGTGGCTCATATCAGGCGATGATCGATTCGCTCTTAAAGCCTCTTCCTCCTTGCTCATAAAGCCGATAAAACCAAGCTGAACTTTGGCTCTAAGAGGCTCGCCGCTTGGCTTGAACATGGTATTGTCTACTGCCATTGATTCAAGCCGGCCGAAGAAAATCTGACTACCCCATAAAACCCTGACATGACTCGGCTCATGCTTGTCGCCATCGTACTTATAAACGATATCCTTCAACGCTTTTATCTGGGTTTTAACATCCGGTGTATTCGCATCTGTTCCTGAAACAGCACCGGAGCAGTCGATCAGCGCATTGAAATTCAGTTTTTCCGGTTTGACCCCGCCGAACCTGGTGTCCGAACCAGACTGACCAATCGCTTCTTTCCGGCTGTAAGCAATCGCATATGAATGGTTGTATTCGGAAGGATTAAGCATGAACGTGAAAGATTTGTTTTTATCTACTTTAATATTGCCACTTGAATCAACGCTGCAGGTCGAAATTATCAGCTTGTCCTTTTTACCTGATCTCGCAGCAAACATTTATCTCTCCTGCAACTCGCTAAGGCTTTGCTCGATCAGTTCCCTGCATTCTTCCATCACTTCTTC
>JAUXHA010000169.1 GCA_030621845.1 Spongiibacteraceae bacterium
GCAGATTTTACTTTTTTATAATATTGATCCGGCGCGGGGTAATCGCAAAAGCGATTGCTGACCGCCAGGCAGTCCTCGATCCACCAGTTGAAACGTCCCAGCCCATTGAGCTTATCGGCCAGTATCCGGTATATCTCGGGCAGGTACGCCACATCCAGTGCCGCATAATGAATCTGCGAATCGCTTAATGGACGCTTGAGCCAATTGGAACGCGTCTCGCCCTTGGCGACATGCTGTCCCAGCAACTCCTCGGTAAGCCGCTGGTAACCCATGCTGAAATCCATGCCCGCCAGTGCGGCACCCACCTGGGTATCAAACAGCGGCTGGGGCAACACCCCAAACAGGCAATCGAATATCTCAAGATCCTCGCCACAGGAATGCAGCACCTTGATGATATTTTCATCTTCCAGTAACGCGACAAACGGTGAAAAATCTTCAACCGCCAACGGATCAATCAGGAAACAACCCACCCCATCAGAAACCTGCACCAGGCCGGCAATCGGGAAAAAGGTATCGGTGCGAATAAACTCGGTATCGAGTGCCAACAAAGGCGCACTGGCCCATTGGCGGCATAGTTGCGCCAGTTGTTCATCGCTATCAATAAATACCGGGTGCCCGCTATGGCGTGAGTCCATCATTCGATCACCTTGCGACCACTGAGCGCATGGGCCAGGGTACCCACATCCACATATTCGAGCTCTCCACCCAGCGGTACCCCGTGGGCAATACGGGAAACGATAACCCCCTGCGCCTTGATCTGCTCGGTAATATAGTAAGCCGTTGCCTCACCCTCAACGGTTGGATTGGTGGCCAGAATCACCTCCTGAATCGATTCCTGCTGCACTCTGCCAAGCAGGAAACTGACACCGATTTGTTCCGGACCAATCCCATCAATGGGTGACAAATGCCCCATTAAAACAAAGTACAGACCGCGATAGCTACCCGATTGCTCAAGCGCCAGCACGTCGGCGGGTGTCTCCACCACGCAGATCAGGCTGTGATCCCGACGCTGGTCCTGGCACAGGAAACAGACGGCTTGTTCGGTCAGGGTTCGGCACTGATCACAGCGACCGACACCCGTCATTGCCTGTTCCAGCGCCTCGGCCAGCTTAAGGCCACCCTCGCGCTCGCGCTCCAGCAAGTGAAAGGCCATGCGTTGGGCAGACTTTGGGCCGACACCGGGTAAACAGCGTAAGCTGTCAACAAGGCGATCGATTAGAGGGCTAAATGCCATATATAAATTCTTTTAAATTCAATTGCTTAGAACGGCATCTTAAAGTTAGACATGTCCATGCCCCCAGCCATACCGGAGAAGGCATCGCGGTTAGCCGCCTCAACCCGGCGCACCGCATCATTGACCGCCGCGGCCAGCAAGTCCTCTAGAATTTCCTTGTCTTCGCTGAGCAGACTGTTATCGATTTCGACCTTTTTGACATCGTGTCGACCACTCATCAGTACCTTGACCATACCGGCACCCGACTCGCCCTGAACTTCGGTATTAGCCAGGTCATTCTGCGCCTGCTGCATCTTTTCCTGCATTTGCTGGGCTTGTTTCATTAAGTCATTCATATTTGCCTTCATGGGAAGCTCCGACTGCGGCTATTAATGGATGGGCACGACTGAATCGAGATTCAGCGTGGCATCAAATTCTTTGATCAGGCACTGCACATTAGCGTCATTGTTAAGACTGTCCAGGGCATGTTGCTTCGATTCCAGTAACACCCTGGCCTTGAGTGCGGCAGGCGTTTCTGTATGCACCGCCCCAACCCGAATGATGACTTTAACCGGTGTGTTCAAGCCACTGCTGAGCTGTTGCTCAATACGCTCGCTGTAACTGTCGTTGAACAAGGTAGCATTAGCTTCGTCCATAACGAAATGCAGGGTATCGCTTTCCACCCGGTCCAGCACACAGTGTGAGGCAATACTGCCCACCACCCCGCCAAAACCTAATTGCTCAAAATTTGCCGGCCAACTGACCGGACTCAACTGGGCCAGGCTGCAGCCCGCCGCCGCTGGCGTATTTTGCACCGCGGTATGCTGCGCTGCAGAGCGCGCCTGCTCAACCGCCGTTGCCTTGGCCTGCGCCACACGATCTACCGGGGCCGGTGTAACGACCTTCTGTTCAACAACTACTGGCGACAGTTCCGGAGCGCTAACAGGCGCTGGAGCTGCCGCTTCAGGCTTTTTTACCGCCTGGTTTACCTCCGTCGCCGGGCTGGCACTACTGCCTGGCGTCACCGCGGCCACTGACGATACAGCGCCAGTCGCCTGTTTGGGTAACTCCGGGATACCGGCAGGCTTGAAAGCCAGCATCCGCAACAACACCATTTCAAAGCCACTGCGAAGATCCGCTGCCATCGGTAAATCGCGCCGACCGTTTAAAGCCATTTGATAAAACAACTGGACGTCTTCCGCTGTAATCGCCGCCGCCAGAGCAGTAATACGCTGCTGATCGCCGAGGGCATTATCGACAGCTTCGGGAACAGCCTGGGCAATAGCAATGCGATGCAACAGGCTCAATAATTCTTCCAGCGCTCCCGAATAATCGGGGGCATGCTCAGCCATATGCTCGACTGCAGCCAGTACCTGCCGGCCATCGGCACTCAGCAAAGCCTCAATAATCTGGTAAACGAATGAGCGGTCAATGGTGCCCAGCATATTACGCACATCCACCTCGGTCAGCGCGCCCGAACCAAAGGCAATCGCCTGGTCAACCAGGCTCAGGGCGTCGCGCATGCTGCCATCCGCCGAACGCCCCAGATGCCACAATGCTGGCTCCTCAAACGTCACCATTTCCTGCTCAAGCACGAATTTGAGATGATCGACAATGATCTCAGGGCTCATATTCTTAAGATTAAATTGCAAGCAGCGGGACAGTACTGTAGCCGGGAGCTTCTGTGGATCCGTGGTTGCCAGCAAAAATTTTACATGGGGCGGAGGTTCTTCAAGGGTCTTCAACAGGGCGTTGAAACTGTGTTTGGAGAGCATATGGACTTCATCGATAAGATAAACCTTATAACGACCTACCGAGGGCGCATACTGCACGTTCTCCAGTAGCTCGCGGGTATCTTCCACCTTGGTACGCGAGGCGGCATCCACCTCAATCAAGTCAATAAATCTACCCTGGTTAATCTGTGTACATGCGCTGCACTGACCGCAGGGCACCGAGCTGACACCGACTTCACAGTTAAGGCACTTGGCCAATATACGGGCAATGGTGGTTTTACCGACGCCACGGGTGCCGGTGAACAAATAGGCGTGATGCAGGCGATCAAGGTCCAGCGCGTTAACCAGTGCCTTCAGCACATGCTCCTGACCGACCATTTCCCGAAAGGTTTTGGGGCGCCATTTACGCGCCAGTACCTGATAGCTCATTGAGGTTTTACCGAATGATTAGGGTGTTAATACGGCGAAAATTATACACTAGCCGCTCGGGGACATAAACCGGGGGGGGTGTTGGCTTTGAATTCGATTGGCGGAGTATTGAATCCAGGCGATGGTGGCTGCCCCCTGCGGATCGGGGATTGCCCATGGCCGTCCGTCGGCG
>JAUXHA010000078.1 GCA_030621845.1 Spongiibacteraceae bacterium
TCATGGTGGCTTTCACATGCAGGGAAAACAGCACCCCAGTGTCTTTGGCGTCTTCTATTTGTTCTTCGAAAAACTGGCGCAGGGCCTTTTTACTCATAAACATGCCGTCAATGACTTCAGCAGCCAGTAACGGTGTTTTTTCCTTCAGTACCGTTGTTCCGCCGTTGTTGGCAAGCAGCTCTATTCGAACATCACAGGGCTTTTCGATAACCATGGATTGTTCACTGGAATAAAAATCCCCGCCGTTCATATGCGCCACATGCGTTTGTGATGCCTGGCTCCAGGCACCCATTTTGTGGGGGTTGCTGCGGGCATATTGTTTTACCGCCGCCGGCGCCCGACGATCAGAGTTGCCTTCCCGGAGAACCGGATTTACCGCACTGCCAAGGACGTTGGCGTAGCGTGCCTTAATGGCTTTTTCATCATCGTTTGAGGGATCTTCGGGGTAGTCAGGAATATCGTAGCCCTGACCTTGCAACTCACTGACGGCTGTTTTTAATTGTGGAATAGAGGCGCTGATATTCGGTAGTTTGATGATATTGGCTGTTGGCTCTGAGGTTAATAAGCCCAACTCGGCCAGCGCATCAGGAAGTTTTTGCTGATCCGTGAGCTGCTCAGGGAAATTGGCAATAATTCTTCCTGCCAGTGAAATATCACTCACTTCAATCTCAATGCCAGCGGCACGGGTAAACGCATTGACAATGGGCAGCAGAGAATAGGTTGCCAGCGCCGGGGCTTCGTCGGTTTCAGTGTAGATAATTTTCGAGGTCTTATTCGAGGTCGTAGTTGTCATGCTTGGTTTCCCGATGAAAGAAAAGTGCGACTGGAGAGACAGGCGGATAGCTGCGGTCTCTTCATAGCTGATTTTTTGCGGCGCGATTATAACAGTAAGCGCTGTTGACGGATAGATGATAATATCGATTAAAACAGTCACTTAGGGCACCTCTGAATAATGGCAAACACTCTCTGCGTGACCAGAAGGGTGCAGATGCAAGGCGCAAGCCGAAGAGCATTTGCCATTATTCAGAGGTGCCCTAACTATTCCTTACCCGCTTTTTCAACAGGAAATCATGGCCAAAATTATTCTCCTCAACAAACCCTTTAATGTGTTGAGCCAATTCTCTGATAAAGAGGGCCGCAACACGCTGGCCGAGTTTATTAGCCAGCCCGACGTCTATCCCGCCGGGCGACTGGATTACGATTCTGAAGGCTTGCTACTGCTTACTGACAACGGTCGCCTGCAACACCAAATCAGTCATCCGCAGCACAAACTGGAAAAAACTTATTGGGTCCAGGTTGAGGGTATACCCACCGCACAGCAATTGGCGCCACTTAGCGCTGGCATTACCTTAAACGACGGTGACTGTCGTCCCGCCACCGTAACCGCTATAGCGCCCCCGGCGTTGTGGCCTCGTATTCCTGCGGTGCGCTTTCGTAAAAACAAACCCACTTCGTGGCTGCAAATCAGCATCAGTGAGGGCCGAAATCGTCAGGTACGGAGAATGACCGCGGCCATTGGCTTCCCTACGCTGCGTTTGGTGAGAATCCGTATTGGTCAATGGTCGCTAGAGGGTTTACTCCCCGGCCAACACCGGGAGTTGCAGCTTCATCCAGCTAAAAGCAGCACGCCGTCTCGAAAAAATACCCCTCAGCGCCGCAGGAGGCTATAATCTCCGCGAATTTCATCAGGCAGATATTCAGGAATGGAAATGGAGTGGCTACCCCACGTTACCGTGGCAACCGTGGTTGAAAAAGACGGCCAGTATTTGCTGGTCCAGGAGCATAGCAACGGCAAGTTAGTTTATAACCAGCCAGCCGGCCACCTCGATCAAAATGAGACACTTGAACAAGCGGCCGTACGTGAAACGTTTGAGGAAACGGGCTGGCATGTCGAGCTTAAAGGTATCGTCGGTATTTCCCTGTATACCTCTCCCCACAATCAGGTTACTTATCACCGCACCACTTTTTTTGCCCAGGCGCTTAATCACGAGCCAGCGCAAATACTTGACGATGGCATCGTACAGGCGCTATGGATGAGTTATGAAGACATTGTTGCCAGCGCCGACCAAATGCGCTCGCAGCTGGTAATCCAGTGTATTGAGCAATATCGCGCTGAACACCGATATCCCCTTGATCTGGTGTTTGGATAAGCCCTGATGGCCAACACTCAAAGCCAGAAGGTTATTGTCGGCATGTCGGGAGGCGTTGATTCCTCGGTATCCGCACTGCTATTGCAGCAGCAGGGGTATCAGCTTGAAGGCCTGTTCATGAAGAACTGGGACGAGGATGACGGCAGTGAATACTGCACCGCTAAAGATGACCTCGCCGATGCCCAGGCGGTCTGCGACAGCTTGGGCATACATCTGCACACCGCTAATTTTGCCGCTGAGTACTGGGATCATGTGTTTGAGCACTTCCTGGCAGAATACCGTGCGGGCAGAACACCCAACCCCGACATTCTCTGTAATCGGGAAATCAAATTTAAGGCGTTCCTGGACTATGCCATCGAGCTTGGCGCTGATTTTATCGCCACCGGACACTACGTGCGCAAATCCACTGACCCCCTCTGCGCGCAATTACTCAAGGGGCTGGATGGTAACAAGGACCAGAGTTATTTTTTACACGCCGTGGGCGGCGAACAACTGGCCAAAACCCTGTTCCCCATTGGCGATATGTTAAAACCTGCTGTACGCCTATTGGCCGAACAACACGGCTTGGTGACCCACAATAAAAAAGACAGTACCGGTATCTGCTTTATCGGTGAGCGCCGGTTTAAGGATTTTCTTGAGCAGTATTTACCGGCTCAACCCGGGCTGATCAAAAATACCGAGGGTGTCAGTATGGGACGACATAGCGGGCTAATGTATCACACCATTGGCCAGCGCCAGGGCCTGGGTATCGGCGGGGTAAAAAATGCCGGGGACCAGCCCTGGTATGTGGTGGATAAAGACCTGTCGGCGAATGTCTTGATTGTGGCCCAGGGTACCGAGCACCCAAGGCTGTATCATCCCGCGCTGTTGATGAGCGAAATCCACTGGATCAGTCACCAGCAACCGACCTTGCCGTTACATTGCACGGCGAAAACACGTTACCGCCAGACCGATCAGGCCTGCGTACTTGAAGCCACTGACAACGGCTACCGGGTTAGTTTTGAGCAAGCACAGCGTGCTATCACGCCGGGACAGTCGGTGGTTTTTTACCAACAGTCGCGGTGTCTTGGTGGCGGTATCATTGAGCAGGCGGTGAAGTGAGGTGTAAAACATAGTGTCCCCAGAACAGGCCCATGCCCAGGCACTAGCACTGGCGGGATTACTCCAGTGCACCTACCTGGTCGACCTGCTGGCGCGCAGCGGACAGGCGGAGCAGGAAGCCGTTACGCCGGTGATTAACAGCCTATTTCAATTCGATGCGAAATCTCCTGAGGCTGTCTACGGGGGCGCCCGCGGGGTAAACCTTGGGCTGGGTATTCTTAAGGATTTACTCGAGGGCAAGGACACCAGCAGATACCGCATGACCCTGCGCTATGCCATGAGCTTGCTTTATTTACAGAAAAAATTGTCGGCACGTGATGATATGCTTGAAGTGATACGCAGCAGGCTCCAGCATGCCGGCGTCAAGCAGGATCATTTTTCTAGTAATATCAATGATATATCGACGAGTATTGCAGCGATTTATCAAGATACTATCAGCACCTTCAAATACCGTGTAGAAATTAACGGCAGCGCCCAACAACTACAGAACAGTGCCAATGCAGATAAGATCAGGGCGCTGCTACTGGCTGGAATACGCTCGGCGGTGATGTGGCGCCAGTATGGCGGCAAGCGCTGGCATTTATTCCTCTCCCGGCAACGACTACGCGAGGCTACGGAGCATCTGTTAACCGACTGAAATCGATGTCGAGATCGTGTATTATTGCGCCCTTTTCCAACATCTATCTTGAGAATCACTCTATGGACCTGACAGCCCTTTCCGCGATTTCCCCTATTGACGGCCGCTATGGCAGTAAAACCGCTTCCCTGCGCGGTATATTTAGTGAATTTGGCTTAATCAGGCAGCGTGTCACGGTAGAAGTCCGCTGGTTACAATGCCTGGCCGACCACCCAGGCATCCCCGAGGTCAGCCCGCTCTCCGCTACAGCCAATGACACGCTTAATCGTATTGTTAGTGATTTTTCCGAACAGCATGCCCAGTCCATCAAGGACATCGAAAGCACCACCAACCACGACGTCAAGGCGGTAGAATATTTTATCAAACAGGCTATTGCCGATAACGCCGAGCTTGAAGCCATCAGTGAATTCGTACACTTTGCCTGCACCTCGGAAGACATTAACAACCTCTCCCATGCCCTGATGCTCACCGAGGGCCGCGATGTTATCAGCAGCCAGATGCAGGCTATCATCGATGTTCTCGCCCAGCTCAGCCATCAACTCGCTCCTGTAGCCATGTTATCGCGAACCCATGGCCAGTCAGCCAGCCCCACAACCATGGGCAAGGAGTTTGCCAATGTCGTCGCGCGTTTGCGCCGTCAACTGCTACAGATACAGCACGTTCCCCTGCTCGGCAAAATCAATGGCGCTGTCGGCAATTACAACGCCCACCTTTCTGCTTATCCGGCGGTAGACTGGCAGGCCAACGCACAGCACTTTGTCGAGAGCCTTGGGCTGGTATTCAATCCCTATACCACCCAGATTGAGCCGCACGATTACATCGCCGAATTGTTTGATGCCATGGCGCGCTTCAACACTATCCTGATCGACATGGATCGCGATATATGGGCTTATATATCCGTGGGTTACTTCAAGCAAAAGGTCGTTGCCGGTGAGGTGGGCTCCTCCACCATGCCGCACAAGGTAAACCCGATTGATTTTGAAAACTCCGAGGGCAATCTTGGTATGGCCAATGCAATTTATCAGCACATGGCCAGCAAACTACCCATCTCCCGCTGGCAACGCGACCTCACCGACTCAACGGTGTTGCGCAATATGGGCGTAGGTATGGGCTATAGCCTGATCGCCTACGCATCCACGCTAAAGGGCCTGGGTAAACTGGAGCTTAATGCGCAGCGTATTGCCACCGATCTCGACAGCAGCTGGGAAGTGCTGGCGGAACCCATCCAGACAGTAATGCGCCGCTACCATATTGAAGAGCCCTATGAAAAATTGAAGGCCCTGACTCGAGGCCAGGCCATGAACCAGCAAACTATTGCCACATTTATTGAAACCCTGGCCATTCCCGAGCAGGCCAAAGCCGAGCTGCTGGCGCTGACACCAGGCAATTATATTGGCAATGCCATCGCCCAGGCCAAGGCTGTTTAAGCCAGGTATTTCAAAGATGAATCAAATCAAGCATTTTGATGCCAGGGACTTTCTCGAACACTACTGGCAACAAAAACCCTTATTGATTCGTCAGGGCATCCAACATACCGAGCAACTGATTAGCGGTGATGAATTGGCCGGCCTGGCCTGCGAAGCCTGTGTGGAGTCTCGCCTGGTCAATTTTACCCAGGGGCAATGGCAGCTGGAAACAGGGCCATTTAACGAATCCCGTTTTGCCCAACTGCCGCCCACTGACTGGACTTTATTGGTCCAGGCGGTCGATCACTACAGCGAATCGATCGCGGGGTTAATGGATTATTTCCGCTTTATTCCCAACTGGCGGCTCGATGACATTATGGTCAGTTACGCCACCGATGGTGGCAGTGTTGGGCCGCATTATGATAACTACGATGTGTTCCTGGTGCAGGGTAGCGGGCAACGGGAATGGCAACTCGGTCAGCGTTGCGATGACAATAGTCCCCTGCTCGATCATCCCGATCTATTGCTATTGGATCAATTCAACAGCGAACAAACCTACTTGCTCAGTGCTGGCGATGTGCTTTATATTCCCCCTCGCTATGCGCACTGGGGAATAGCCCGCGGCGACAACTGCATTACCTACTCAGTCGGCTTTAGAGCCCCCGCCAGCGATGAAATTATCAGCGAATTTTCAGCCTATATTGCCGATCAGCTAGGCAATCAGTCGCGCTATCAGGATTCCTCACCCGCACTGGCAAGCAACCCGGGCGAAATAAACTCTGCCGTGATCGATCAGCTGCTGGCCCTGGTGCAAAAGCAGCTGGCTAACCGTGAGGCGATGGAAGACTGGTTTGGCCACTACATGACCGCGGCAAAATATGAAACTGACAGGCAGCCTCTCGATATACCCACCGAGCAACTATTAGCCCGCTTAAGCACTGATACCATTGTTCTCAGGGACGGCGCCTCCCGCTTTGTCTATATCGAGCAAGATCAGTGCTTGAGTCTGTTTGTTAATGGCCGCTGCTGGAAACTGGCCAGTACACAGCGGCCATTGGCTCAATTGCTCTGCGACCACAGCCGTTACCGGGGACAGGCACTGCACTCGCTGCTGATCACCAGCCAATGCCATCAGATACTGCAATCCCTGTTTGCTTGTGGGGCGCTTTATTTTGATCACGATTAGGCGCGCCGACTGGCATACAGAGCAGTCGAAAATGGCACTAGTACGCCAACAGGTGTTTATTGAGGAGCAAGCGGTTGCGGTTGAATTAGAGTGGGATGGCCTGGACGACAATGCCAGTCACTGGTTAGCCCTGAATGACGAGTTTGTTATCGGTACGGCACGCCTGTTAGCCAGCGGCCAACTGGGTCGAATGGCGGTACTGCCAGCGTATCGCCAGCAGGGCATAGGCAGACGGCTACTCGATGCAATCATCGAGCACGGCCGCCAACAGCAACTGTTCGAGATTCATTGCCACGCCCAGTTACAGGCGATGCCATTTTATTACAAAGCAGGTTTTACCGCCGAGGGGAGTGAGTTCCTCGATGCGGGTATTGCTCATTTCAGCATGCGCCTGCGCCTGTCTGAACAACGTTTGCTGGGCTTGCACGGTGGTAAATTTTCCATTCAGCACCTTGCCGATGCAACGCAGCAACTGATTGCCCAGGTCGACTGTCATTTACGTATTTTATCCTTCGATCTGGATCACGCTATTTTTGACCAGAAGACCATTGTCGATACGATTTCCCGCCTGGCGAGAAAGAGCCGCTTCAGTGAAATCAAATTATTGATTATCGATAGCAGGAGCATTGCTAGTCGAGGCCATCAACTGCTGCAGTTACAGCAACGCTTAAGTTCGACGATAGCGCTACGGAAAATTAACGATGACTCCCGCGAGATCAAGCACAACTTGATTATCGCCGATCATTGCGGGGTGATTTGCCAGTCGATGAAAGAGCCAGCTTTGATCTGGGGCAATTATAATAACCGCCCCATTGCCGAAGACTTTATTGCCCAGTTCGATGCACTTTGGAACCGTGCCAGCCCCGACCCGAATTTGCGACGGGTGAGTATTTAATAACTGACTCGAACCTTGTTGCCATGCTACAACATGACCCCGACTGCAGACGATTCATAAGTCAGGGCATAGACTGTCAAATCAGCACAAGGCTCCGCCGAAGCATGCAGTAATTCACCGCTATCACAACTAAAGACATAGGCATGCAATGGACACTGGATGCTGTCGTTGCTGATCAGGGAGTGCTCAAGGGAATGCCCCCGATGCGGGCAATGACTTTGCAGTAAACGTAATCGTCCTTGATGTTGCAATAACATCAGGCTATGCGAACCCACCCTGAACTGTCGACTATAACCATCGTAGAGATTGATTAATTGCTCCAGCGGATAATATTGCATAGCCGGCCCTGCTAGTCCCCTAAAAACATCCAGGTTTCGACGACTGAATCGGGATTCAGGGAGATGCTGTCAATGCCCTGCTCCATTAACCAGCGCGCCAGGTCGGGATGATCCGACGGCCCCTGGCCACAGATACCAATGTATTTACCTTGTGCTTTACAGGCCTTGATCGCCATTTCCAACAAGGCTTTAATCGCTTCATTGCGCTCATCAAACAGGTGCGCCACCAATCCGGAATCCCGGTCCAGTCCTAGCGTTAACTGGGTAAGGTCGTTCGAGCCAATAGAAAAGCCATCAAAGTATTGCAGAAACTGATCGGCTAACAGTGCATTGGCTGGCAGTTCACACATCATAATTAATTTCAGTTCATTCTCACCGCTGCGCAGACCGTTATCGGCCAATAGCTCAACCACCTGCCGTGCTTCACCCACGGTGCGAACGAAGGGCACCATAATATCGATGTTGGTAAAACCCATTTCATTGCGAACTTTTTTCATCGCCCGGCATTCCAGCTCAAAGCATTCACGAAATGAATCGGAAATATAGCGCGATGCCCCGCGGAATCCGAGCATCGGATTTTCCTCTACCGGTTCATAGAGACTGCCCCCTACCAGGTGCGCATATTCATTGGACTTAAAATCAGACAAGCGCACAATGACCCGCTTGGGATAAAAAGCACCTGCAATTGTGGCGATGCCTTCCACCAGTTTTTCGACATAAAAATCAACCGGGCTGGCATAGCCGGAAATCCGCCGTTCGACACTGGCATGTATGTCGGCGGGCAATTGATCAAAATTAAGCAGTGCTTTCGGATGCACGCCAATCATCCGGTTGATAATAAACTCCAGTCGCGCCAGGCCAACACCGTCATTGGGGTATGACTGAAAATCAAAGGCGCGATCCGGGTTGCCCACATTCATCATCACCTTAAAGGGCAGTTCGGGCATTGTTTGCACATTACTGGTGTTGATATCAAAGTCCAGCATACCCTGGTAAATCATCCCGGTATCACCTTCGGCGCAGGACACAGTCACGGAGTCGCCAGTGGCCAGCAATTCGGTCGCATTACCACAACCCACCACCGCGGGAATACCCAGCTCACGGGCTATAATCGCCGCATGGCAGGTGCGCCCGCCGCGGTTGGTAACGATCGCCGCCGCGCGTTTCATAATCGGCTCCCAATCGGGGTCGGTCATATCGGTGACCAGCACATCGCCCGCTTTCACCTGATCCATTTCACTGAGGTTAGCAATCATTTTTACCGGACCACTGCCGACCCGCTGGCCGATGGCGCGCCCCTCGCAAATCACCTTGCCCTGCTCCTTAAGCAGAAAGCGCTCAATGACGTTGCTGCTTTCACGGCTTTTTACCGTTTCCGGCCGCGCCTGCACGATGTAGAGCTGCCCATCATCACCGTCCTTTGCCCATTCGATATCCATGGGTCGACCGTAGTGCTGCTCGATCGTCAGGGCTTGCCTGGCCAGGTTGATGACATCTTCATCGTCAAGGGAGAACTGTCGACTCTGTTGTTCGTCAACGGCTACGGTTTCCACCGAGCTTCCCGCCTCATTGCTATCGGTGTAAATCATCTTGATCGCTTTAGAGCCCAGGTTGCGGCGCAGGATCGGATGCTTACCCTTTTGCAGTGCCTGCTTGTGCACATAGAATTCATCGGGGTTAACCGCCCCCTGCACCACCGTCTCACCGAGGCCATAGGAAGAGGTAATAAACACCACGCCGTCAAAGCCCGACTCCGTATCCATACTAAACATCACCCCGCTGGCACCGGTTTCACTGCGTACCATACGCTGGATGCCGGCAGAGAGCGCAACCCCGGCATGCTCAAAACCCTGATGTACCCTGTAGGCGATGGCACGATCATTAAACAGCGATGAAAAAACCTCTTTAACTGCTTTAAAAACATTCTCCAAGCCATTGATATTAAGGAATGTTTCCTGCTGTCCAGCAAAGGAAGCGTCGGGAAGATCTTCCGCCGTGGCAGAGGAGCGTACCGCCAGTGACAAGTTGCTATCGGCAGCGGTTAATTGCTGGTAGGCCTCGGCAATGTCCTGCTCCAGCTCCGTGGGAAACGCCGCCTCAATGATCGATTGGCGAATCTGTTCGCCAACCCGGGCCAGTTGCTTCACATCATCGACATCGAGTTGCTCCAGCGCCTGGTCAATGCTGGCCTGTAAATCACTCTGTTGAATAAAATCCCTATAGGCTTGAGCTGTGGTAGCAAAGCCACCGGGAACCGACACCCCGGCAGTAGACAGGTGACTAATCATTTCGCCCAGTGAGGCATTTTTGCCACCCACGCGATCCACATCATGAATACCCAAATCCTGGTACCAAATTACATATTCAGACAAAGCTACAGCCTCCAACGTTGCAAAAAACCTGAAATGCTCTATAAGAACTCAGGTAATCAATAAGGGTCGCAATCATACTGGAAATCCAGCCGGCTTTGAACCTTGAAAATATTGTGGGGCACAATGAAAAGAACTGCTTTCTTTATCTCTGACAGCACCGGGATTACCGCCGAAGCGCTGGGCCAAAGCTTGCTCAGCCACTTTGACAGTATCGAATTCGAAAAAATTATTCTTCCCTACGTCGATAGCGAAGTAAAGGCACAGGCCGCGGTACTAAAAATCAATCATGCAGCGCAAGCTGACGCCGCACAACCGATCATTTTTGACACCATCGTTGAAAACACAATCAGCGAGATCATTGCCTCCAGTGATGGTTTTATGGTCGATATTTTTTCGACTTTTCTATCTCCTCTGGAAAAAGCCCTGGGCTGCAAGTCAAACTATCACGTTGGCCGCCGACAGATTGCCAGCGCTGATAAAAGCTATACGCATCGTATCAATGCCGTCAATTATGCTCTGGATAACGATGACGGCGCCAGAATCAACCGTTACGATGATGCCCAGATTATCCTGGTAGGTGTCTCCCGCAGTGGCAAAACCCCCTGCTGCCTTTATCTTGCCATGCAATCCGGTATTTTTGCTGCCAATTACCCACTGACCGAAGAAGACCTCGACTCACGTAAATTACCCGCGCCATTACAGCAACACCAGAATAAGATTTATGGCCTGACCATCAACCCGGAACGTTTATCAGCCATTCGCAACGAGCGACGTGCGGGCAGTCGCTACGCGTCGATTACTCAATGTGAAGATGAGGTGCGCCAGGCTGAAGCCATATTCCAGCGCGGCACGATCCCCTTTATCGATACCACTCATGCCTCAATAGAAGAAATTGCCACGCGTATTTTAGTCGGTGCACAGCTGAGGGATCACCCACACTGAGCTACACTGCAATCAGGCACATTACTTTGTAAACGGACCGCATGAATAAAACCAATAACAACACCAATAACAACACCGCATTACTGATGCCCGGCGGGGGTGCAAGAGCCGCCTACCAGACCGGGGTGATTAAAGCCCTGGGGGAAATGACCCGCGACAGAGAAAATTATCCATTTCCGATACTTTCCGGCACTTCCGCCGGCGCACTCAATGCTGTGGTTTTGGGGAGTACCCGGGGGGACTTTTATACTGCAAGCCTGGCACTGGAAGAGATATGGTCAGACCTTCGCTGTGAAAGTGTTTATCGAAGTGACTGGCTAGGCTTGGGTCACAATATCTGGCGGCTTTTATTATCACTGGTCAATGCCGGCATTGCAGTCGGTCGCCCGGTAGCACTGCTCGATAACCTGCCGTTAAAAAAACTATTACGTGAAAAAATCGATTTTTCAGGTATTAGCGACAATCTGCAAAACAATGTTCTACAGGCCGTTTGTGTTACGGCGATGAATTACACCGAAGGCGTATCCGTCAGCTTTTTCCAGGGTGGCCCCAGTAACGCTGGCTGGCAGCGCTGGCGCCGGCAAGGCATCCCTACGCCGTTACAATTACCGCACTTGATGGCCTCCGCTGCGATACCCACAGTGTTCCCGCCACAGCGCATAGGCCGTAATTATTATGGTGATGGTGCCCTCAGACAATTGGCCCCGGTCAGTCCGGTGGTTCATCTGGGCGCAGATAAGGTCTTGATTATCGGTACCACCGGACACAAACAAGTGTATGAAAAACCCTATCGACGAATTCACTCACCCTCTTTTGGCCAAATCATCGGCCATCTGTTAAACAGCGCTTTTATTGATAGTCTGGAAAGTGATATTGAGCTGCTGGAGCAGCTTAACGACTTGATGGAAGAAGTGCCGCTTGAGCAACGCAGTGAAAAAACCAGCCACATGCAGCCCATCGACATTAAGATCATCTCACCCTCAATCGATATTGATACCCTGGCAGAAGACTTCGTTGATGAAATGCCCCGCAGCATTCGTACTTTTTTGAAGGTAACCGGCAGCAGCAAAAATGAAGGGGGGGTTAACGTTGCCAGTTTCCTGCTCTTTACCGAGGGTTATTGTGGTGCGCTAATGGAACTTGGCTATCGCGATGCAATGACACAGAAGGATGAGTTACTGAATTTCCTCGATCAATAGACCAGAAATCAGGCTGCCAGCGCCATTGCATTGGTAAAGAAATCAGCAGATTATTGATAAGATAAATAGCAGCTATTGACCCATATCAAGTCGTGTTAATAGCGTTATAATAAAATGTCTAAGTTACAACAATTAAAACGATGATCGGCAACAGGGGTGGTTCATGATTGTAAATCCAGCAGGATTTTTGTTTTCTCCACATAAGCAGTGGCAACAACTTTCGAGCCTAAGTACCAATCAATTTTCAACCGCCATTATCTACCCAATGCTATTTGCCTTGTTACCCTGTTATGCCTGGTATTACGGCGTCACTGAAATCGGCTGGTCTATAGGTGATCATGTAGAGATAACCCGACTGACCACCGACAGCGCGCTGAGACTCGTTGCGGCCTTTTATTGTGCCATGGTGTTTTCCCTTGTCGCTATCGGTTACGCCATTCATTGGATGGCTGAGACTTATGGTAGCGAAAGCTCCATCAGCAAAGGCATTGCCGTGGCCAGTTTTAGTGCCACCCCACTTTTCCTCGCCGGCCTCAGCGGTTTTTCCCCGCTGCTGTGGCTTGACCTCTCCGTTTCAATCGTGGCCGTATTCTGGGCCGTTTACTTGATGTATATCGGCATACCGATTGTGATGCGCATCCCCGAAGAACGTGGCTTTCTTTATGCAAGCGCTATCATTGGTGTCTGTATGGTGATCCTAATGGCATTGATGGGTACCTCGGTCATACTCTGGGATATGGGCTTTATGCCGGTGTTTGTAGATTGAATAAAATTTTAGAATTCCAATCGAGAGTAAGGATACTCCACCAGAACTGTCACACTGCGAATAGTTTACCAGTGCTGTCATTGAATTTAGTAACATACAACAAGAGCAAACAACATGAATGCGTCTCTTAATCACCCGGACTACAACTATAAAGTAATTCGGCAATTTACCATTATGACGGTCGTATGGGGCGTCGTCGGCATGCTGGTGGGCTGTCTCATTGCTGCGCAACTGGTGTGGCCACAATTGAATTTCGATACGCCCTGGTTGAGTTTTGGCCGGCTTCGCCCACTGCATACCAATGCGGTTATTTTTGCCTTTGGCGGTTCGGCCTTGTTTGCCTGCTCACTGTATGTGGTACAGCGCACTTGCCAGGCGCGATTAATTTCTGACACCCTGGCATCGATTGTTTTCTGGGGCTGGCAACTGGTCATTGTCGCGGCGGTAATTACCCTGCCAATGGGTTTTACCAGTGCCAAGGAATACGCCGAGCTGGAATGGCCCATCGACATTCTCATCACAGTAGTCTGGGTGGTCTATGCCATTGTCTTCTTTGGCACTATCATGAAGCGCAAAACCCAGCATATCTATGTTGCAAACTGGTTTCTGGGTGCTTACATCCTGGCGGTCGCTGTTCTGCATATTATCAACAGCCTGGCCATTCCCGTCAGCCTGACCAAGTCTTACTCGATATACGCGGGCACCGTCGATGCCATGGTA
>JAUXHA010000172.1 GCA_030621845.1 Spongiibacteraceae bacterium
CAAGAAAGTCAGACTGAACACGATTGATAACACCTTCGGCGAGTAACAAGCTGCTGGTGACATAACCCAGCGCATCAATGCCCCAGCGTGCAGATTTATCCAATAAGTCACAGGCTGTACTGGCAAATTTAGACAGGATTGCTTCACGCAGCTTTTTTTGAAATTTGGTTCTTTTACGTTTTTTAATTGCCTGGGTCCAGACATCCTCATATTTAGCGATACCTTCGGTAATACGCTTCACCTCTGCGGGACTCGGCGCATTCTCTATCGCCTCATCACCAAAACCACCACCATTGCGAAGTGTTTTGGCAACTTTTACACCACCGCGGGCATTTTTAAACTCCGACAATACACCAAACGCTACAAAGACTCCCGGCACAAAAACATCAGTGAGCGTATTTAACTGGGTGGCAGCCGTCCACTCCAACGCATGTGTGCCAATGGGTAATATCACATATTGTGACGTTTTAGTGGTGAAATCCACCGGGAAATAATCGTCACTGAAACTATTTTCCAGCTCATCATATTTTTTAACAGGATAAGGGGATCTTACCCGTAAATTAACTGCGGTATTAGCATGATAAAGCTGTGGTGCCTGCAGTTCTCCCCAACGATCCTTCCACAGAAATGTCTGGTCAAGAATGTCATCATAATAAGCATCCCGGAAATTAATAGGGCCAAACATGTTCTCGTAATCGCCCTCGTGACTGGGCAAGCGAAAACTATAAGTACAAGCACTGCCGTCATCATCCTCCATGGGGGAGCGTGTAATTGAGCTGGGCACCTGAAGGTAGGGCCGCAGTAATTTCAAAGAAAGATTGAGCGAATACTCACTTGCTTCAGCAGCAGCCTGTACAGCCGGCAGCGGCAATAAACCCACAAGAATTGCTGCATCATGGGTGCCGACCAATCCATACATGGTGTTTTTTAATTGTTTATCATCTAGCAACTGGGCGGCAGAACTGGCCGAAAACAACAGCAGGGAAATAGCAGCAGAGAGCAAATGAAAGCCAAATAAACGGCAATTTTTATTATTTTCCACGATAAATATCCTTATCAATTTTTATCGTTTTCCCTCCATGAGAAACATTTCATTCAAACTAAAACATTAAGTAAAAAAATGAAAGCCCAGCTTATACTATATGCGTATAAAAACCATCCCCGCCTATTTCTTTTGGCTATGTTAGCTGTTAGTTACAAGGAAATAGCGCCGCTAAAGCCCATACTCTTGTTGCAGCGTTTCACTAATCGCTCTCAGCTCGTCACGTTTAAACACCGCCTTGCTGCCGCTATGAAATCCCAGCTCTACCCAATCCGATTTATTCTCCGCCAGTAGTTCTTTCAGCTGGGAAAGGCTGCGCACAGAATGTCCATTGAACGATATCAGTATTTGATCATAAAATTCGTAACCACTATTGGCATCATGGGGGAGTACATTCACCACATACAGCAGGCGCTCTGGGCGGGCAGGCGTTTGAGGCTGTAGCTCAACCTGGGCATCACTAACATAGCCATCGACATCGACTTCATAGTCACTGATAAATTGAAAAACCTCGTCGGTCATTTCTACCAGGATAATCCCCCCCAGCTCAAGCCAATTGGGGCGATAATCAAATCGCACGGAACTGACTTGCCAGACATTTTTCCAGTTCCAGCTCAACTCACAACGTAGCGTTACCGGCTTACCGTTACTGTTAACCGTAAACAGTACCGACTCATGCAGCTGTTTGCGTGCTGCCAGGTAATCGATAGGGACGAACAAATTACCGGGCAATTCCACCATGCCGTTGGGGCCAATCTTATGCCCATCAATCGCCAGGATAATGTCCCCCGCTGCCAGGCACTGCGATGACCTGGGCCCCGCCACCTTGTTAACCAGCAGGCCACTGTCCTCACCGGTATTATAAAACGCGCGCTGGCTGCTATTGGCAAGCAGCTGGGCGGTAAAGGGCAATATCGGCACGCCATCAACACGGCCATCTTTAATATCGGCAAGAAACTGATTAATCACCGGCACAGGGATCGCATAGCCAATGTTATCGGCCTCATCGATACCCTGGGCGCTAATACCAACCAGCTTACCCTGATGAAAAACCGGCCCACCACTGTTACCTGAATTAATCGCGGCGTCGAGCTGATAGAGCAGATTGTTCATCGCCGAGTGCGCATAATCTGAAACCTCAATCCGCGACAAGATCCCCTGGGTAAACGATACCGACTCCCCACCAATGGGGAAGCCAACCACCCTCACCTCACTCCCCAGTTTAATGCCATTCCCCATCGCCACCGGCTTTGCCCCTTCATAGAAAGCAGCATCCGCCACCGTCAATGTGGCCAGGTCAGAGGCGTCACTGACATGCTGGATATAGGCCTTATACCAGCGATTGGAATCGCCCCGTTTCACCTCAACCCGACTGGCACTGGTCAGTACATGGGCATTGGTGATCAAACGCCGGTCCCCGATCAATACCGCTGACCCGGAAAACTCACTACCGCTGCTGCGATACCAGGGGCTCTCCATATCATAGGCATACGTCGACACCCGCACCTTGGCTATCGATGCCAGGTAATCTTCACTGGCGTGGGCGGGAGCAATCACCGCCGTGACTAAAAACAAAACGACTATTATCTTTCGTATCAACATACACAAACCTTTAAATGTAAAAATTATCGTACCCATTCAAACCCCACACTCAATCACCACCCCCATAGCCATAAAATGAATCCATTGCCCCAGCACCGGCTTATCAGTAACCACTTCAAGCGCTTCTTTATAGGCCGCCAACTGGCCACTGTACTGGGCAGCTACATGGGGCAGTTGATCAATGCCTGTTGCGGTAGACTTGTGGTCAATCACAATCCAGCCCTGTACCGTTTCAACTAACAGGTCAATACTGCCGCTTAAGTGCTGGCCCTGTTGATTGACCATACTGAGCGGGTATTCAACATACAACCTGGCATCAGGCCACTGCTCGGCCAACCAGCGTTTAAAGGCTTCACCTGCTGAGAGTACCGAGTCTATATTAAGCGACGCCAGCCCAGCGCTGGCTAACAACTCGGCACTGGCCGAGTGCACTACCGCGTGACTGGCCTGCTGTTGTAACAATTGCGTTGCCAGCACGGCATGCAAAGCGGTACCGGCCGCTGCCGTATCGCGCTCCTGCGGCAACGTTATGGGTTTGGCATAGCTAAGGGTTTGTTGGATCTGCAGCGCGACACTGTCCGCCCTGGACGGCATGATCATCGCTGGCGGAAAATCCCCGGCCTCGGCCGCGGCAAACCAGTAATAATTCTGCGCACTGCTGACCG
>JAUXHA010000128.1 GCA_030621845.1 Spongiibacteraceae bacterium
CTGATGGCCACAACGACCTCGCCCTCCTCGGTAAACTTGACGGCGTTGTTGCCCAGGTTGATCAGTATTTGCCCCAGGCGCAAGGGGTCTCCAATCAATGCGGTGGGGGTGGTGTCGGGGATATCGAACAGGAACTCGAGATTTTTCTCCTCGGCTTTGAGGCCGACCAGGCTGCCGAGATTTTCCAGCACATCCTCAAGCTGGAAATCCGTTGACTCCATATCGAGCTTGCCGGCTTCGATTTTGGAAAAATCGAGAATATCATTGATGATGCCCAGCAGGGATTCCGCTGAACGGTGCACCTTATCAATATAATTACGCTGTTTCGGATTCAGCTCCGTTTGCAGAGCGAGATCTGACATACCGATAATGGCATTCATCGGTGTGCGGATTTCATGACTCATATTGGCGAGAAAATCTCCCTTGGCCCGGGTGGCTTCTTCGGCCGTTTCCTTGGCCTCCGCCAATGCCTGCTCGGCAATCTTGCGTTCAGTGATATCGAGCAGGGTGCCGTGAAGTTTCAGCGGCTCACCGTGCTGGTCATATTCGGCTTGACCCTTCTCATGAACCCAGTGCACCCGACCATGTATATCTACCATCCGAAATTCGAGCGCAAATTGCTGGCGATCCTCAATCGCCTTTATTCCCGCCTCAAACAATAATTCGGTATCGTCGGGGTGAATAAAATCAAGCAGGTTTTTACCGCCGGCAACGGTAAACTCCTCTGCCGGACAACCAATCAGGTTTTCTACCTCTTTGCTGACAAACTCCATACTCTGGTCAGCTATACGGGTGGTACAGATAGTGCCGGGGATGGTATCAATCAGTGCTTTAAATTGGCGCTCCTTGGCAGCCACCTCACCGAGCAGGCGGCTGCGTTCCAGTTCGCGCCTTGTCGCCTGGCGAATAAAAAGTGCCAGGCTTAAGGCCACTAGCATAATTGTCAGCGGCAATAAAAAGCTGGAGAACGCCCAAACGGGATAGCGCCCACTGTTGGCCGCAGTGGCGGTCATTTGCCAGTGGCGATCGGCAAATGTGATAGGGATAGCTATGCTCAATTCTTCATTCAACGCGTCTTCTGTAGCGGAACGGGATTGATGCCGATACAAAAAGCGCTGGTCGGGCGACGCGTCCATATCTTCAAACACCAGACCCAGACCGGCAGGCTTTAAAAACCGGGACAGAATACCTTCGACCATCGGCTTGACCGAGAGGACGATAACAGCAAACCCCTTTAAGGCTACTCGGCGTTGCTGCGGATTCCCCACTGGCAGACCATTATGATAGATCGGCAACTTGAGCAGCAAACCATTGTCTGTTCCCTCTGTTTGTATCAGCTTTAATCGCGGTGTAACGGTGGCACCATTTTTTTCCAGCGCCTCCATGACCGCCACCATCCCCCCCGGGTTGGTGGCTATATCCAAGCCCAGGACAGTTCGATTACTGTCGAAGGGTTCGATGTAGAAAACCGGCAAATAAAATTTTCGCACCGGCGCCACCACCAGTTCACCGGTAGCTGTAAGCTCGGAGATATGAAAGGGTACACCCAGTGCCTCACTCGCCTGCGCTTCTCTCTCGGCACGCTGCTGCTGGGAAATCAGCGGAGCCCACTGTATCGACATAATGCCGGAAAATCGCTGCAGATCATATTCGGTCATACGTTGAAATTCATTGCGGTCAACCGCATTGGACGCGGCATACACCGAGCGAATATGCTGGAGAGCATCCACATACAAAGCCAGCGCATGGGCAATCGCAGTGGCATGATCCTCTGCCGCATCATCAAAACGCTGCCTGACGCCGGCCTTGAAGTTGCTGTGCAATAATTCAAATACGAACAGTGACAACACCAGGCCCAACACCACCACCACCCAGGGCGCTCGCCGGGAGGTTGCCTGATCCATAACTGCCTGATGATCACGGCTCTCTTGAATTTTCCCACGAACAACCCACATCCCCGCCAGCGTCGCAAAAATTCCAAACACCAACAAGCTTTCTGCCGCCAGACTGTTACCGTGCTCACCGAGCATCCCGGCCACCCTCAACTCATGGCTGCGCACCGCCTGCCAGGCGGTTCCGGTCAGGGTGACACCGGCAATCAATATCGGCCAAATTAACCAGGGTGGCAGATTACCCTGATCATGCTGACGACGGTGTTGCGCTACTGCATATAAAAACAATCCCGTACCCAGCACCATAAAACCCAGTGCGGTATGCACCGCCATCTTGGTCAACGCACCCCAGCCATAAGCCGTCTCGATACCCGTCAGGTATCCAGCAAAGGCCACCACGCCGAGGGAAAAAATCATCGCGCCCAGATTCCCCGTGACGGCCAATCGGCGTGATACGTTCAGGCCACGCATCATGGCAATAAGTAAGGTCAATCCAGTCAAGCCAAAACAAAGAGCGGTATTGGGTGCCATACGCCCGGGATGAGAAGTTTTAACACCGACATAATGCGTCATGAAGAGCTGGTCAATGCCCAACTCCAGGCCAAAGATATATTCAAGCAGCGTCAGCGTACCGACTAGCAACACCAGCGTTCCTGCCAACTGCTGCCAGCGGCTAGCTTCCCGCAATAGCGCCAACAAACCAATCCCCGCCAGGGCAAAACCCAGCGCCGTGTTGTATTGCATGGGGACAAAAGCCGGATTTACCTGAATCAGTGCCGTGTTGTGGGTATACCAGCCCAATAGCACCAGCACACCCAATAGCAGGGAGGCCGCTGCCAACAAATAAACTGAAATGTGTAACCCACGATCACCCAATGGTTGATTCATATTGCTTTCACTTTTTTATTTTGGCTGCACAATGTCAAATCTGTGTCCTGACTTCAATGTGTCAAAAAACAAAGCCCTCGTCAATCCGGCAATCAATCAAACAATTCAAACAGAGGTTTCCTTGCTATCGGCTGGCTCCTCATCATCATTCGCATGTAACCAGCTTTGGAACAGCTCATACCCCAACACCACGATCACCGCGCCAACAAACAAACCCACCAGGCCACTGGCCAAAAAGCCGCCGATAGCACCGAGGAAGATAACCAGCGTCGGCACGCTGCTGCCCTGGCCCATTAATAGCGGCTTAAGCACATTGTCCAGCATACCGACGATCAGGTTCCAGATCAGGAAAATTGTGGCAATGGTGGGGCTGGCAACACTGAAGGTATAAATCGACACGGGGATTAAAATCAGCCCGGGGCTGATTTGCACCACACCCAGAACCAGCACACCAAATGCCAGCAGGGGCGCGCCGGGAACCTCCATTACATACAAACCGATAGCCGCCAATACCGCCTGAATAAAAGCCACACCCAAAATACCGCGGGTCACATTGCGAATTGTCACCCCGGAAAGATTGACGAAATGCTCACCGGCATCTCCCGCCAACCGCCGGGCAAACAGCACCAGGGTATCTTTTCCCGAACGGGCACCGGCCATAAAAAAGCCACTGATAATAACCGAGAGTACAAACATTAATATAGCGCCGCCAAAACCGGCCGCCTGTTTGACAATTTTCTTCACCTGCTCTTCAATCTGCGGCTCGTATTTTTTCACCGTGCGATCAAGGTTACTGGCTGCCTCATTCCAGATACGGTAAACATCATCACCAATAAAAATCCACTCCTTGACTTTCTCCGCTGGCGGCTCGATATGAAACTCATCACGCTCAAATTTACTATGCACATCCTGGATGCTGTCAAAAGCCCTGGACGCCAGAATCGTAGTGGGGGTAATCAGTGTCGCTAACATAAACAGGGTAACCAACGCGGCCGCTAACTTTCGATTGCCACCCACCCTGGGCTGAATCCAATCACACACCGGCCCTATCGCAACAGCAATAATGCCAGCCCAAACCACAGGCACAATAAATGGTTCCAGTATTTTATAACACCAGGATAAAATCAGGAAGATAGCGCCAATCTTAATACTGATCTCAATCGCCTGACGAGTGAAACGACCCTCTGCTGTTTGGTTTTCCATCGTTACTCTCCCTTATCCAGTGATAACTGACAGCAGCAACTAAACGTATTGAAAGCTAATGCTGGCGCAAAAGATCGACATTAATAAAAATAACCCCGCTATGAATATAACGGGGGAGAGGTGAAGTGTATATGCGCGGCACTCCGTCATCTTGCCAAACTGCTGAGCGAGAATAAATAATTGATACGCTAAAGAATGTATCGCCTGTACTCGCCCGACTACGAAAAGCTTACGACGCAGGCGCAGTTTCTGTGGCAGGGGCAGCTTCTGCAGCGGGGACAGTAGCTGGTGCTACCTCGGCAGCAGGCGCGTCTTCTTTAACGGGCGCAAGGCCTTGTTCACGAGACTCCTTGGCGGCATCCAGATCAAAACCTTCCTGCTTCCAATTGGTCGCCTCTTCCGCATTAAAGGATTCAGCTGACCATTGCTTGGCTTCATCCTTGCTGAATTTTGCTTTTACCCAACCGTCCGCTTGCTCGGCAGTAAAACCATCTGCCTTCCACTGCTGGGCATTTTCAGCATCAAAACCACCGCCTTTCCAATCGGCAATTTCACGCTCTGACATACCTTCCCAGGTCGGCGTTGAAGAACAAGCCGTTAATAACAGCAGCATCGCGATGCTCAATCCTTTTACAATATAAGCTCTCATTTTTTGTCCCTTATCAATCGTTGAATATTTCATTTACCTTTAATCGGTACAACGCTGCCTAAATTATCCCGACAGCCACTGAATCAGTGACTTGCAGAATAAACAGCCTGCTTAACAAAGTCCACCGTTATCAGGCTGCGCAGCCCGTAGTCCGCAACGGGAAAATCAACTAAAGCATGCTTGGTACAGGCATTGCGACAAAGCCGGCAGCTCGTTACTATCTGCACCTTGTTGTTGTTTTCAAAGGATCACCCTATGCCCAAGTACCCCTCTGTCACGGACCTGGTCGGCAACACGCCGCTGCTTTACCTCCGCGAGGTCTCTGAAAAAACGGGTTGCTCCATCTACGGCAAGGCGGAATTCCTCAATCCTGGCGGCTCGGTAAAAGATCGTACCGCACTGGGTATTATTCGCGATGCTGAAAAGCGCGGCGAGCTGCAACCGGGCGGCACCATTGTCGAGGGCACTGCAGGTAACACCGGCATCGGCCTGACCGTAATGGCCAATGCGCTGGGTTACCGGTGCATTGTGGTGATGCCACAAACCCAGAGTAAGGAAAAAATCGAATTACTGGATCTCTATGGCGCCGAGTTACACCTGGTGCAAGCGGCCTCCTACGATGACCCCGCCCACTATGTTCACACCGCCCAGCGCCTCGCCGACAAGTTAGCCAGCAGCGAACCCCACGGCGCAATCTGGGCCCGGCAGTTCGATAACCTGGCCAATTTTCAAATTCACTTTGATACCACCGGCGCTGAGATATGGGATCAAACCGAGGGCAAGGTTGACGGCTTCATTTGCTCAGTCGGCACCGGTGGCACCCTGGCCGGCGTCAGCGCCGCCCTGAAAGAAAGAAACCCCGACATCAGCATCGGCCTGGCCGACCCCATGGGCTCGGCACTGTTCGAACACCACAAAAGTGGCGAGTTAAAAACCGAGGGGCGCTCGATTATGGAAGGCATCGGTATCAGCATTCTCACCGAGAATTTCCAGCAAGCCATCATCGATAACGCCTACCAAATCAGTGACGAGGAAGCCCTGCCGTATATTTTCAACCTGATCCAACACGAGGGCCTGTGCCTGGGCGGCTCCTCCGCCATCAACATCGCTGGCGCCGTGCGCCTGGCCGAAGAATTGGGCCCCGGCCACACCATTGTGACAATGCTGTGTGATTATGGGCATCGCTACCAAAGCAAATTATTTAACCCGGCATTTTTAAAACGGATGGGGTTAACGCCGCCGGAGTGGATTCGGTGATGTGAGTTTTTTACCGGGGGGCATATATGCCCCTCACCCCACCCCCTGTCATTATTCAGAGGTGCCCTAGAACCGGGTTTCACGCCACTGGCCCCAGTTGATCTTCTCGGCAAGCCGCGCATAGTCGATGCCGGCTTCGGACAGGGCCCGGTAACTGCCCAGCAGCCGATAGAAGTTCTCGTAGTCCTCGGCGCTGAGCTTGTCCTCGTCGA
>JAUXHA010000002.1 GCA_030621845.1 Spongiibacteraceae bacterium
CTTATTATTAAATGGACTATGCAGCTTAGCTTCCGAGGCAACAAAAAGCTACCGCGCATAAACCTGCATCCTCCCACAATTTCGGGAAGTTTACACGACAGTGCCAGATCGAGAGGACGGAAAGAACTTAACAGACAGGATATGACTAGTGCCGGGGCGAGGACACGGGGCGAGGACAGGCACAGCTCACGCGCTGCATAAACACCCACCACAAGCCCACCGCACAGAGCCAGCACTGGCAGGGGGTTCAGCTTGAGGTCATTCAGGGAGCGTTTAAGTTTGTCAGGTTTTCTGGCGTTTTTAAGCGAGGAATGTCTGAGCGAAGCGAGTTCCGCAGCCGCCAGAAAGCCTGACAAACTTGCTACCGGCCGCAAGCTGAACCCCCTGCCAGTGCGAATCAACCACCGACTTGGTACAGTGCCGGTGCGGGACAGGCACAAAAAAGGCAGCCACTGGCTGCCTTTTTATTCCGGGTGCAACTTAGCTAAAAATAGACTCGCTGCTCAAACCCTGTTTCTCAAGAATATCCCGCAGGCGTTTTAGCGCTTCTACCTGAATCTGGCGTACCCGCTCACGGGTCAGGCCAATCTCGCGGCCGACTTCTTCCAGGGTGCTGGTCTCGTAGCCCCTGAGGCCAAAACGCCGCGCAACAACTTCCCGCTGCTTTTCGGTCAATTCGCCCAGCCAGCCACAGATGCTTGAACGCATGTCGTCGTCCTGGAGCATTTCAGCGGGATCTGAGACATGTATGTCGGGAATCGTGTCGAGTAGGGATTTATCGGAATCAACGCCGAGAGGGGTGTCTACGGAGGCGACACGCTCATTCAAGCCCAGCATCTTCTTCACGTCCTGTACCGGACGATCCAGCAAATCAGCAATCTCTTCAGCGGAGGGCTCGTGATCCAGCTTCTGGGTCAGTTCACGGGCCGCTCGCAGATAAACATTAAGCTCCTTCACCACATGGATGGGCAGGCGGATAGTCCGCGTCTGGTTCATGATAGCCCGTTCAATGGTCTGGCGAATCCACCAGGTGGCGTAGGTTGAGAAACGGAAGCCGCGCTCGGGATCAAACTTCTCAACCGCCCGGATCAAACCCAGGTTACCTTCTTCAATCAAGTCCAGCAGTGACAGGCCGCGGTTAACGTAACGGCGGGCGATTTTCACTACCAGGCGTAAATTACTTTCGATCATGCGCTTGCGGCCAGCATCTTCACCACGCTGGGCCATACGCGCAAAATGCACTTCTTCTTCAGGGGTTAACAACGGTGAAAAGCCAATTTCATTCAGGTAAAGCTGAGTCGCATCCAGGGTTTTCTGGAAACGATCGCCTTTCATCTTCGGCGTGGTCGGTTTCCTGCCCGTTGCTTTTACGTGCTCTTCAATTTCCCGCTCAAGCTCCAATGCTTCCAATGCCTCTGGATCGAGGGTCTGGGCGCCAACGACGCTCTCGGTCTCTTGCTTAGCCTGTTTTTTTTCTACTTGAACTTCCATTGATCGCACCCTTATTTTTGTTGGAAGACACTGCCAGTTGCTCGTGTAAGCTACTATTCTGACCTTTATTCAGGCTTTCCCTCAAGCCAACTGCTATTTTCTCGGCAACAGCTTAAGAGGATCAATCGGCTTACCATCACGCCTGATTTCAAAATGAAGTTTGACTTCATTGGTGCCTGTATCCCCTATTTTGGCAATTTGTTGACCGCTCTTGACCTTTTGCCCCTCCTTGACCAACAACTCGCTGTTGTGACCATAGGCGCTAAGGTAATACGCATTATGTTTTACAATCAATAAATTACCGTACCCCTTCAAACCACCACCGGCATAAACAACAATTCCGCTGTTGGCTGCATACACAGGCTCGCCCAATTTGCCTTGAAGATCAATACCCTTATGGACAGCACCTCGGGCACTGTAACCGCGAAGCAACTTTCCCTTAGCCGGCCATTGCCAACGATAAGGGTACTGATTCTTGTCCAGCGCAGGCATCGAGCTGCGCGGCTTGGCCGTCGTAGCGGAAGCCGTCTTTTCAGTGCTCGACTTGCGCTTGGCTGGACTGCCTTTGGCACCACCAGCGGCGGCGTTTTTAACGCCGGCAGCGCTGCTTTTCCCGCGGCCGTCCAACTGCAAAACCTGACCGGGGTAAATGGTGTAGGGCGGATTAATTCTGTTGGTGGACGCTAACTGTTTAAAGTCTATGTTACGGCTCCACGCGATGGAAAACAGGGTTTCACCGCGACTAACAACATAGCTTTTTTCATCCACTGAAACGCCGTTTTCAAGCTCTTCAACAGGGGCATAATTACGCCCGGAGCCGCAGGCCGTGAGCAGCATAAAAGTAATAAAAAGCAAGCCGCGTAAGATCATCCAAAACTGAGCCTTGCAGAGGGATTTTGGACATAAATCAACCAGCTCGTATAGTGGTTAATACTCATTCCTTTATTAGCTTTAGGTCTTAATACCATGATTTTGTTTAAAAAAATTATAAAAGGATTTTTAAAAATTCAATGAAAAGCGTGTTTTTTAAAAACTAAAAAGCATAAAAAAATAATTTTAAATGCGAATGAGTCTAAACAATTAGGAAAAAATTTCCTTTTTTACTGTGTTTTTTCTGGCTTAGCGCCAAAAAACTCTAAAAGTAGTACCGCAAAAACGCCAAAAAAAGCTGCAACCAGGCAATATAAGGTCTGCGGATCGCTCGCTGTAAGCTCCAGAAAGCTACCCGGCAATACATTTTCCCGGGTCAGCGCCATCAATTCACCGTGGCTGTTTTCATAATAGCTCAGGGTATGCTTCCAGGGCCAAACCAGGTAAAGCGAGCCGATCAGAAAGCCGGTCAACAGTGCCAGGGTCATGTCCTGGAAACGGCCAAAGAGCCATGACAGCAGGCTGGCAAAACTGAGTAAACCGATGCCACAGCCCGCTGTAAAACAGGCCAACAACAATAAATCCAGCTGTTTAACCGCCGCCAGGATATGTGCATACATCCCCAGCAACAGTAGAATAAAGCTGCCCGATATCCCGGGCAATATCATTGCACAGATGGCTATGGCACCGCTGCCAAATACCAGTAAGGGAGTGGGTGGCAGCTCCGCGGGCTTCAGCACCGAGACCGTATAGGCAATCAGCACGCCAAACACAATTGCCAGCACCACCCGGCCATTCCACTGTGTAAGCTGCCGGGCCATGTGCAGTGAAGAGGCCGCGATCAAGCCAAAAAAGAACGACCATATCAGTACCGGATACTGCTCTAACAAGAAACTAATAACCCTGGCCAGGGAAAAAATACTGGTGAGAATCCCCAGCATCAACAACAGCAAAAAGTTGCCATTGATATGCCGCCAAGCCACCAGGGGACCCTCAGTGATCAGCGTCTTCAGCGCACCGACATTTATTGACCGAATACTATTGAGCAATTCCTGGTAAATCCCGGTGATAAAAGCCACAGTACCGCCAGACACACCCGGCACCACATCTGCTGCGCCCATCGCCAGACCCCGTAAGTAGACCCCCAGTGGCGTTATTTTATTCATTTTATTTCACCAGACCTGATTTCAACGGGACAAAAAACGCCGGTTCAACCACCGTCAGTTCAATTTCATTATCAATATTCGTCACCAGCATCAGGTCCTGGCGATTGTCATCACCCACGGGAATCACCAAACGACCACCGGGAGCCAGTTGATCGATCAATTCCTGCGGCACTTGCTGCGGCGCGGCGGTTGAGATAATGCCGTCAAAGGGGCCTTTTTGAGGCCAGCCAAAGCCCCCGTCAGCGTGTTTCAAGTGCACATTGTGCGCGCCGAGGAGTTGCAGACGCTGCCGGGCTTTGTCCTGTAAGGGTTTGATCCGCTCAACGCTGTACACCCGGTCGACCATCTGAGCCAGCACCGTGGTCTGGAAGCCCGACCCGGTACCGACTTCCAACACGCGTTTTAACGGGCCACCGGCCAGTAACAACTCCGTCATTCGGGCAACAATATAGGGCTGGGAAAGTGTCTGTTGAAAACCAATGGGCAGCGCACTGTCTTCATAGGCCCGGTGTGACAACGCTTCATCGAGAAAAATATGCCGCGGCGTGGTTCTCATCACTTCCAACACATCGATATTTTGGATGCCCTGTTCAATTAAACGATGAATCAGGCGGTCACGGGTTCGCTGGGAGGTCATACCAATACCGGCGAGGTTTAACTTACTCACTTATCACTCCTGACTACTCTGGCCCTGTTATTGTTTTCTATCAACGACCCGCTCGGTATCGGCAACACGATAATCCAGTAATTCTCGCATAAGCACCGTGGCGAAACACCCTGTAGGCAAGGAGAATGTTATTTCTACCGTTTGTTCGGGAACTGTCTTCCAAAGGAGGTTGTGTGGAATCATCCGAAGTGGTCTGCGCTCAGCCTTTAAACCCGCCTGTTCGAGCCCTGCCAACAGCTCACTATGGGGCTTAAGTATAGACGTTTCCAGTGCGGCAACGGCCTTTTCGCAGACTAATGTACCGTTTTTTCCATACAGTGGCCCGGTGGGGTGAACATCACCCGCCAGCAGCCGCTGCTGCAAGGCATCGTCTTCATTATGGGCAAAGACACTGTGACTCCCCTGCAACGCAACCAGCTCGCCGGGCAACAACTGTTGCCAGCTACCGTCACTGACACGCTGCGCTAACACTTGATTAAACAACCAGCCGCGAACCGCAGACAAATAAATACCTCGCAAATGCCGACCCGGTTTCAACTCGCCCGCGAACCAACGCCTCGCGTTATCGAGATTGGCACCATCATGACCAAAACGCTGCTCACCAAAATAGTTAGGCACCCCCTGCAGCTGTATTTTTTCGACACGCGCAATAAAATCATCGTGATCACCCAGCCAATCCCTGACCCGAAGCGTAAATCGGTTGCCGCGGTGAGTGCCCCGGCGCAGCTTTTTCCTGTGCAGGGTGGCTGCCAACAGTGATAATGCCGGGCTGTTGAGTTGTGACCAATCGATTGTTTTCTTGCCCGGAAGATGCACACTGAACCATTGACGGGTCAGCGCATGACGATCTTTCATTCCGCAATAGCTGATCTGGCGTATTGGCAGCTGGGCAATTTGGGCTATCCGCCTGGCAACTTGCTCAGTATTGAGCCCCGCTTTTTCAATCCATAAAAAGTGGTGTTCACCCTCGCCGCTGGGTTCAAAGGCCAATTGTTCCTCGACCATAAAATCAGCAGCTTCGGTGCGCAATACACCACGCATCAGCGGCTTGCCATAGGCATAGGGTAAGTCAATTACTGGCATTTAACGGCTGACTAATAAGACCACGGCATACACAGCAATACCTTCTTCGCGGCCGGTAAAACCCAGCCCCTCGGTGGTAGTCGCCTTGACGTTGATCTGTTGGATTGATGACTGCAGGTCACTGGCAATATGGCTGCATATGCTGTCGCAATGGGGTGAAAGTTTGGGCGCCTGGGCGACCACGGTAATATCGGCATTGCCCAAGGTCAAGCCCTCTGCCAACACCAGCGCGTAAACCCGGCGCAAAAGTTCCCGGCTATCGGCACCGGCATATTGTGGGTCGCTATCGGGAAAATGACGCCCGATATCTCCCAACCCACAGGCTCCTAATAGCGCATCACAGAGCGCATGCAAGAGTACATCACCATCAGAATGTGCGACCAGGCCATAGGGGTAAGGAATGCTTACGCCACCCAAAATGACACAGTCACCCTCACCGAAGCGATGCACATCATAGCCGTGACCTATCCGCATAGCCTACCCTCGTTATTGCCTGGTTAAATAAAATTCTGCCAACGCCAGGTCTTCCGGGCTGGTGACTTTTAAATTACGTCGTGAACCTTCGACCACTTTCACCGCGAAACCGGCACGCTCAACCGCCGCCGCCTCATCGGTGGTATCTTGCCCCTGCTCAACCGCCGCCGCCAATGCATCGTGCAATAAACCGTAACGAAACATCTGTGGCGTCTGCGCTTGCCACAGCCGGGTGCGATCCAGGGTCGCCGTTACCCGGTGCTGGCTATCAACCTGTTTGATGGTATCGGTGACGGGCAGTGCTAACAGCCCACCCACTTTATCCGCTGACAAGGTTTGCAGCAGGCGCTGAATGTCCGCTAATTGAATACAGGGCCTGGCAATATCATGTACCAGCACCCAGTCATCGGCTTGACTGTGCTGCTGCAAACACTTCAAACCATTGAGAACTGAATGGCAGCGTTGCTGACCACCCTCGGCCACTACCAGGCGAGGGTTCTCAAATACCGGTAATTCACACCAGCGCTTATCATCGGCATCCAGCACCACCACCAGCTGCTGCAAGCCAGGCACTTCCAGTAACGTATCGAGGGTATGCTCCAGTATTGTTTTTCCCGCAATCGACAAATACTGTTTGGGACAGTCTTCTCCCATACGACGGCCGATACCAGCGGCAGGAATCACAGCAAAACAGGCAGCCTCAGCCATAGTGTTATTTGTCGTCCTCAACCATTAGGTAGAATGTTTCCCCTTTTTTTATCAGCCCCAGGTCGCGACGGGCGCGTTCTTCAACGCCACTTAAACCGATTTTTAAATCCTTGATTTCTTTTTCCAGCACTTCATTGCGATCACGCAGGCGCTCATTCTGTGCCAGCTGTTCAACCAGATCACGCTCCAGTGCAACGATTTCTGCCCAACTGCCCTGACCTATCCAGAGGCGGTATTGCAGACCGGCAAGCATGATCAGTAAGAGAGTAAGTATCCAGCGCATGTTGATCTAAGTATTTATTAGCAAAACAATACGCTAGCATAATTTGCAAAAGGGATACAGAAAGGAATGGGGCAGGCCACGCCCACCCCGCCATTATTCAGAGCTGCCCTAGGCGTTGAACTCGGCGCGACCACGATAGGGCGCTTGCTTGCCCAGCTCGGCTTCGATACGCAATAGGCGATTGTACTTGGCCACACGGTCAGAGCGACAAAGTGACCCTGTCTTGATTTGGCCTGCGGCAGTTGCCACCGCCAGATCGGCGATGGTGGTATCTTCTGTTTCACCACTACGATGGGAAATAACCGCGGTAAAACCAGCATCCTGGGCCATTTTGATCGCATCCAGGGTTTCCGTCAGCGAACCAATCTGGTTGAATTTAATCAGGATCGAGTTGGCAATACCCTCATCAATACCGCGTTTCAGGATTTTAGTGTTGGTCACAAAAAGATCATCGCCGACCAATTGTACACGCTCACCTATCTTGTTAGTCAAACTGGCCCAACCGTCCCAGTCGCTTTCATCCATGCCGTCTTCTATAGAAATAATCGGGTACTTGCTACTGAGATCGGCCAGGTAATCGGCAAAACCATCAGCGTCAAACACCTTGCCCTCACCCGCCAGATCATAATTACCGTCCTTATAAAACTCGGAAGAGGCACAATCCAGCGCCAGGGTAACATTGCCACCCAATTCATAACCCGCATTGGCAACTGCTTCAGCAATGATTTCCAGTGCCGCCTCATTGGAGGGCAGGTTTGGCGCAAAACCACCCTCATCGCCAACCGAGGTACTCAAGCCACGATCACTGAGCACTTTCTTTAAACTATGAAAAATTTCGGCACCCATGCGCAAAGCTTCAGCAAAATTAGCCGCGCCCACCGGCTGCACCATAAACTCCTGAATGTCGACATTGTTGTCGGCATGCTCGCCACCGTTAATGATATTCATCATCGGCACCGGCATGGTGTACTTGCCGGAAGTGCCATTTAAATCGGCAATGTGCTGATACAGGGGAATTCCCTTTTCATTGGCAACCGCTTTAGCCGCCGCCAGGGATACCGCCAGAATCGCATTGGCGCCCAGCTTGCTTTTGTTTTCAGTGCCATCGGCATCAATCATCAACTGGTCGATTACCCTTTGCTCTGAAGCATCTTTACCCACTAACAGGTTTTTAATGCTGCCGTTGATATTCGCCACTGCCTGCTGCACGCCCTTGCCAAGATAACGACTTTTATCGCCATCTCTTAGCTCGATAGCTTCGCGGGAACCGGTTGATGCGCCCGAAGGTGCACAGGCACTCCCCACTGCACCCGAGGCTAGAATCACATCGGCCTCAACGGTAGGATTGCCACGTGAATCCAGTATTTCAAATGCTTTAATGTCGACGATCTCAGCCATTAACTAATTACTCCATCATTAACAGGACGCTATATGCGAGAAAATATTATTGAATATCCAGTGGTGGCAGGTTTTTTACCAGTTCATCCACCGCTTTCATTTCAGCTAAAAAAGGTTCCAGCACTGATAACGGCAATGCCGAGGGGCCATCACACAGGGCCTTATCGGGGTCGGGATGCGCTTCCAGAAACAGGCCACCGAGACCCAGCGCCATACCGGCGCGGCCAAGTTCGGCAACCTGGTGACGTCGACCGCCTGAAGCCGCACCCATAGGATCACGGCACTGCAAGGCGTGGGTGACATCAAAAATAACTGGTGCGCCGCCACTCACTTCTTTCAGGGTACGAAAGCCCAGCATGTCGACTACCAGGTTATCGTAACCAAAATTACTACCACGCTCACACAGCATGATTTGGTCATTGCCACACTCGATAAATTTATCGACGATATTCTTCATTTGCGGCGGACTCAAAAATTGCGGTTTCTTCACATTAATCACCGCACCGGTCGCCGCCATCGCCGCCACCAGGTCAGTCTGGCGAGCGAGAAATGCCGGCAATTGCAGCACATCGCATACTTCTGCCACCGGCTTCGCCTGTTCAATTTCATGAATATCGGTAATCACTGGCACCTTGAACGTGTCTTTGATTTCCTGGAAAATTTTCAAACCCTCATCCATACCCGGGCCACGGTAGGAGTGGATCGATGAACGATTGGCCTTATCGAACGACGCTTTAAAAACATAGGGGATATTCAAACGACTGCAAACCTGCACATAGTGCTCGGCAATCTGCATGGCTAAATCGCGCGACTCCAGTACATTCATGCCGCCAAAGAGGACGAAGGGCAAATCATTGCCCGCCTTCAGATCGGCAATGTTAATGATTTTTTGGGACACAAGGCTGCTCCTGGATGCGCTGACAGACGCTACGAAGAATGTTCATTCGCGGCATTAATAAAGCCCGTAAATAGCGGGTGACCATCACGGGGAGTCGAGGTGAACTCCGGATGGAACTGGCAGGCAACAAACCAGGGGTGATCGGGAATTTCCACCACTTCCACCAGCGAGTCATCCGCCGACCAACCACCGATACGTAAACCCGCCTGCTGCAGTTGATCAACAAAGTTATTGTTCACCTCATAGCGATGACGATGACGCTCAAAGATCAAATCACTGCCATAGGCCGCTTTGACATTGGAACCTTCAACCAGACGACACTCCTGACCACCCAGACGCATGGTTCCCCCCAGGTCTGACTTTTCGTCACGTACTTCGGTGTGTCCTTCAGTATCCACCCATTCGGTGATCAGGGCGATAACCGGGTTGGGCGCCTGTTTATCAAATTCAGTACTGTTGGCGCCGGTAAGACCGGCGACATTGCGGGCAAACTCAATCACCGCCACCTGCATACCCAGGCAAATCCCCAGGTAGGGAATGTTGTTTTCCCGGGCATGACGTACCGTAGCGATCTTGCCCTCCACACCGCGATTACCAAAACCGCCGGGAACCAGAATGCCATCGACACCGTTAAGCACGTCCAGGCCTTCATTCTCAATGGTCTCAGAATCGATGTATTTGATGTTTACCTTGGTATGGGAACCGATACCGGCGTGATGCAAGGCTTCATTCAGTGATTTGTAGGCATCGATCAACTCCATGTATTTGCCAACCATGGCAATAGTTACTTCGCGCTGGGGGTTGAGATCACCGTCAATCACCGCATCCCATTCGGACAAATCCGCCGCCGGGTATTCCAGCCCAAAGCGTTCCACAATCAGGTCATCCAGGCCGCGTTTGTTCAACAGCCCCGGAATACGGTAAATACTGTCGGCGTCCTGTAACGGGATAACCGCCCGCTCTTCGACGTTAGTGAACGAGGAGATTTTTTTCAGCGAGCCCTCATCAATTTCATGATCACTGCGGCACAACAGAATATCAGGCTGCAAACCGATGGAGCGGAGTTCCTTCACCGAGTGCTGGGTAGGCTTGGTTTTGGTCTCACCGGCGGTGGCGATATAGGGCACCAAAGTAACGTGCATCAGCATCACGCGGTCACTGCCCAGTTCTGATTTCAGCTGGCGAGCTGCCTCAAAAAAGGGCAGGCCTTCGATATCACCCACAGTGCCACCAATTTCGACAATGGCAATCTCAGCATCACTGGCACCTTCAATAACCCGCCGTTTGATTTCATCGGTAATATGCGGAATCACCTGCACCGTACCGCCCTGATAATCGCCTCGACGCTCCTTGCGTAAAACCGTTTCGTAAACACGACCGGTAGTGAAATTATTACGCTTGGACATTTTTACGCGCAGAAAACGTTCATAGTGGCCGAGATCCAGGTCGGTCTCAGCACCATCTTCAGTCACAAAGACCTCGCCGTGCTGGAAAGGACTCATGGTGCCAGGGTCTACATTAATGTAGGGGTCCAGCTTAAGCATAGTGACCTTGAGACCACGTGCTTCCAAAATAGCCGCCAGCGATGCAGATGCAATTCCCTTACCCAGGGACGAAACAACACCACCAGTGACGAAGATAAATCGAGTCGCCATGTAAAGCCTTTCACATTGTAATAATAATCTTCGAATAGGAGCAGTAATTCAGATTGAATTCCTGTCCTGAGATGGGGGGTCAGCTTAACAGAAAGCACTGCCCGGCTCAATCACCCGTCCGGCTCAATAAGGGTGAACTTACAATACACCTGACGCCACTCATGCTCACAGACCCTTAGACCCATCAAGGTAAAGTCCAATGAATAGTAATCCCTTCATCACCTTCTCCAGCCGCAAAATCTTTACACACCCAGTAACCCCCCACGGCTGCCAACGCATCGCCGACATAAATCAACGGCACTCGATCCCGCAGCCAGGGCGGAACCGCATATTCCTGGAATAGTTTTTTCAGCGTTTGAGAGGCGACCCGGTTCAGCGGCTGGCAGCGCTCACCCCCTCGGCGAAAACGTACATTGAATTCCCGGTTATTTTTTAAACCCTGGCCGATCACTGCTTCTGAGCATAAGCTGCCATTGCCGGCAAGTAGCAGACGCTGCCGATGATCCCAGGCATAACATTGCTCGCGGTCAAATTCGGCTAGCAGCGGTAGAATATACAAATGGCCACGAAAACGGCGCGCCGCTATGCCCGCCCATGTCACCAGCGGTTCAGCATCTTCGTCAGCGGCGACCAACTGCTCCAGTATTGCCTGTAATTGTGCGGCGCTGGGCAACGGTAAATCACGCTGTCTTATCCAGTATCGCAGCAGGTTTTTTTGCCGTGGCCGGTCCAGGCTCAGCAACGATTCCAGCGCCAACTTCTGCTCCGAGGGATTTACCCCCAGCTGGCGACAATCGATCTCCGCCAATGCTGTATTCAGTTCACTGGCCTCCTGGCTCAGTTTTATTGCTCGCGTCATGCTCTGGCGATATTGCGGCCAGCGGTGCTCGATCACTGGCAAGACATCATGACGGAGGTAATTTCGAGAAAAATCCTTATCACGGTTACTGGAGTCTTCTGCCCATTGCAGCCCCTCATTCTCGGCATAAGCAACGATTTGCTGGCGCGGGATAGCCAGCAGCGGGCGTAATAAATGGCCGCGCCCCAGCTTGCGCTGCCCGGCCATCGCCCCCAGTCCAAGCACGCCACTGCCGCGCAATAATCGCAGCAAGCCGGTTTCCAGTTGATCATCCAGATGATGCGCCAGTAACAGGCAATCACCCGCCTGCAGCTGTTTTTCAAAGGCTTGATAGCGGGCCACGCGGGCCTGGGCTTCGAGGCTTTCGCCACCGCTGCGCGCCACCTCGACCGTTTCGGTCAGCAGCGGAATATTCAGCGCCTTACACACCGCCTGGCAGTGCTGCGCCCAGTCAAAGGACTGCGCTTGCAACTGGTGGTTGATGTGAATTGCCAGTAATTCTGGCACGCTATCCGGTGACTGCTCACGCAGCTGCGCCAGCAAGTGCAACAGCACATGAGAATCGACACCGCCACTGTAAGCAACTAGCCAGCGGGGAGCTGATTGCCAGCGGCTAAGATTTAAATCGGCAGCGGATAGTTTCATGGGCGGGATTTAACCGGACCGAGAGGGACGGAAAGCGGGGAATTATTAGTCGATCCCCGCCTGCGCGGGGATGACGGGGATGACGGGGATGACGGGGCCGACTCGTCCGGGAGTGGTTTTGTTGCTCTTTTAATCACTTCCGTATGACATCAATTTGTCATACCGCTTTGCCAGCAAATCATCCAGCGGCAACTTCTTCAATTCAGCCAGTTGGTTAACCAGATGAAGTTTGATCCGCTCGGCCATCAAATCAATATCGCGATGAGCGCCACCAGAGGGTTCCTCAATGGTGTCATCGACAATACCCAAGCCTTGCAAAATGGTTGAGGTGAGACCCATTGCCTCGGCGGCATCAGGTGCCTTTTCCGATGTTTTCCAGATAATGTTGGCACAGCCTTCCGGCGAGATAACAAAGTAAGTGGCATACTGCAACATAGCCAGGTGATCACCGACACCGATACCCAGCGCACCCCCGGAGCTGCCCTCGCCAATGACCACCGAGATAATCGGTGTTCTCAGGTGGGACATTACCGCCAGGTTGCGAGCAATGGCTTCACTGATGCCCCGCTCTTCGCTGTCGATGCCCGGATAGGCTCCCGGGGTATCAATCAAGGTAATAACCGGTAATTTAAAGCGCTCAGCCATTTCCATCAGGCGCATTGCCTTGCGGTAGCCTTCAGGCTTGGGCATACCAAAATTGCGCCTCACTTTTTCCTGTACACCACGGCCTTTTTCCTGGCCAATCACCATCACCGGCTCACCATCCAGACGGGCAAGACCACCTACGATGGCATTGTCATCGGCAAAGTGGCGATCGCCGTGTAGTTCATCGAAGTCAGTAAACACCCGTGGAATGTAATCGAGGGTATAGGGGCGCAGTGGGTGGCGAGCAACTTTTACAATATCCCAGGGACTGAGATTACTGTAGATTTTTTCAGTGAGCTTTTTGTTCTTATCGCGCAGTTTGCCAACTTCTTCGCCGATATTGATATCGTTATCGGAACCCACTAACTGCAGCTCTTCGATTTTCACCTCAAGCTCGGCAATCGGTTGTTCAAAATCAAGATAATTTGGATTCATAGGTTCTTATACACTTCGGGTGGCCATCTAAATAGCCATACAATGCCCGATCAGCCCCTGTAATTGATAGAATAGCCGCCATTCTACCCTATCATGGCGGCTACTCGCCATAACTAAGCTCAACCCGGTCGTCGCCGAAGCGATCGCGCAAGCCCTGAAGCAGCTCATCACTAGGCTGCACTCGCCAATCCTGCCCCAGTAGTAATTGGCCGCGAGCATCACCACGCTGGTAGTCCACCACGATGGGACATTCACCATCGCGACAGGGTTCCAGCAGTGCTTTAAAGCGGGCACTAAAATCTGCGCTAAAATCTGCTGCCAGTAGCGTCAACCTAAGCTGTTTGACATGACTTTGACGAGCCTCCAGTAAACTCCGTACGTTTTTGCCACGCACTTTCAGGCCACCGGAATAATCATCGTAACTGACAACCCCCTCGACAACTAAAATCGCATCCTTGCTCAGCTTTTCCCGGCAGGCTTCGAATTCAGCGGAATACAACGATACTTCAATTCTTGCGCTGCGATCATCCAGCACCATAATCGCCATGGTGTCGCCGCGCTTGGTTTTCATCGTGCGCATACTGACGACCAGGCCGGCTATACTCTGTACCTTGCTGTCTGCTTTCAACTCAACAATACGATTGCGAACAAACTGCCTGATTTCTCCCTCATACTCATCAATCGGATGACCGGTAACATACAGCCCCAGAGTGTCTTTCTCACCCCCCAGTTTCTCTTTCGGGGTTTGCGCCCGCACCCGGCGAAAATCGGCATAAACATCACCCTCCCCCGCCGCTGGTACTACGTCACCAAATAAATCGGCCATACCGGCATCCCGGTTCGATGCCGATTGCTCAGCGGCCTTGATCGCCTCCGGCATACTCGCCAGCAAGATAGCGCGATCCACCCCCATATTATCAAAAGAACCCGAGCGAATTAAGGCATCAATCGCCCGCTTATTTACCTTGCGGGAATCGGTGCGCTCGCAAAAATCAAACAGGCTGGTAAACGGCCCACCGCTATCGCGAGCCACAATCATATTTTCGATCGGCCCTTCACCCAGACCCTTAATAGCACCCAGGCCATAGACAATCGCACCCGCCTTGTTAACGGTGAACATATATTCACCTTCATTGACATCCGGAAGCCGATAATCGAGCTTCATCGCCCGGCACTCTTCAATAAAGATGACAATCTTATCGGTGTTCTGCAATTCCGAACTCAGGGTAGCAGCCATAAATTCAGCGGGATAGTTGGTCTTTAACCAGGCCGTCTGGTAGGACACCAGGGCATAGGCGGCTGAGTGCGATTTGCTAAAACCGTAACCGGCAAATTACTCCACCAGGTCAAAAATTTTCATTGCCAGGCTTGCATCAACACCCTTGCCAATCGCGCCCTGTTCAAATAACACCCGCTGCTTAGCCATTTCCTCGGGTTTCTTCTTACCCATCGCCCTGCGTAACATATCCGCCCCGCCCAGGGTATAACCTGCCAGCTCCTGGGCAATTTGCATAACCTGTTCCTGATAAACAATAACCCCGTAGGTCGGCTCAAGAATTGGCTTCAACCACTCGTGCTGGTAAGTCGCATCGGGATAAGCGACTTCGGCACGGCCATGCTTTCGATTAACAAAGTCGTCAACCATGCCCGAATCCAGAGGCCCAGGGCGAAACAACGCCACCAGGGCGATAATGTCTTCGAGATTATCGGGCTGCAGCCGTTTGATCAGGTCTTTCATGCCGCGAGATTCCAGCTGGAATACCGCCGTCGTCTCAGCCCGTTGCAACAATTGGTAGGTCGCCGGGTCGTCGAGGGGAATATCCTCAATGCGCAGAGGCTGCTGATCATCGCTGCCATTGGGGCGATTAATCATCTTCACCGCCCAGTCTATAATGGTCAGGGTGCGCAGACCCAGAAAGTCAAATTTAACCAGACCGGCCTCTTCCACATCATTTTTATCAAACTGGGTAACCAGGCCGCCACCGGTTTCATCGCAGTACACCGGCGCAAAGTCAGTGAGTTTGGACGGTGCGATAACAACGCCCCCCGCGTGCTTGCCAACATTGCGGGTAATGCCCTCCAATTGCAGCGCCATCTCCCAGATTTCTCCGGCCTGTTCATCGCTGTCGAGAAAATCCCGCAGGGGCGCTTCCGCTTCGCGGGCCTTGGTCAGCGTCATGCCCAGCTCAAAGGGAATCATCTTGGATAGTTTGTCCGCCAGGCCATAGGCCTTGCCCTGCACCCGCGCCACATCGCGCACCACGGCTTTAGCCGCCATGGTACCAAAGGTAATAATCTGGCTAACCGCATCACGGCCATAGTGCTCGGCCACATAATTAATCACCTTGTCGCGGTTTTCCATACAAAAATCGATATCGAAATCCGGCATCGAGACCCGCTCCGGATTGAGGAAACGCTCGAACAGTAAATCGTACTCAAGGGGATCGAGATCAGTAATATAAAGTGAGTAAGCCACCAGCGAGCCCGCACCCGAACCCCGCCCTGGCCCCACTGGAATATCGTGATCCCGGGCCCATTTAATAAAATCCATTACGATCAGGAAGTAACCGGGAAAACCCATCTCAAGGATAATATTGAGTTCAAAATCCAGCCGTTTACGGTAATCTGCCTCGATCCCGGCAAAATTCCCGGCGCTGCTGTCGTACAGAGAATCCAGCCGCTGGTTCAAGCCATCGTGTGAGACCTTGCGAAAGAAGGCATCCTGGGTCAGCCCTTCGGGGATAGGATATTCAGGCAGGTAATAAGTCCCCAGTTCGATCTCCACATTACAGCGCCTGGCAATTTCTACGGTATTTTGCAGGGCTTCGGGAATATCGGCGAACAATTCAAGCATTTCCTCGGGGGAGCGTAAATACTGTTGCTCACTGTGGCGGCGAACACGACGAGGATCGTCCAGGGTGCGACCCTCACCAATACAAACCCGTGCCTCATGGGCTTCAAATTCTTCGCTACTCAGGAAGCACACTTCATTGCTTGCCACCACCGGGCAATCAGCCTGAGTCGCCAGCTCAACCGCCGCATGCACGTAGTCCTCTTCATATTCCCGGCCAGTACGCTGTAACTCCAGGTAAAAACGCTTGGGAAACAGTGCCATCCAGTAGGCCAGCCGCTCAGTGGCCACCGCTGTTTTACCCGCCAACAGCGCCTGGCCGACATCGCCCTCCCTGCCACCGGAAAGAACAATAATGCCTTCGGCGTATTCGGCCAGCCAGGAACGCTTGATAAACACTTGCCCGAGTCGCTGCCCCTGCTGGTAAGCCCGGGAGATTAATTCGGTCAGGTTGCGATAGCCCTGTTTATTCTGGGCCAGTAAACAGAGTTTACTCACCTGGCTGTCGTCTTCATCTTCCACTAATAAAAAATCGCTGCCAATAATCGGCTTAATGCCCGCAGCCATGGCGGCTTTATAGAATTTCACCAGGGCAAAAAAATTGGTGTGGTCAGTCAGCGCCACGGCGGGCATACCCAGCGCTGCCACCCGCTGCATCAGCGGCTTGATACGCACCAGGCCGTCGATCAGGGAGAATTCACTGTGGAGGCGAAGGTGAATGAAAGAGGCAGTCATAAATACGCTGGCATTAGTGAAGTGTGTTTGATGGCTGGCAGTTTATCGGATATTTGGGATGGGGGGAAATGCTGCCGTCGCAGCACAGCCTACACCTTGAAATAGTTAGCTGTCACCGGCAATCACATACTCATCACGCACCTTCACCGCCGGAAACACCTCGCTCATCGCCTCCGGCAAGCCGCGCTCATTAATCAACTGCGCATGCTTGCGCTGCAACGCACGGCCATGCTTAACCCCGCAGGAATTGGCCAGCATATTGACCTCGTAGACCAGATTATTGACATAGTTGGCCACCCTTTTTGCCTTATCTTCCGGCACCAGGCCTTTTTGTAAATCTTTATTGTGGGTGGTGATACCCGTTGGACAGGTATTTTTGTTGCACTGCAAGGCTTGTATACAGCCAAGGGAAAACATAAAACCCCTGGCACTGACGACAAAATCGGCGCCCATACACAGCGCCCAGGCCACACCGGAGGGAGTAATCAGCTTGCCGGAAGCAATCACCTTGACGCGCTCTCGCAAACCGTACTCGCAGAGTTTGTCGACCATCAGCGGCAGGCTCCGCTTAATCGGCAGGCCGACAAAGTCCATCAGGCTTTGCGGGGCTGCACCGGTACCACCGTCCGCGCTGTCGATGGTGATAAAATCCGGTGCCGAAGCAATACCACGGAGATGAATGGCTGCCAGCAAGTCATCAATCCATTCCACATCTCCGATAACTACTTTAAAACCTACCGGCTTGCCCGTTACCTCACGCACACGGGTGATCAAATCGAGTAAATCTTCCACCGATTTAACCTCCGCATGACCATTGGGACTGATCGACTCGCTACCCTCGGGAATACCACGAATGGCGGCAATTTCTGCGGTCACTTTAACCGCCGGCAAGAGACCGCCCTTGCCCGGCTTGGCCCCCTGGCTCATCTTGATCTCAAACATTTTGACTTGTTGGTGGGCGGCAATCTGCTTTAATTTCTCTTCGCATAGCTGGCCCTGTTCATTGCGCACCCCGTATTTGGCGGTGCCGATCTGGAACACGATATCGCAACCACCCTCCAGGTGACAAGGAGACAAGCCACCCTCGCCGGTATTCAGCCAGATGCCCGCAGCCTTTGCCCCCCGGGACAGCGAGCGCACCGCCGGTGCCGAAATAGCGCCGTAACTCATAGCGGAAATATTTACCAGCGCAGCGGTGGTATAGGGTTGCCTCGCCCCTGCCGCACCTATCGTCAGCACACCATTGGGCCTGGCATCTGCTTTTAATACCGGGAAAAAAGCATTCAGGAAGATAACGTCCCCGGGCTGGTTCAACGGCCGGGTAGAGCCAAAGGCAACGGTACTGTCGATATTTTTTGAGGCCCGGTAGACCCAGGATCGAAGTGCGCGGTTAAAGGGCAGCTCCTCGCGGTCCTGGGCAAAAAAATACTGCCGAAAAAACTCCCCCATATGTTCAAAAAGATAACGGAAGCGGCCAATAACCGGATAATTACGCCTCACCGTCTGCTGAGTTTGGGTAACATCGCTAATATACATGCGAATCACCACCAGCGCCCCCAGCAAAAACAACAGAAACACCGCAATCGCCGTATACTCAATAATGATCACTGCTATCTGGCGTATCCAATCCACATGTTCCATGTTCATATTTTTCTCTCCGGCGATCTCTGTTAAAGTGTCTCTCTATAGTCGGCTGACAAGCCCCGGCGAAGCATAAATGATTCATCTCAGCTTCCCCCTTTAGCCCAAGTGGGCCGTTCATCTGGACATTAAGACATGATCAAAGCAATAATTATCCCTTTCTTTTTACTCGTTTTTGCTGCCGACAGCCTGGCGCAACAATACTATGACTTCAACAAGCGCAGTGGCAAATGGGAAGTCATTTTTATCCTGCAGGAAAACGGTGACCAGGACCTGGACTTCAGCAATAACGTCTCCCTGGATGTTGAGGAACAAATCGGCTGGGGCTTCCAGCTTGGCTACAATCTGGACCAACACTGGAATCTGTCCTTCGCCTTCGATGTTTCCCAGCCCGACTACAAAACCCGGGGCGTAGTCGATGAAGATGGTAATCCTGCCAACTTCAACCATGAACTGGATGCTTTTACCGGGCAATTCAATGCCACCTACCACTTTATGAGCGGCCGTTTCACCCCTTTTATTGAAGCCGGTCTGGGCTGGACCTACCTGGACTCCAACGTCTCCAATGGTCGCTACTATTACAGCTGCGGCTTCTATTATTGTCGCTATTACAGCGATTCCTATGACGATTCCAGCTTCTCCTACCATACCGGAGCGGGACTGCGCTACGAATTTGACAATAAGGTGTTTATCAAGGGTAGCTATGCCCGGCGCTGGATCGATATCAACAAGGCCTCCGGCACCCCCGATATCGATTACATACGATTTGAACTTGGTTTCTTGATGTAATACCCCCCGGGAGATTACAATCGCCCCCCGTTTCCAGCCACCGCTTATAATGAGTTTCGACGATGTACGTTTTCTCTGCCAATGCCAAAACCCGCGATGCGCTGGATGATTTTCCCGCAGGCGCCCAGGTGCCTTTTATTGTTTATATCAATTTCAAGGATTTGTACGGTGCCGAGCAACTGTGCCAACTGTATTTAATGAAAAACGGTTTCTATGATGCGGTTATCGCCAAGCGTAAGCTGATTGAAAATCGTTTTCTCAGCGATCCAAAATTGATTGCCGCCGACCCCTCGCTGCAGGAAGCTATTAACAGCGGCTATGCCATCCAGATTTTCAACGCCCATTAATTGACGACAAACAACCATGCCCCTCAAACATTGCATACTACATAAAATTGAACGCCCGGTTCCCGGTGCCGACATCAAGACAACGCTCAGGGAACAGGAAAACAACGGTGACGGTGCCATCTACTCCCTGTTTGAGCAACTTAAGCAAACGTATTTGCGCTCGAGCCAAAAGCAATACGGTTTTTTTGATAACACGCTCGAAGATTCCCCACTGCCGCAATGGCTCAAGGAGCAGATCGAAGGGAAATCTGCCTTTGACAGCTTCAGCCGGCGGGCAATGTCACATTTATTACAATTGCTGGAAAACACCGATGAGGTTTTTTCTGCTCACTTGTTATTTGCAGTTGAAACGATTCTCGAACAAGACCAATTTTATATTTTCTGGATTAACCATAGTGAGGCCCTGAACATCAACACTGAACTTGACGTGGCAATGAACCAGTATATTGACACGGCAAAATTACACTATGCCGCGAAGGTGCAACTGGAAGAATGGTTGCAACAGGACTCACCGAAATACCTCTCGCTGATGTCAACCCGAGGCAACAAAGCCCTCAGTGATGCCTTTGGCCGCTTTACCGGGTTTACCGCCGGCATCGACCTGGTAGAGCAAACCAGTGAATTTCTTGGCATCGTCGATGCCTATGCTGACACCCTGGAAGCTGATAAGGTCAGCGACTATAAAAATCAGGTCATTGATTACTGCGTACAACAGGATCGCCAGGGTGCGCCGGTGGTATTTGATGAGCTGTCCAACCAGCTCAACGAAAATGCACCCAAGCACTTTTCAAGCTTTGTCAGTGAGCAACAGCAGGACAACAAGCAGGAAATTCATACTGATCGCAGCAGTCTGAAACGCTATATCCGCTTCTTTGGCCGCGACAACAGCATGAGTATCAGCTTCGCAGCCGATAAATTTGGCAGCGACATTTGCTATGACCCACAAACCGGGGAACTGCTAATCAAGAACATTCCAAAATCCCTGAAACAACAATTAGCACGGCATCTAAGAGCGCCGGAATAAATCGGCCAGATACACCCGTGTTTTACCCCATGCCTGCTGACACCATGCAATCGCTTCCTTACCCAACAGGGGTATTGCCAGCCACCAGGTGATCTCAGCAAACACAAATACACCGGTGCCCCAGCCCAGCAATTGCTCGTTTTCATAGGGGAGAAAGGGAATCACTGGCAGCACTGCCCAGGCAAGACAGGAAATCACCAGCAAGCTATAAGCGATTGGCTTTCGATATTTTTTCATGCACACACTTCAATTGCGACTGCAAACAGCCTAACATTAGCCGTCATAACAATCGATAGCCGCCGTATGCAGATGCCACATAATAAACAACCCAGACTCTCTCGATGAACGATATCGCAACACAAATGCAGTCACTGTATTCACAATACGGCGAACTGGCAGGAATCAGTATTGAGCTGCATAAAGAACTGATTGCAATAACAGTAGAAAACCAGGCGGCTACGGCCTGCGTGTTTTTACAGGGCGCGCAAATTAGTCATTATAGCCACAGCGATCAGCCAGCCATACTGTGGTTAAGCCCGTGCTGTGATTACCGTGCCGGACAGCCACTGCGTGGCGGTATTCCGATCTGCTGGCCCTGGTTCGGCGAACTGGATAAAAACCCCGCCCCTGTCCGTCAGCAAATTAACAGTGACAACACGCCCGCCCATGGTTTTGTACGCAACCGTGATTGGCAACTGGCTGATGTCAGTATCATCAATCCTGCGTTGACCCGACTGTGCCTCAAACTCGATATCGCCGCCGGGGAGGAAGCGCTGTGGCCCTTTGCCACTCAACTGCAACTGAACATCGAGATAGGAAACCAGCTCAAGATCAGCCTGGAGATCACCAACCGTGACTCGCGCTCATTTCATTTCAGTGCAGCACTGCATAGTTACTTCGCCCTCAGTGACATCACCGCCATCCACATTGATGGCCTCGATGACAAACCCTTTGTCGACAGCCTCGATCACTGGCAGCAAAAACAGCAGCAGGGTCCGATCACCTTTACCGGCGAGGTCGATAGAATTTACCAACAGCTGGAAGATCCTATTACGCTCATTGATCCAGACCAGCAAACAACCATCACGGTGCAGGCCGAGGGCAGCAACAGTGCGGTGATCTGGAATCCCTGGTGCGACAAGGCCAAAACCCTGAGCCAATTCACCGATGATGCCTATCGACAGATGGTGTGTATAGAAACCGCCAACGCACTCGATGATTGTATTGAACTCGCTCCCGGCAACAGTCATTGTCTTGGCGCCAATATTTCCATTAGCTGACACTCACCATGATTGAAAAAGAACATCTATTGAAACTGGCTAACACCGCAATGCCCTTTGGAAAATACCAGGGTCGCCTGCTAATTGATTTGCCGGAAGACTATTTACTGTGGTTTGCCAATAAGGGCTGGCCCGAGGGAAAACTGGGCTTACTGTTGCAACTCAGCCTGGAAATTAAAATCAATGGACTGGAAGATATCATTGAACCACTAAAAAAACGTGATTATTGAGGGCAAGGCTGTAATACTTAAAAGCAGCCTTGAGGATTTACAGAATAATGCCCATAAAAAAGCAAAAATATCACTTCCCTCTCCATATCCATATTGGCGCGCTGTTTATTATCCTGATTATTGCCGTGGGCTCAGCATTGGCCTGGACCAGCTATAAGCAAATTACCCGCCTGACCTTCGAGGCCACCGAAACACTCTTTACCCATACCGCCAAGGAATTACAACTCCAGTTCCAGAAAGAATACCGGCCTATTGCTACATCAGTACGCCTGCTGGCCAGTGCCGCAATAACGGAAACCAGCTCGCTGCAGGAACGCATCAAGTACATGCCGATCCTGGCCGAGGTTATCCGAGAGGAACCACAGGTAACCGGTTTTCAGTTAGGTTATGACAACGGCGATTATTTTATTTTGCGCTCCCTGAACACCGATTATAAGCGTAAAATTTTTGCCGCACCTGATTACGCCAGCTACATGATTGATCATATCAGCCATAATGAGAGCGGAGACAATGTGCAGCTTCGCTTATTCCTCAATGAGCAATTAAAAATTAAGGGCGAGATTGAACAGAGCACCAGCCCATACGACCCAAGAAATAGACCCTGGTATACCAATGCAGAAGGTGTAACGGGCAACCATATTACCTCTCCTTACTTATTCTTTTTTGAAAAAAAAATCGGCATCACCTTGTCAAGAAAGGCACTGGAAGGAAACAGTATTGTCGCGGCCGACATCACTCTGGGCAGCCTGACCAAAACACTGGACATCAACCGTATCAGTCCATCGTCAATCAGCCTTATCTACAATCAAAAAGAAGAAATACTGGCTCACAGCTTGGGCAACAATAGCAGCTTATTGCAGAACAACAGTGACCAGCAGATTCCGACGCTCAGTGCCTTGAGCGATACGATGATAGACAATGTGCATTTCCTCGAGCAGCAGCAGTCACAGGTTATTTCCTTTATGCGCGCTGACCAGCGCTGGTTTGGCACTGTCCGTGACATAAGTCTGCACCAGCAATTACAGGTTAAGCTGCTGGTCGCCGCGCCGGAAAAAGAATTACTCGCCGCCGCGTTTGAAATGCGTAAAACCAGCCTGCTGGTTACCATCGCTGTGGTTTTACTCTCACTGCCCATCGCCTGGATTTCTGCCAATAAAATTTCCCGGCCCATGCGGTTGCTGGCCAGGGAAGCCAAGGCAATATCCGGTTTCAATTTTGAGGAAGACTTCAATACCACCTCCTCAGTCCAGGAAGTCGATCAACTGGGCAGTTCGATGGACTTGATGCGAGTAACGATCAGTAACTTCCTCAACCTGATCACCTCGCTGTCCGGCGAATCGAATATCGAGCGCCTACTGGAACGCGTCACCGATGAAACCATGAAGGCCAGTGGTGCCGATGCCGCCGTCATTTATCTTTTATCCGATGACGAAACACAGCTGGAGGCCCAGGCGCCCAGACTGGCCAACGGCCAGGTACTTGAAGAGCATGACTTGCCGGCTCAATCGGTGCTTGAAAACGAGAATAACAACCCGCTACTGGAAAAATACCTGCTGAAGGAAGTGGGGATTGAAACCATTGAAAAATCCCAGCCCAATACGACATATCTTTTACCGATCTTCAAAGCCCTTAAAGCAGAGCAAATTACCGTTATTCTACTGCCCTTGAGCAACCGGGATAACGACTCCACCGGTGCCCTTTGCCTGATTTACGCCGAGCACAATAAAGGGCTGGAAGATGCACTCAAACCCGAACGTATCGGTTTTGCCCAGGCCCTGTCCGGCTTTGCCGCCGTATCCATGGAAAGCCGCCAGTTAATAAAAATGCAAAAGACCCTATTGCAATCGTTTATCGAATTAATTGCCAGCGCCATTGATGCCAAATCACCCTATACCGGCGGCCACTGCCAGCGGGTACCCGAGATTACCAAAATGTTAGCCCGGGCCGCCTGTGACAGCCACGACCCTCGCTTTGAAGACTTTTCACTGAACGATGACCAGTGGGAAGAACTCCATATTGCCGCCTGGTTGCACGATTGCGGAAAAATGACCACACCGGAGTACGTGGTCGACAAGTCGACAAAGCTGGAAACCATTTATGATCGCATCCATGAAATACGCATGCGTTTCGAAGTCTTAAAGCGTGATGCCGAATTGGACTACTGGCAACAACTGAGCAATGGTGGCGATCAGCAGGCATTAGCATCCGAGCTGAACGATACTTTGAATAAACTGGACGATGACTTTGCCTTTGTTGCCGAGTGCAATGAAGGCGGTGAATTCATGGCACCGGAAAAAATCGACCGAATCAATCAAATCGCCGAGCGCACCTGGCGCCGAACCCTCAGCGACCGACTCGGTATTTCCTGGGAAGAAAATCAACGCAAACAACGCACACCGGCGCCATCACTACCGACCCAGGAACCGCTGCTTGCCGACAAGGAAGATCAAATATTCTATCGCCAAGCCGGTGACGTCATCCCCGATGACAACCCCTGGGGTTTCAAAATTGATACGCCCGCCTATACCTATAATCGTGGCGAGCTCTACAATCTGTCGATTAGCCGTGGAACGCTGGCGGAAGAGGAACGATTCAAGATAAATGACCATATGGTACAAACCATTATCATGCTCAACCAGCTGCCCTATCCAAAACATTTACGCAATGTACCGGCTATCGCCGGGGGCCATCATGAAACCATGATCGGCACCGGTTATCCGAAAAGACTGCGCAAGGAAGACATGCCCCTCACTGCAAGAATGATGGCCATTGCCGATATTTTCGAAGCACTCACCGCTGCCGACCGGCCCTATAAAAAAGCCAAACCACTCAGTGAGTCGATAAGAATTATGGCCAAAATGCGCGACAATCAACATATCGATGCCGATTTATTTGATCTATTCCTGCAATCGGGCGTTTACCTGGATTACGCCAAACAGTTCCTGGCCGCAGAACAGATTGATGCCGTAGATATCAGCCAGCACTTAAGCGCTTGAATTCGACGCCACAGGACGGCATTGCACGATACTGGAAATAGCGAGCAGGAATTAACCCGCCATACCCCGCTTCAGCTCATCCTTATCAACCTGATTATTATCACTCTGCACCAGTGGCAGCGTTTTTTTATACACCACTTTTCCAGGTATCATATAAGAAGCAAGGTGCTTTTTAAGCTCAAACAGTATTTCTTTCTCGCTGATTTCACTGGGCGCTGTATAGACCAGTACAATTTCTTCTTCGATCAACTCGTTGTCAATAGCGAAGACCGCACACTGCTCGATCTGGGGAATATTTTTCGCCACCACTGACTCGATTTCAAAAGGGGAAACTCTAAAACCCCGCGTTTTAATCATGTCATCTTGTCGCGAGACAAAGTAAAGGTAACCTTCTTCGTCTTTATAGACATAATCACCTGAGGCAACAACAATTTCATCGGTGAGCTGTCCCTCCAGATTGAGCACATCTTTTAAAATCTGCACAGATTTAAAGCGCTGCGCGTTTTCCTCTGGCGCATTCCAGAAACCGCGGTAAATATAGCCGCCTCGATGAATCAATTCGCCCACCTCACGCGCAGCACATTCCCTACCCTCTTCGTTGATGACATAAAGCTCAACATCATCAATGGGCTTTCCGATAGAATCCGGCCTGATTTTCACCTGTGAAGGCTCCAGATAAGTTGAGCGAAAAGCTTCCGTTAGACCGTGCATAGAGTAAAAATCAGCCCGCTGGAAAGTTTTCTTACAATCTCCGATCATTTTTTCTGTAACATTCCCACCCGATGAAGTAATGGTTTTAACGCCGTCAAAAAGCTCCGCACTGGGAATTCTTTGTTCATCATCATTAAACATCTGGGAAATATTGACGGGCATCAGCGGCAACACAGTGACCTTGTCATTGATCAGGTGGTCAAAAAAACTTTCGGGGAGAATGAACCGATGTAGCGCCAGCGTTGCCTGCTTAAACAGCGTGCAAAATATTTGATTCAAACCATAATCGAGATTAAAAAATAACAGGCCTGAAATGACATCCTCATACTCCAACTTCAAATACTGAGAAACTACACGCGCCGAGTCAATCAGGTTACGATGCGAAATAACAATACCCTTGGGCGTACCTGACAGGCCAAAAGAGTAAGTAATGACAGCATTGCTATGACCACCAATGGCACAACTGTATGACTTATTATAATATTTGTAAATTTCTTCAAATGAGGCTATTTCCTTGCAGACTGTCTGGTAGGAAATTATATGGCCATCAAAATTTATTTCTTCAATACCCTCCAATTCAACTTTGTCAGAGATAATACACTGGATAGCGCAGTCGCCAATGATGTACTCAACCTGCTCTGGCTTTAACATTTTGGTCAGTGGCACCAATAGATAATCGGTAGACAAAATGGCCAACACAGCAACAACTTGCTCGATACCCTTGTTGGAATAGATACCAATTCGAGAACCTTTGGCGAGATCCAATTCGCTTAGATAAGAAGCGACCTGGTTGACCCGGGAAAACAATTCACCGTAGGACATAGTCTTTTCATTAAAGATCAAGGCTGTTTTATCAGCGTGACCCTGCGCCGCATCTTCGAGAAGTGTTCTTATACAGTTTATTGACATAATTCTTTTTCCTTTGCTCCAAGCGTCCAAATGTCATAGTTGCTATCAAGAATGGTCGCAGGGCTGTGATCCGAGGTAAGGATTTTTTTATAGAAAAACGAGATGATATTTTCAATTTCATCAATATTAAGTACTTTGGTAATTCCACCAGTTAGCACAATGGAGTTAATCGCCAGTAGCTTCAAGTTGATATAGGCTTTTTTATAATGCGACATTTTACAAAGCACCAGAAAGATGGCGAGCTGCATTAATATTTTTGTCGCTTTTTCACTTTCTTCGTCGAATATATTTTCGGTTACCTTTAAATGCATCAACAATTCATAGACAAACTCATTTTCTTTAGCAGCAAAAATCAGTGACTGCCTGGATTTGTAGACACCCAGCTTTTTAAAAACTAGCCTGTCATATTCATTTTCGGTCACTATATTGTCGTCAACCAAATCTTTTGAGTAGTGAATATCCGTAGTGGCTCCGCCAATATCCAACAGGATAAACGGATTTACCACAGAGAACCTGGCATCAATAAAGGGCAGCGCCTTATTGACAATATAGGGCGTTGAAAATATTTGATTGGCGGTAATATCATACAGGTGCTTGATATCTTCCTTGCCTTCTATATCTTGCTGGTAAAGGTTGGTTAGAAACTCTTTTAGATATTTTTCTACGATATGCAGCCTGTCATCAATGATATTGGGCAAGATAACAACATTTTCAATATTATCTTTTATCGCGGGAACCTCTTTCTCGCTACCCACAAAAACAATATTTGAGTAATTCAAGCTCGCCAAATACTGATACAGACTGGCAGAAAAAATATTATCATGGCTATTGATTCCACCCACCACAATAACAACATCAATAAGATCGCTGGGCGGCGTGTATTCTTCTATATTTTGATAGAGAACGGTATCGATAATATTAATGCCTGAGTTAAAGGCAATATTGGCGGCATATTTTAATGAAAATGACTGACTAATACCGATAATCAACGCACTTAAACCACCGTTGGCGGATGAACAGATGTGCACGTCATTTTTGTCGAAGCGCTTAATAATATTACCGCACTTATGTGTTAAATCATCCAGAATGTCTTTATTGAAATTCCTAAAATGCTGCTCAAGGTGTTCAGATGTGCTGAGTTTGAAATAGGTGCTGCCTATGTCAATGAAGAGCTTTTCATTTTCCCGGCTCATTGCATTATCCCTATATCATGGATAATGTCATCGACAATACCCGTGGTACTTTTGTTTAAATCACATTGTGCTTTTTCGTATTCAAAGCAGCGATCGGGTATAGGAACGCCACCTCTTTTTATAATCCGGATATTTTTATTGGCATCCCTGATGGTGATCATTTCATTATGGTTAATTATATGCGGGGAGAAAGGTACATCGATAATGCCGTTTTTAATCGAATTAAAGACTTTCCGCCATAAGGTGTCTGCCGGGTCATTAAACACCGCCTCCATAATGGCATTAACCTCCTCGGTCAATACCTCTTCTTCCTGTTCATCGACTACATTGGGCAAGCCGTTTAAGATACCCAGGGTATACTGCGTGTCGGCCACTGTTTTTGCATTGGCTTCCTTGGTTGGGATGCCAGTAGCCTCTTCACGTGTTTTAGTAATAATTTTATCTGCGCCCACCATGGAGGCAATTACTGTTGACAGATTAATCAACTGCTCGGCAAAATCCTTATTAGCTGGAAAGGCACCCATCCACTGATGATAGACAAGGTGTATCGCGGCATCACCGCAGTCAATTTGCTGCGCATAATATTTGGCCAACTTCTTGATCACAGCCCCTGTCACAATATCCTGATTCATTGAACCTTGCTGGGAAAAGGAAACAGAAAATGATTTCACGCCCTCTTCCAGTGACAATAACATCTCCAACAACTGAATGACTATGGTAATGGACGGCGGCACCAGGGTGGCTGTTAACGGGCCAAAGGATTCTCTATTGATGGGCTCATTGAGTTTTGAATAATTGGCGCATACGCGCTCTACATACTTCCAGTACAAGAAGGCCTTGTCTAAAGGGAAGTTTTTAGAATAGGGCAACAGGTAGGTAATCGGCCCACCTTCTATTTCAAAAATTCCCGACGCAATAGCCGTTTCGATTAGCAATCGGGCGTCGGGTGTGCCATGCCGTAAACTCACAGGCTTATCAAAGTGCGTGATCATCTTACGCGTGGTCCGATATCCATGCGTCACCAATGGGTAACCATTGAGCATATCCATATCATTTTCTTCGCTCAGGCGAAGCATTTTCTTTGCTGTGGCGTAGTCGTTTAGCCGAGTATTTGAATCAATTGTTAACGGCAATACATCGACATTAGCCTCAACAAAAAATTCATACAAGGCAAATTGTTGCTTGTAGGTAGGGAAACCACCTCTGGGCTGAACCAGCATTTTATTTTTTTTCTTAAAATGGTGAGAGATAAACAATTCTTTACTGGCATTTTTCACGAAAGCCTCAACTTCAGAAAAATCAAAAGTATCAACATACTCATTGCCAAGAATGATTTCTCTTTCTTCCTGTAGCAAACTCATTATTGACATCTCTCTTTGATCTTTCCATCGTTGATAAAGGCTTCCAGTGAGTCAAGCCCGGTGTTTAGGTCCACCTGGTGACAAACCAGATCGAAGCCATAATTTTTGTAACGGGAGACAATGTCCTCGGTATTGCCGCTGCCGACCACTAAATTGCCACCAATCATCATAATAAGCTCATCTAATTGCTTATATTTTGCCTTCAGCAGCTTAACCTCGCGAGCCCAGCCCTCGGCCTCACCGTTGAGGGACGATATCATCAGCACCTCCGCCCCCGTTTCCACTGCTGCATCAAAAAACTCTTCCAGGTAAGTGTTAACGCCTAAATTAAACACTTCATACCCTCTAGCTTGCAGAGAAAGGTCAATAAGTCGATTGGCAACTACATGAATATCGTTGCCAACAACGCCTGTTATTACTTTCATAGATCAATATACCCACTGTATTTATGGCGCCATGATAGCAAAAGTTGATGCAAAAAACGGTTATCCGATGCTAGAATTACCGGCTAATATGACCAACAGGAAGTATTCATGACATTTTTTACCGCAGATATCTGTGATATGCACAGCGATAAGGTATTTGTACTGGGAGCAGGCTACAAAAGCTATGGCGGTGCAGACAAGTGCCAGGGGGAAATCGTCACAGTAAAACTGGATAAAAACAATACCGAGCTAATAAGTTTGCTAAGAGACGAAGATGGCTCGGGAAAAATTGTCGTAGTCGATGTAGATCAAGCCTATTATGCTGTGGTGGGAGAAAACCTGATGAAATTCGCCCAACAGAATAACTACGCAGGCATCATCGTCAATGGCTATATCCGGGATACCTTCCAGATTAGGGATATTCCTGTCGCTTTATACGCACTGGGCACCTGCTCACGAAAGTATATCCCAGTAACACAGGGCGAAAGAAACACCCCCTTATCTTTTGGTGGCCTCGATTTTAACAGCGGTGACTATCTGTATGCCGATACCGATGGCGTAATCGTCAGCGCTGATAAAATTGTTTAGTGCAGCGTTTTCACCCTGCATTAAAGCACTTTAGCGATCGATTGCGTCAGGTAATCCACATTAGCAGGCGAAATCGCAGCAACGCTGATACGACTGGAGCCTACAATATAAATACTAAACTCGTCCTGCAAGCGCTGCACCTGATGTTGGTCAATGCCTAAAAACGAGAACATGCCTTTTTGAGTGGTAATAAAGCTGAAATCGCGCGTTATGCCATTGGCCAACAACTTTTCAACCAATAGTTGGCGCATACCGGCAATGCGATCGCGCATTACCTTTAATTCGCCATGCCACTGCTGGCTAAGCTCGGTAGAGTTTAAAATGGCTTCTACAATGGCCGCGCCATGGGCTGGAGGCATGGAGTAATTAACCCGCACTACCGACAGCAATACCGAGTAAATAATATCTGCGGCGCTGGCGCTGGTCGCAATCACCGAGCAAGCACCGATACGTTCGCGGTATAAGCCGAAGTTTTTCGAGCAGGAACTGCAGACAATCATTTGTTCAACGCTGTCCGCCATCAACCTCAGGCCATAGGCATCTTCGTCCAGGCCCTCACCAAAGCCCTGATAGGCGATATCAACAAGCGGCATGAAACCAATTTGGCTGGCGATTTCAGCCACCTGCTGCCATTGCTGCGGATTTAAATCCATACCACTGGGGTTATGGCAGCAGGCGTGCAACAACACCACATCGTCCCCGGGTATTCGTTTTAAGGCTTCAAGCATCCCGGAAAAATCCAGGCATTTATTTTCATAGTCATAATAGGGGTAGGTTTTTACCTTCAAACCAGCCGCGGTAAAAACGCCCTGATGGTTTGCCCAGGTAGGGTTGCTGACCCAGATGGTGGCGCCTGGGGTACATTTATTAATCAATTCACCCGCAACACGCAAAGCGCCTGTGCCACCAGGAGTCGATAGGGTACGAATACGATTTTCGCCAATCACCTTATGATCGCCAAGCAGAAGTCGGGTAATTTGCTCATTAAAAGACACCGAGCCAGCAGAACCCAAATAGGTTTTGCTGGTTTCCTTATCGAGCCGAAATTGTTCAGCGACTTTGACGCAGGCGAGAACGGGTGTATGACCCGAATCATCTTTGTAAATACCCGGCCCCAGATCAATTTTTCGGGGATTATTATCGGCCTTGAACTTCACCGACAAGCCCAAAATAGGATCTGCAGGCATTGCTTTTAACTGCGAAAACATAAACTTTACTACCTTAATTCAAACGCTGTATTTGCTGTGGATGCCTATTGGAGATAAACAAAAAACCCTTGCTGACCGCGCTGTTAATAACCGGCCGGCGATTATACCTTATGCGAGACTAGAGGCGAACAGCCGCATCTATTTACCCCAACACATTTGACCCAGCAACAGCCAGCCCGCTGCCAATAAACCAGCGGAAGCCCCTAAAGCGTTTAGTTAAAAACTATAGCAAATTGCGGACTTAGTAATGCACACCCTTCATCAGCGAAGCCAGTGCCACTTGCTCACTGGAAGGCTCACCGGCTCCCGATTTACCTTCACTAAACATCCGGAAAGGAATGTTCATCACCGTAGCAGCCAACTTGGGCGCAAGCAGGTTAAGAATCTGGAACATCTTACCCATGCCCGTAGTTATCCGACTGGGGCGGTGAATCACCGCCTCCACCACCAAATCGGCCGCCTCTTCCGGACTCAGGGTCGGCGCATAATCATAAGCTTTCGTCGGTCCAATCATTGGCGTGCGTACCAGCGGCATATTGATATTGGTAAAGGCAATATTGCGATCACAGAACTCGGCCTCGGCGCAGTGACTCCACCCTTCGAGTGCCGATTTGGAGGCAATATAAGCCGAGAATCGTGCCGGCGGCCCCACCACACCCATCGAGGAAATATTGATAATCTGGCCACACTTGCGCTCACTCATGCTCGGCAACACGCGCAGGGCAAGTCGCAGCGCGCCAAAGTAATTTAATTGCATAGTGCGTTCAAAATCATGGAAGCGGTCATAAGAGTCTTCCACCGCACGGCGAATAGAGCGCCCGGCATTATTCACCAGAATATCCACTGGCCCAAGATCGGCCTCTACCTGGTCAATAAACTGGTCACAGGCGTCCATATCGGTGAAATCACAACTGTATGCAGCCACCTTGCCACCCACTGCCTCAATTTCAAGCTTGGCTTTTTCGAGTGTCTCCATAGTGCGACCGGCAATCACCAATTGAGCGCCCGCCTCACCAAGACGTATCGCGGAGGCTAAACCGATACCGGAACCGGCCCCGGTAACCACCACCACCTTGCCTTCAATATTGCCCCTCAAACTACGATCGATAAACAGATCGGGATCGAGATTACGCTCCCAGTAATCCCACAGCTTATCGGCATAGCTGGCCAGCTTGGGCACTTCGATACCACTGCCACGCAGCGCCCTTTCAGTATCACGGTTATCAAAGCGAGTATTCCAGCTGAAGAAAACTGCCGCGGCCTCGGGCATACCGAAACTTTCAAAAAACGCCGACAAAAGTCTTTTCACTGGTGCCATTTTACCCAGCATGGAAACCATACCCGCGGGCACAAAAGAAAAAATCCTGGTATCGAGGCGCAGGGTAAAGCGCGGAGCATGGCCGGCATCGGCGATGATGTTCATCAACTCACCGGAAGAGTAATGATCGGGGTTAGTCAGATGAAAACATTCGCCGTCCAAACCGCCCTTATGAGCAATATGATCCATCGCATCGACCACGTAATCGACCGGCACCACATTAAAACACCCGGCATCAATGCCGATTAAAGGAAACCACGGTGGCAGCGCCTTGCGGATTTTTTGCAAAACTTTAAAGCTGTAGTATGGGCCGTCAATTTTATCAATTTCACCGGTTTGCGAGTGCCCTACCACTGAAGCCGGGCGGTACACACGCCAGGGAATCGAACATTCTTTGCGTACCAGGGCTTCGGACAGGTGCTTGGTCTGGAAATAAGCGTGCGGCATATCGCCGGCTTCTTCAAACATATCCTCGCGGAAGGTGCCGATAAATTTACCGGCTACGGCAATGGAGCTGACATGATGAAAACAACCGGCCTGCATTGCCTCTGCGCCCTGAACCGCATTGCGAGTACCATCGACATTGGCAATTTGCTGACTCTCCTCAGAAGCATTGAGATCATAGATAGCAGCGATATGAAAAAAGTGATCGACCTTAGTCGTCAGGGTTTTCATGTCCTGATCAGAAATACCCATGCAGGGCTCGGCAAGATCGCCATAAACAGGGATTAGCCGTTTACCGGCAGAGGGAAAGCGCTGCTGCAAGGCTTCCAGCTTATGGGCCGATGCCTTGCGCGCCAGCAAGTAGATGTCCCCTTCACGCTGCAATAGTTTCTCAATAAAAAATTTGCCGATAAATCCTGTTGCGCCGGTTACAAAATAACTCATATGTTCTCTCCTGGTCGGTAAACTCTGCGGGGTCTTACCCGCACACTTCTTAAAGACACGGTAAAAGATACTGGCATCGGAAAAGCCAGGGTATTCAGCAATCACATTACCGCTGTATTGTTTTAAACACAATAACCTGATCGCCGTGTCACGGCGGCAAGCATCGTTGATTTTCTGAAAGGACGCACCCTCCCATTACTACCCTGACATAACAAACCCCGCGCTTTACCGCCAAATAAAGGCGATATGTCGTTTCATTGTCATAAGTTATTGTTAAACTAGGCGATTATTCTACCCTTGAGTCAACCCAATACGCTCAGCCCGCAGGAAAGTTAATGATCAGAAGAACTAAAATTGTCGCCACCCTGGGCCCCGCTTCCAGCAGCGCAGAGGTCATCAGCCAGCTTATCGATAGTGGCGTTAATGTTTTCCGGCTTAACTTTTCCCACGGCAGCCAGGACGGACATAGGCAAACCGCTGCCTTGATCCGTGAAATTTCCAGCCAAAAACAAGGCTATGTAGGCATCCTCGGCGACCTGCAAGGCCCTAAAATTCGCGTGGGAGAGATTCCCAATGAATCGATGCAACTGGACCGGGATCAGCTACTTACCCTGACCACAGACCTCAGCAAAACGGTAGACGCGACTACCGTACATGTTCGCTTCCCTCCTCTACCCGAGTCGGTCGGTAGCGGTGATACCTTGTTACTGGATGACGGTTTAATACGTCTCACCGTATTGGAGGTTGAAGATAAGGACGTGCACTGCAAGGTGTTACTGGGTGGCGAACTGAAATCACGCAAGGGTTTGAACCGGCTAGGCGGTGGTTTATCCGCACCGGCCATTACCGAAAAGGACTACAAGGACATTGAACTGGCCGCTGAACTACAACTGGATTTTCTTGCTGTCTCATTCCCCAGCAGTGCCGATGATTTGATTCCGGTTCGGCAAGAACTGGCCAGGCTGAATTACCCGGCGCAGGTTGTTGCTAAAATCGAACGCGCCGAAGCCGTTGCCAACGACGCGGTACTCGATGAATTAATTCTCGCCGCCGATGTGGTCATGGTAGCCCGCGGTGATCTCGGCGTTGAAATTGGTGACGCCCGGTTAATGGGTATCCAGAAAAAAATTATCCGCCGGTCACAGCGCCTGAACCGACCGGTAATCACTGCGACCCAGATGATGGAATCCATGATTCACGCGCCGGTACCTACCCGGGCCGAGGTCTTTGATGTCGCCAATGCCGTGCTTGATGGTACCGATGCGGTGATGCTCTCAGCGGAGACCGCCACGGGCAGTTTCCCTGTACGTGCGGTAACAGCAATGGCCGACACCTGTGTCGGTGCCGAACAACACCCCGACAGCCAGCAATCACAACAGCGCATCGATCGAAACTTTGACAATATCGAAGAAAACATTGCCATGTCAGCTATTTATGCTGCTAACCACATGGATAATATTGGCGCAATTATCTGTGTTACCGAGTCGGGCACCACCGCCAGACTGATGTCGAAATTCAATTCCCGGCTACCGATTTACGCCATCTCCAGAAATATCGAAACCTGTTATCGAATGACGCTTTACCGCGGCGTCATCCCTATTTATTTCGATGTCACGCAATCCCCTGGCGACGTTTACCAGGCCGCCCTGAACCGCGTGGCCAAAACAGGCTCCCTCACCCCTGGCCAGCGTTTTACTATTACCAGTGGCGATATCACCGGTTCAGGCGGCACCGCCAACACCCTCAAGATACTCGAATATACTGCTTGAGCGAAAAACAAAACTACTGAATAAATTTACAGTAAAAACTTGCACTGCCTGAAATCCCACCTAGACTGTATAGTTATACAGTATGGATAAAGGTACAGGTGATTTATGCAAAATCGTGTTTTTACTCAGGTTAACTATCGTCAATTCCGTCAATACCTCGCAACCATTGCCACCCACAGGGTAAAAGGCAAAGGTTATGAAACCGCCATTTATGATAAGTGGGGGGATATTCAGGCGATCATGCATGCGGCTTCTATGGATGAAAAAGGCCGCTGTTATCCAGCGGAGTATTATATCCGCTCGGAAGCCTCGCAACAGGGCCTACCCCAGGCGGCGTAACCAGGGTCATAACAGGGCTCTAATGAAGCCGGTAAGGATCGAGCTGTACGGTTTCCACATGACGCCCTAACAGAATAATCCTGCCGCCGTAGCGCTGTTCACCGGTTGAAGTGAATTCAAATAAATAGGATCGCCATACCCGCAACATACCGGTGCGATCCTTTTTAAGCCAGAATCCCCGCAGTACGATGCCATCATCCAGCAACTGCACCTCCATTTCCTGGCAATGGGATTTCACTGCCTGCAACGCCTGTTGTTTAATGCCCTGGGCCTGCCACCAGTAACCACAAGCGGCGAGGAAAAAGCCCAGCCATAAGACGTCGCTCAGTTCAACATACACTATTCAACATCCCACCGAACTGTTTTCTGTCCCAATTGGCTTTGCTGGGAACTAAAGGGCAACGGTGGATTATCACCAATATTTTCTTCTGGCAGACAATGCACCCGCTTGTGTTCTCTATCCAACTCTCTCACCTGCCATAACACCATAGCAAAGGCGATGATGCCAAAAATTACAGCACCCAGTACCTCCCCCGCCAGCACGCCCGGAGCCCCATACCAGTGAGAAAAAAGAAAAACCAGCGGAATGGTACCCAGAAACGAGCGGCCAAAATTAAACACCGTGGCGAGATGCGCTTTTTCCAGATTATTAAAACTGGCATTGGCCACAAACAACATACCGCCAAAGATAAAACCACCCGCCAACCACTTGCAATAAAAAGCAATCAGGTAAGCCGCCTCGTCGCTAGCCTCAAAAACCGCAATAATGGTATCCGTCATCGAGTACAGTAACAGCCAAACCAACAGGCTGTAGACCATATTACTGATTGTGGCGTTCAGCAATGTGCTGCGAACCCGGTCATAACGCCCGGCACCGGCATTTTGGCCGATGATCGGGCCAATGGCTCCGGACAAGGCAAACAATGCAGCAAACGCGACCGGTGCCACCCGACCTAAAATGGCCGCCCCTGCCACAGCACTATCGCCATAGCCAGACATGGTCTTAAGTACCACGCTACTGCCAATAGGTGTCGCCAGATTGGTCAACATGGCGGGGCCCGCTACCTTGATGATAACCGGTAAATCCTCTCGCAATTGTCGCCACTGAAAACGCTGGGGTAGATGGTGCCGACCAATCAAGGCTCCCATGGCTATACCGAGCAGGGCAAACCGAGCCACCAGTGACGCCAATGCCGCCCCTTCAATACCCAGGCCGGCAGTAAAAATAAACAGCGGATCCAGTGCCGCATTCACCAACGCCGCACCAATGGTAGCGTACATAGAGCGACGGGCATCGCCAATCGCCCGCAGCGCCGCCGCACAGCACATACCCACCGCCAACAAGGGCGTTGCAGGCAACAGGATATTGCAATAGCTCTCGGCCAGTGCCAGGGTATTGCCACTGGCACCTAGCAAACTCAGCAACTCGGATAGATAAAACCAGACGGGCAAACAGACCGCGGTTGAAAACAACGCACTGAATACCAGTAAATTACTGGAATAGCGACTGGCACCGGCTCTATTTCTGGAGCCTTCGGCACGCGATACCAGCGCACCCATTGAAATTTGTAAACCGATACTCACCGAAGTGAGGAAAAAAAGCAGGGTACCCGAGTAACCGATCGCTGCCGCCAACTCCTCATGCCCCAACAGGCTGAGAAAATACATATCGACCAGATCTACCGTAAACAGGGTAATCAAGCCCACCGCATTAGCGCCAGTCATGACAATAATATGTTTCAGGGTGGAACCTTGGGTAAAAACAGCCTTGGGCATAAAACAGTGTCTACAATCGCTAGTTTAAAAAAGCATTCATACTAATGCTTATAAACTGATACCTCTAGCTTATGCGATTAAATACCGGGCACTTGGCTTATTTAGGCACACAATCGCAGAATTATTGCTTATCTATACCAAAATCATCTAGAAAAAACCCGCCAGAACAGGGCAGACTAAAGGACGAAAGGCATATTTTGGACTAAAGTTACTGGACTAGGAATGCGTTATGCGCATGGCAGGGTGGTTTTTTTCGAAGCATCTTATCCCAGCCGATTATTTTTTAAACAATGACTTATGGACCAAGCATCACCTTAAAGCTTTTGCAGTAGACAACGGGAACAATATTATGGCAAATATACTCATCGTGGACGACTCAGTCACAGACCAGAAAGAAATAAAAAAAATTCTGGAGAAAAACGGCCACACAGTCGTCACCAGCGATAGCGGCGACGAAGCCATCAAACTTTCAAAAACTGAAAAGCCAGACCTGATCCTGATGGATGTGGTGATGCCCGGCCTGAACGGTTTTCAGGCCACACGGCAAATCACCAAGAATCCGGATACGGGGCACATCCCGGTCATCCTCATCTCCAGTAAAAACCAGGAGACCGACCGACAATGGGGTATGCGACAGGGTGCCAGGGATTATCTGGTAAAACCCATTGCCGACCTTCAGCTGATACAGACGATAAACGGCTACCTTAATTAGACACATAAAATAAAAAATGGGCAGCCTAGGCTGCCCTTTTTTTATTTTCCCGCCGCAGCATAATTTTTCAATGAATTCCCCTACAGTGAAATCCGAACACCGGCAAATTCCTCATCATTAATCTTTGGCTTACAAAGCGTCAAGCGTTTACCGTTAATTCCATGCTCGACAAGATACCGTTTTACCACCACCTCCCGATCTTTAGCCAGGGAATTCAACCGGGCGTCATCAATCGGACTGGCAGGTGCCGTCATATTCGACAGCGCAGTATGATCCTCGACCGAAGCCACGCCACAGAGCTTTATTCTAAGATCTTTTTTATCGGCCAGTAAACCACTCAACTTATCCATATACGGCATTTCAGCGGCTGTTAATTGCTCGCTTCCCGACTCAAAAACAATGGGTTTCAAATCCAGGGAGTCCCACTGTTTATCGAGAAACTCCCCCGTTGCCACCAAAACCCCATAGGGCTGGATGGCCAACTTCAATAATTTCACCGAGGCGTTTCCCAACGCCTTGCCCATGGATTTTGCAATCAAGCTGTTAACATCAAAATCAGGGGCGTCGAGCTGGCCGTCAATCGGCACATTCATTTGAATCGTGTCATCACTATCACGCAACAGGCTTAAGCCCAGGCCCAGGGGCACACCCATGCTCTCCGACAGGGATTCCGATTTATCGGCATCGGTTTCTTCAATTTCAAAGTGACGCAACTTGAGTTGATTGTGCATATCCATCTGTTCATCCCGAATCTCCATATCAAAATTGAGATCGAGGTGACCTGTGGCTATGTGGTAACCCACCGCGGCCTCGCTGTAGGGGGAGAACGGCGGTAAGTCAATCGCCTCCAGCTCACCCTTAAGGGACAGGTCACGTCCGCTGGAAAAAGGCTTTAGCCAACCGTCCAGGCGTATTTTAGAAAATTCATCCAGGTGCGCCGCCAGGCTTAACAGCGTTTTGCTATCCTTTTTATTCGAGGAAAGTGCTTTCATCGACAAGCTATCAATAGTAAACCTGGTGGTGACTGCCGGCGTGAACTGACCATCCTGGAAGGCAACATAGCTGTTATCCAGCATTTGAAATTGGCCCAGGCTGAAATTAAAAGGTGACGCCTCTTTTTCCATCGGTTCTGCAGGAGCGGCCTCACTGTCTGTTGATGCTGGCATTAACTCATTTATGATCGTCTCGAGATGCAACTGCCCATCGGCATCCGTAGCAAGCAGGTATTGCCCACCTTTAATAGTGACCCCCGCAATATCCAATTGTTTAAACTCAGACAGGGAAACCTTATCGATAGTCAGCGCAGCCGTGCGCAACCAACCCTGCTTATTTTTCACTGGCCGGAATAAATCGAGCTGTTTGAAGTGCAATTGTTCAAGCTGCAGTGTCTGCTGTTCATCGATGAGCAGGCCAGAGAGGGTCAGCTTTTCCAAAGCGGCAATTTCAAGCGCCTTGCCGCGTTGCATAACCGTTAAGGAATGCCCTGTTATATCAGCCTTATGCTTGAATCGCTCCAGCGTCTCTAAAAAATCCACTGCCACCGATCCCTGCCACTGAATCGCCTCTAGATTTGCTGCAAATTGTTGGTATTCAAGCCCCAACTGCTTAATATCCAGAGCCCCATCAAGCAGCACCGTGTACTTTCCCTTCGGTGTTCTAATGGCATTAACCGTCAGCTTTGCTGCCGCCTCACCTTGCAGATTCTTGAGTTGATCCGCTATCAGGGGTAAAAATTCCGTCAGTTTAAAACGATCGAGAGTAATTTCACCCTTGAGGGTACGATTTTTACCGGCAAACGCTGCGGTCAAATCAACATTGATCGGCGCCCCATTCCAGGATCCGACAATTTTCAGAAAAGACGGCTCCTCGCTGTAGGTAGAAAGACGCTGTAAATCCAGCGAGTCTATTTTTAAAATACCATTGAGCGTCTGGCTGCGGAGCTCAAATTCAACATTGTGGAAACTGATCTGATTGGCAAACAGCTTCGGTAATTCTATCTCCTGTGTCTCCAGGCCCGAGTTATCCCCGCTACCATCCGTAGTCGCTGTGGTCGTCAACGGCACGATAACATTCCAGTCCCCCTGATCATCCTGATGAATGACCAGACGACTATCCCACAGGTCTAATTCCTGCAGTTCAAACTCACTCAAGCCATGACCAAACCAGCCATAGTTCAATAACAACCGCCCAATCACCAGCGTTATTTCCCGGTTCTGGTCCAGCTCAAAGTTTTCCAACTCGAGGGTACCGGCAAAGAGGTTCAGATCGACATCGGCAATATGAGCTTGCCCAAGACCAGAGTTATCAATCCAATAACGCAGCGAGAATTGCAACATCACCGGCAACATAATGAGCAGCAGTAACAGCAGCGACAATGCCAATAGCAATTTTCCCTTCATCCCTGATAACCAATCCCGCAGCGTCGTCATTTTAATTAACCTTGAATTAACAGCTCGCGATCAGCTAAGGATTTCCAATAACTCGACATCAAAAACCAGCGCGGCATAGGGACCAATAGCACCGCCGGCACCGCCTTCACCATAGGCCAACTGGTAGGGCAAGTAGAGTCGCCACTTGGAACCCACCGCCATCAATTGCAGTGCTTCCGTCCAACCGGCAATAACGCCATTAACCGGGAATTCAGCCGGTTCACCGCGATCAACCGAACTATCGAAAACGGTGCCATCAATAAGCGTACCATGGTAATGGGTTTTAACTGTTGAGGCGCTGGTAGGTTTAGCACCCTCTCCCGCAGTAAGAATTTCATACTGCAAACCAGAGGCCGTGGTGGTAATTCCGTCGCGGCTGGCATTTTCAGCCAGGAAGCGTTCACCATCGGCGGCCTGGACTGTGCCTTGTTCCGACTGCTTGGCCTGGATACGTTGGTTGATCTGGTTAAAGGCCTGTTCCAGTATCTTTTTTTCAATCGCCGGCGGCTCACCCTTAAGGGAAGCTGAAACCCCGTCAAGTACGGCATTGACATCAACATCAAAGGGCTGGCTGGCCAACTGTTCACCCATTTGCCGGCCGATACCATAACTGACCTGCTGCTCTACCGAAGAATATTTTTCAGACATACGACACTCTATAACATTAAAAAAAGGATGCGCATTGTAACAATTATTATCGACGAATAGGCAGCACCCGAAAAAGAAAGGGGGAACTTATTGTTTCTGCGATCATCCACACATGCCAGAAGGCATAGACATGCTATATTAGACAATATTCTACATGGAGTTTTTAATGCGCTACCCCCTTTTTATCCTGATTGTTTTTTCTCTATCCGCCTTCGCCGTCAATGCCAGTGAAGACGAGGACAAGCTCTCGGAAACCCCCGCCGAACTGGGTTTTAACAAGAAGGGAAAACCTGTCGAAGTGGTCGACCTTGGCCCTGAACAAAAACCGCTAGCCAGCCCCGCACCAGTTACGCCCCCTGCCGCGTCACTACCCAAGGCCAAGAGTGTTGACCTCGGTGAACCCGTACCCGTTGTCGATACTAGCGAAGCTGTCCCCACTGAGCCTCAGCCAGCACCCATCACCGCACCCGCACCACCTGAAACGACAGCAGCGGAAACAACACCGCCGTTTGTACTGCTCAATACCGCTGTCGAGCCAGGCACCTCCACACGCCTGCTGTGGTCACTGAGCAAATCTTATGATGGTATTGCGGCACCCACCCCGATACTGATTGTGAATGGCGCCAGCCCCGGACCTACGCTCTGCCTGACCGCCGCCATACATGGCGATGAATTGAACGGCATCGAAATTGTGCGGCGGGTGCTTTACAACATCGATGCGCAAGCGCTCTCAGGCACGGTAATTGGTGTTCCTATCGTCAACCTGCAGGGCTTTCATCGCGGCTCGCGTTATTTAAGTGACCGTCGCGATCTCAATCGTTTTTTTCCCGGTAATACCACCGGCAGCTCAGCCGCGCGTATCGCCTATTCTTTTTTCAAGGAAATCATCAGCCATTGTGATGCCCTGGTCGATTTACATACCGGCTCCTTCTATCGCACCAACCTGCCTCAGTTGAGAGCCGATGTTAGCAAGGAAAATGTAGTGAAACTCACCCAGGGCTTTGGTGCGACGGTCATTTTGCACAGTAAGGGCGCCATCGGCACGCTCAGGGCTGCAGCCGTAGCCGCGGGCATTCCTGCAGTTACCCTGGAAGCCGGCGAGCCCATGCGTCTGGATGAAGATGCCGTAGCCCATGGCGTCAAGGGTGTCCGCACCCTGCTCAATCAAATGGGCATGGTGAAAAAAATCAGTTTGTGGGGTGAACCTGAGCCGGTTTATCACAATTCCATCTGGATCCGCGTTAATCAGGGCGGTATTCTTTTTAGCCAGGTTGAATTAGGTGAACGTGTCAGCGAAGGCGATTTACTCGGCACCGTGACCGACCCCATCACCAATGTTCGATCCGATATATCCTCCTCATTTGACGGCCGAATTATTGGTATGGCCCTTAACCAGGTAGTGATGCCCGGCTTTGCCGCCTTTCATATCGCCACTCACGCCGAAGAGATGCCCAGTGCCAGTACCTCCCCCCCCGAACAAACATTGCCTGCTGATCCCGAGTCGCCGACAGTACTGCTGGAGGATGATCTCGAGGTCAATTAATGCGCTACGCACTATGATTAACTCTTCTGTCTTCAACACTTTTGGCCCCCTCAAGCCCTCAGCCACACCCGGTTTGAAAGAATTTATCCTGCCCCGGCCCGAGCAATCTGCTATTATCGACCAGTATTCACCAACACCGGTAAGCTGTGAAAAAACCGATTAGCAAAGCCGTTATCCGCAACCAACTTAATCAGCAGATCGATAAGTTCCTGAATCAGGGTGGCGAGGTGGTGCAGATTGAAAGAGGCTTAAGTGGCAGGGAAAATCCCAACGGCCCATTGAAACCCAATGGAATCAATTTCGACCAGGCAAAAACACCACGCACCTACGTGCCGGAAGTGGTTGCCGCCCTTGAGGCACGACGTAATAGCAAGCCAGGAAAAACAGTAAAAACAAAGAAAAAAAGCCGTAAGAAAATCATCTATGACGATTTCGGCGAAGCACTGCGCTGGGAATGGGTTGACGACTGAGCGACTGGCCATACTGCCTGCTTCAGCCTGTTCAAACCCTGCTGGCCATCCCGGGCGATAAAGTACAGTACCGGCACCAATAGCAAGGTAACAAAGGTAGAGAACAGTACCCCGAAAGCAATTGAAATCGCCATCGGTTTCAGGAACTGTGCCTGTATTGATGTTTCAAGCTGAATCGGCAGCAAGCCCATAAAGGTAGTGGCAGAGGTCAAAATGACCGCGCGAAAACGTCGCTCCCCTGCCGCCAATACCGCCGCCGCCCAGTCCTGCCCCGTGCGCATACGCTGGTTGATATAATCAACCAATACCAGGCTGTCGTTAATCACCACGCCCGACAATGCCACCATACCGATAATTGAAATAATACTGATATCCTTACCCATTAACAGATGGCCGACCAGCGCACCGACAACACCGAAGGGAATCACCGACATAATCAACAGCGGCTGGGTATAGGATTTCAGTGGAATGGCCAGTGCCGCATAGACCATCATGATCATAATTAAACCGGTCAGCAACAAGGATTCAGTGGTGTCTGCCTGCTCCTCTGCCTCACCGGTAAAACGGTAATTGACGTTAGGGTAATCGGCTAACACCGCCGGAATAATTTCCTGCTCCAGCACCGTCAACACCTGCCCGGGTTCCAGCAGGGACTTATTCACATCGGCCTGTACATTCACCACCCGCCGTCGATCAATACGATTAATGACGCTGATACCTGTTCGTTCATGGATTTCGCCGACCACCGTGAAAGGAACTTTATTACCATTGGGTAAATGCACCCACATATTGCGCAGGGTTTGCAAACTGTTCCGCTCCGATGCCGGGAAACGGGCATAGACCCTGACTTCATGACGCCCACGCTGAACCCGCTGGATTTCAGCACCAAAGAATGCCTGCCTGACCTGGCGGGCCAACTCAACCTGGCCCAGCCCTAATGCCTGCCCCTCCGCCGTCACCCGGATATCCACTTCGGGACCGCCGGCATCAAAGGTATCGCGCACATCATAGACACCGTTAAACTGCACCAGTGATGTCTTGATCGCCTCGGAAGCCAGGCGCAAGTTGTCCAGGTCATCACTCTGCAACTCCACATCAATGGCCACGCTGGCATGCCCGGCGTTGGCATCGATGGTCAGCGCTTTAACACCGGTTAATTCACCCAGTGCCTCACGCCACCAGCGCGCCAACTCCACCGAGGTAATATCACGCTCGGTGCTGGGAATTAATTCAGCGTAAATACTGGCGCTGGTATCGGTGGGCGATGTTGTCATCAGCGCGGCGACAACATCGTGTTCGGCACCGGTCTGCTGGCGATAGCGTTGATTGACCGCCAGCGCAGCCCGCTCCATCACCAACGCATACTCATGGGTTTTCTGGTAGGGGGTACCCTGGGGCATCTCAAGCTGAACAATAATAATATCGGAGGGAACATTGGGGAAAAAAACCAATCGCAACCAACCCGCTGGAATCAAATAAAGCGACCAAATAAAGACAGCGACAAAAATCGATAAGGTGACATAACGCCGGCTCACAGCCCGCAGTAACAGTGGCCGATAACGCTGTTCAATAAAACGATTCAATTTGAGATTAATGGTTTTTTGCAGGCGCTGAAACCCTGCCAACAATGGATTTTTACTCAGTACATCGCTGTTCAACCTGACATGCCGCAGATGCGCTGGCAGTATCAGCTTCGTTTCAATCAATGAAAACAGCATGCAGATAATCACTACCGGTGCCGCCACACTGAACAAGCGCCCTATGCCCTCATCCAGTTGCGTAACCGGCAAGAAGGCAATAATCGTTGTCAGCACACCAAAGGTGGTGGGTATGGCCACTTTTTTCACCCCGCGAATAATACTGTCCAGCCCCTTACCTTCTATTTCCAGCTGGTTATAGGCGCTTTCCGCCGTGACAATGGCATCATCCACCAGAATACCCAGCACCAAAATAAAACCGAACAGGGAGACAACATTCACGGATAAATCAAACGGCGCAAGATTCATCACAAACAGCGTACCGAGAAAGCAAAACGGCAAACCCATCACCACCCAGAACGCCAGCGACAATTGTAAAAACAGCGCCAGGGTAATCATCACCAGCAGTATTCCCTGCGCGGCACTTTTCAACAGCAGGCTAATACGGCTTTTCAGGGTAATCGTGCGATCAGCCCACACCGCCAGCTTTACCCCCTCGGGTAATTGCTGCTGCTTGGTCACGACATAGGCATTAACCTGCTTGCTAATCGCCAGCACATCCTGACTGCCGACGCGATCGATTAGTAAGTTAATACTGGGGCGACCGTTGAGCCGACTCAGCAGCGGCTGGTCTTCAAAGGCATCGCGCACCACCGCCACATCGCCCACAGTAATACGTGTGCCATCGGCCCGGGTCAGCAAGGACAGCGCCGAGAACTCGGCAGCGGTATACGCCTGGCCGATGGAACGGAGCGTTATCGAACCCGCCTCGGTGCGCAAGGTTCCACCCGGCAAATCGCGCGACTGGCTTTTGATGGTATTGACCACATCGTCAAATACCAGGCCGTATTGGCGCAGGGCAGCATCGGACAACTCAATAGAAATTTCAAAATCCCTGGTACCCGATATTTCGATATGGGTAATACCCGGCATCAGTAAAATTTCATCGCGTATTTCATCGGCCAGGTTTTTAAGCTGGCGCTCTTCCAGCTTGCCATAGATAGACAGGTTTAATGTCCGCGAGCGCCGCAAGCGCTCTTCAATAATGGGCACTTCAGCATCGAGCGGGAACGAAGTAATACTGTCCACCCGGTTTTTGACTTTGTTGATGACATCCGCCATTTCAGTACCCGGATAAAGTACCACAGTGACCACGCCACTCCCTCCTTTGGCAACCGAGCGAATTTCTTTTATGCCGACAATGTCCTGGATTTCTTCTTCGATCTTAATCAGTATCCCCTCTTCCACTTCCTCCGGGGAACTGCCGGGATAGGGTACGGTGATAATGAGTACTTCTGAGGGAAAGCTGGGGAAAACTTCTTTAGTAATGCCGGACAATGCCTGCAGGCCGGCGATCATCACCACCAGTAGCAACAGGTTGGCCGCCACCGGATTGCGCGCCATCCAGGCGATAATGCCGGATTCCTGCATCTGCATGCTGTTACTGGCTCCCGTTATTTTCGACAGGCGTCACCGGCATCCCGTCGACCATCAAATCAAGCCGGGTCAACACCACCTGCTCGCCCGCCAACAGACCGGAGCCAATCACCAGCTGGTGAGCATCGCGGTGCAATACCTCGACCTCCCGTTTCTCCAACGTGCCGTCATTAATCACATAAATAAAACGATCGGCATGAAGCGCCGAGCGCGGTAGCTGACTGGCCTCGGCAACGACTATACCCTCAAGGGAAGCATCGACGAACAAGCCAACAAGCAGCGGTGATTTATCGCTGTGCAAGCCATAGGGATCATCCACCTCGGCCACCAGGTAATACACCCGCGTCTGCGCATCGACACGCCGCTCAGAACGCACCAAGCTGCCCTGCCAACTCAGCGATCGCCGGCCAAAACGGGCTCGCAATTCAACCGTGGGCCAGACTCCACTGTCCAATACCGCCGGCGCCACCAGACCGATATCAGCGGCCGTTAACGGTAATCGCACTTCCGCGGTAGCGGTTCCCAGCAGCGCCATTAACACCGCACCGGTGCTCACATACTGCCCCAGGTCCACTTGCTTATTGTCAATTACCGCATCGAAAGGAGCCTGCACCCCGGTATTGGCCAGATCCCTTTCTGCCTGGCGCAAGCGTTCTGTCGCGGCATTATATTGCGCTTGTACCTGCTCGAGTTTGGGCTGGCGAAGACTCTCACTGCTGGCTTGGCGATTATTGACCCGGTACGCCGTACCCCGCTTAAATTCAGATTGTTCCTCTTTGAGTTTCAGGCTGGCCTCGGCAACACCGGCCTTGGCCTCGGCCACCGCCAATTGATAATCAATTGGGTCTATGCGTAGCAGCGTTTCTCCCGTGCTGACCAGGCCGCCGTTCACCAGGCTGTCGGCAACCCAGATAATTCGCCCGGTTACCTCACTGACCAGGTCGATGCGTCGCTTGGGCTGTACCGTACCCTGAGATTGAATACTCAGTTGCACCGGGTCGCGCGCCACCGCAATCACTTCAACCACCGGTCTGGGTTGCGCTTTTCGCTGCCGTGGCATCTCTTCCCGCAGCGCCACCATCAGCGAGCCACTGACCACAGCCAGCAGTAAAATAGCGACGGGTAATAAACGTTTAAGCCGGGCCGAAGCCATCCACTTCTCTCTTTTAACAGTTGTATGAAACTAGGCGTTTGATCGACTATAGTAGGTAGCCAGGCTCTGGATGACAATAGATACTCGCCGCTATGCTTAAACCCCCTATACTTAAACCCCCTATGCTTAATCTTCCCGACAACATCACCATCCCCAGTGAACAGTTAAACTTCAGTGCTATCCGGGCACAAGGCAGTGGCGGTCAAAACGTAAACAAGGTATCCACGGCCATTCACCTGCGTTTTGATATCCAGCAATCAAATTTGCCTGAATCGTGTAAAACGCGCCTGCTGGCCCTCAACGACAGCCGCATCAACAAACAGGGGGTAATCGTAATCAAATCCCAGCAATACCGCAGCCAGGAAAAAAACAAACAGGCGGCGCTGCAGCGACTGGGAGAATTGCTGGGCAGGGCGCTGCACAAACCCAAAACCCGCCGCGCCACCCAACCGGGGAAAAATGCGAAAAAAAGGCGTATGGATACTAAAAGCCAGCGCGGAAAAACCAAAAATCTGCGGAAGAAGCCGACAAAACAGGCTTATGAATAAGCCCGACTGGCGCACCACTTTTGTGCAAAAATACCTTTTCAAGCCAAAAACCGTCGGTACTTTTTACACAACTAAAAAAACAAGCTTTTGTGACTATTTACAAGCCACTGAATCGCATAGGTTTTATACAACTGGCTTTATTATTGCGTTATAAATAGTGCTAATAATAACAATGTCCATTATAACGATTTTCTGGACTGACTTTAGCAAAAAAAGATAACAATAATCCCGTGCTAAGTACCGGGTAACTCGAGTGATATAAAAGGACATTCATTATGAGCTATAAAATACTACTGGGCGCAGTACTAAGTATTGCCGCTCTGGGCGCAAACGCCGCCACCTGTACGTCTTCTGGCACTGTTGGTCCCAAAGTGGTCACCGCCTCGCTGGCCTCCACCGTCAGTGATCTGGTCGGTTCAGCAGCCGGCGATGGCTGTACCGCCATGGCACAAGGTAATCTCGACAATATGGGGCCAATCACCGTATTCGGGGAAACCTGGTACCTGATTCAAAGCGACGTTGAAGCCAATGACGGTTCTTCTGGTGCTTTAACCCTGAGCGATACTTCCGGCGACGCTGGTGACAGCAGGAGCGGCACCTGGTCTATTGATCTGTCACAGACCGGTAGTTACGATACCTTTGTGGTCGGCCTTAAGCCCGATGGCGGCTTTGTCTATTACAATGTCGGTGATGAGACCTCAGGCACTTATGGCAGTCTCACTGATGAGGACGACCTCAGCCACGGCCTGTCCCACGCTAACCTTTACGGCATGGTGTCAGAAGTACCGGTTCCCGCTGCGGCCTGGCTCTTCGGTTCTGCGCTGATTGGATTGGCCGGCCTGACTCGAAAGAGAGCTTAATTGCCCCGATGTAAAAAAACCCGCTAATGCGGGTTTTTTTACATCACTCAATAAGAAAATCTAAGCCTGAACTGGTTTCACCAGTACCTGAATCCGCTCATCGCGCTGTTCCATTTGCTCCAATAGCCTTTTATAGCCGGTATAGGCAATCTTCCAGTCACCATCCACTTTGACATAATTATCGTTATAGAGCGCACTACCGCTAATAGTGATGTTCTCTTCCAGATTGATAAAAATATCCTGCAAATACCAGATACCGGTTGCGGTATCACCCTCTACCGTTATTTCAGGGTGGTGCCCGGTGTGCATACCAAATTTAGTGGGGGTAAATGAGTCTTTATAAAACTGCTCCAGTTCAACCCAGCCATTTAAGGTGAATTCGTAATGCCCCCCCTTAAAATAGGCCTCAGCATCGTCGGTAAATACCGTTTTCAAACCCGCCAGGTCACAGGTATCAAGAAAACGAAAATAACGCGCCTTCAACTGCTTGATCAGTTCTATCGCTTCCAGGTCTAACATGGCAATACCTCGGTTTATTCAGTAATCACAGCAAGCCGCACAGCATCGAGTTTAATCTGCGCGACACTTAAATAATGTTTTAACTCGCCCGTTTCAGCCAGTAAATAATCAATTTCCTGCTGGCGTATATTCGGATTGACTGCCGCCAGTGCCTGCAATCGCTGACACTCAGCCCGCTGCAGCGCGTCCATTGTTTCAGCCGCCGCCTCGACAATACCCTGCTGCTGCGCCGCCGCCAAGTGTTCCGCCTGCTCAACCATGGTAACAATTTGCTGGCGGGTATGACGGACAAAATCCTGGGCGCTGCGTTTAGGGGTTTTCTTCCCCAGCTTACTAAAATGGGCTTCGGTGAGCACCTCACTGAGATTATTAGCCAGGCTATCAACCACCACACGCACAGTGGTCAACGGCAAGTAACGATGTAATTGCAGGGCCGCGGGTGCGGAGCAACTGACGATAAAAATTGCCTCCAGCAGTATCGTACCCGCTTTTAACGGGGGCAGTTTCATGGTGCAAAAAGCGGTATTACCAAAATCGCTACCCAGCACCATATCCATGGCCCCGATTACCATCGGATGCTCCCAGGTGAGATAGTGCATATCCTCCCGGGACAATGCCATATCACGCTGGTAGGTAGCGGTTATGCCATCTTCCGGCAATGCGGGAAAGCTGTGGCCCAGCATGTGGTCACCGGGGCGCAATACCACACTCACCGCCGTGTGGTGCTCCTGATCGACGCCATATTGGTCAAATACCTGCTCCATATAAGCGGACAGTGCCTGGCGCTGTTCCTGCTCCAGCATCGCCTCAACGATCTGGTCGGCACGCTCGGTATCACAGGAATTTAATTCCAGCAAACGATCGCGGCCCCGCTGCAGTTCAGCCACCAATCGCTGCGCACTGCGACGAGTATCGTCCAGTACACGCTCAAAGGCCGACTGATCACCCGCGTTGTGCAAGCAGGCACTCAAGCTGAGCTCAAATTCCCGATACAGGGTTTGCCCTATGGCACAACTTTGCTCAAAGGCATTAACGCCTTCGTGGTACCAGCGCAGTAGCAGCTGCTGGGTACTGCCTTCATAACAGGGCACATGTAGCTGCACTGTGTGGCGCTGGCCAATACGATCAAGGCGACCAATGCGCTGCTCCAGTAGATCCGGGTTCAAGGGCAAATCAAACAACACCAGCTGGTGGGAAAACTGGAAGTTGCGCCCTTCGCTGCCAATCTCGGAACAGATTAATACCTGGGCGCCCTCCTCGTCATCGGCAAAATAAGCCGCTGCCCGATCGCGCGCCACCAGCGATAAGCCTTCATGGAATACCGAGGAATGAACCCCGTGCTTTAACCGCAACTGCTGCTCCAATGCCAGCGCTGTTGTGGCCAAAGCACATATCACCAGGATTTTATTACCGCGCTGCTGCTTCAGGAAGTCAGCCAGCCAACGCACCCGCGGATCCTCGGTTAACCACTGCTCACCCAGCAAGCGCTCGGGGTGCAGCAGGTCTTCAATACGGGCTTGCGGGGCGCGGGCAACATAGGCATCGGGCGCGGGCAAATAATGGGCATGTAATTCACGCTGGGGGAAACCCGCCACCGAGGCGCGCGTATTGCGGAACAATACCCGTCCGGTGCCATGGCGATCAAGTAACTCGCGAACCAGGCGTTTGAGGGTTGCAGCAGAATCAAGCTCGGCATTGTCGAACTCGGCATTTAATGCCTGCAAAGCCGGTTCACCCAAAAATGCGCCGAGCTGCTGCTGTACTGATTCCGTTGCTAATTGCGTCAAGGCATCCTCTGCCAGCAGTTGTTGTACCAGTGTATTCACCGGGGCATAACGAGCCTCTTCGGCACGAAAAGCATCAAAATCAAAATAGCGGGCGGGATCCAGCAAGCGCAGACGCGCAAAGTGACTTTCAATACCCAGTTGCTCGGGGGTGGCCGTTAATAGCAATAAACCCCTGGCTTGCCGGGACAAGAGATCAATCGCCTGATAGGCCGGGCTGACCTGTTGCTCACTCCACTCCAGATGATGCGCTTCATCCACCACCAGCAGATCCCAGTCAGCCGCAACAGCCTGTTCGAGACGCCCCGCCTGCCCACTGAGAAAGGACAGGGTGCACAGTACCAATTGGGCGCTCTCAAAAGGATTACCCTCCCCCGATTCCATCAGGGCAATACAGCGCTGTTCATCGAGAATGGTAAAAAACAGATTAAAACGCCGCAACATTTCCACCAGCCACTGGTGAACCAGGCTGTCGGGTACCACCACCATTACCCGACTGGCGCGACCGCTAATCAGTTGTTGATGGATAATCAGACCCGCTTCAATGGTCTTGCCCAGCCCCACTTCATCAGCCAGTAATACCCGCGGCGCATAGCGTCTGGCTGTTTCGCTGGCAATATAAAGCTGATGAGGTAATAGCTGGATACGCGCGCCCAGTAAACCGGCTACCGGTGATTGTTGTTGCTGACGGATATAACGGAGTGTATCACTGCGCAACTGAAACGCGCGATTGTCATCAATTTGGCCGGCAAACAAGCGCTCCTGTGGCTTGCTGAACTGGACAAAACTGTCCAGCTCCAGCTCGGGCAATACCACCGACTGATCATGGTCATCGCTGCCCAAATAGATCAGGCTGCCATTGCGCTCCTCCACTTCAGTAATCAGTATCGACTCACCATCGATATTATTAACCCGCTGGCCCACTTCATAACGCACCCGGCTCAGGGGCGCGTTGTCAATGGCATAGGTACGCTGTTCACCCGCGGCGGGAAAGCTGATTTCAACCCGGCGACTGGCAATTTCAAGCACAATACCCAGGCCCAGTTCTGATTCAGTATTGCTGACCCAGCGTTGACCGGGATGAAAAGATAATGCAGCCACAAATACACTCAATTAATCACAGAGGCGGCGGATAATAAGGGGTTATTCACCGGGGAACAAGCGCAATTCACCGACAGCATAGACAGCCCCTGCCTATTCGGTATGATAGGCGCTCAGCACCCCGTGCAACCTGATTAAGGCCGAACCATGATCGACAGTATTAAAACGTTTCTGAAGCTGGAAAGTGCCGGGGGGATACTGTTAATTTTTGCCACGGTGCTGGCACTGGTGTTTGCCAACACCGATCTTACCGCTGCTTACAAGGCGTTTTTACGCATACCTGTTGAAATCCGCTTCGCCGATTTCGAAATTGCCAAACCCTTACTGCTGTGGGTCAACGATGGCCTAATGGCAGTTTTCTTTTTCCTGGTTGGATTGGAACTAAAACGGGAACTGATAGACGGTGAATTATCCCAGGCCAATAAACTGATACTGCCCACCGTTGCCGCCGTTGGCGGCATGGTGGTACCGGCAGCCATTTATATCTGGTTCAATCAGGGAGACGCGGCGGCTATGGACGGATGGGCCATTCCCGCCGCCACCGATATCGCCTTTAGCCTGGGTATTCTCTCCCTGCTCGGCACCCGCGTCCCGGCCAGCCTGAAAATCTTCCTGGTATCGCTGGCCATTATTGATGATATCGGTGCCATCATTATCATTGCGCTGTTCTACACCTCGGACTTATCGGTACTGTCCCTGAGCATTGCCGGTGCCTGCCTGGTGATTTTATTTACGATGAATCGCCGCGGCGTAGAAAGTTTGCCACCCTATATGCTGGTTGGATTGGTGATGTGGGCCTCGGTGCTGAAATCAGGGGTACACGCCACCCTGGCGGGGGTCGCGCTGGCATTTTTTATCCCCTATGCCACCCGGGATGGCCGCTCACCGGTAAAAGAACTGGAACACGAACTGCACCCCTCGGTCGCCTTTGTCATCCTGCCACTGTTTGCCTTTGTTAATGCCGGCGTGGTGCTGGATGAACGCGCCATCAGTAGTATCTTCACATCAATTCCTATCGGTATTGCCGCCGGCTTATTCTTTGGCAAGCAAATCGGGATTTTCCTGTTTAGCTGGTTGGCGGTAACCTTAAAACTGGCGCCCGCGCCCAATATGCGCTGGAGCGAAGTCTATGGCGTGTCGATTCTCTGCGGTATTGGTTTTACCATGAGTTTGTTTATCAGCTCACTGGCCTTTGAACAAAACGGTATGGATTATTTGCCGGTAGACCGGCTGGGCATTCTGATCGGTTCTTTTGCGGCGGCACTGGTCGGCTATCTGTATTTAAATTTCATCCTGCCAAAGAAATAGCTTAATCCCGGTCGGGAAAGCCACGGAACATTTTCCCGGTAATCCGGGTAAGGCTTTGTCGCAGGGCATTATCGCTGGGTGATTCATCCTCTACCAGCTGTTGCCCCACTGCCCGCCACAGTTTTTTTCCTGCCGGATCGGTCAATTCCAGCGCCAGCTTGGCCCTTTGAATATACGGGTTCACCGGGTGATTATAAATCCGTGTGTTATTAACATCGTCGCCAAGATCCCGCGCGGCAGCGGCCTCATCGGTGGGGGAAATAATTCCGCCCTGATCCGCCTCAAGACTGACCAGGTATTGATAAGCCACCAGAAAATCAGCCTGCTCCCGGCCAGCCATTTGGTACCCTCGCCTCTGCAACTGTTCATTAACCTGTACGCGCAGTATGGCGTCCACCTTAAAAATCACTTCCTCCCTGCCGGAATTATTCACCATAGGCGTATTTTCCCAAGCATAGAACTGGTGCTGGCTGGCATCAAACAGGCTCTTTTCAGCGACCTCTACTTTCATCCCCGTACAAGCTGAAAGTAGCACCAGTGGTAACAAAATCAGTAATCTCAACACCATCACTCCGCCGCGAGAAAAATCCCATCATACACGGGCGTAGGGACAATGAGAAATGGCGCTAGACTACCTGCCCCGGCGCTATCAGAAATCATCAAGCAAACAATGCTAACTGCTCACCGCACTCTCCATTGCGTGCCCCATTGCGCGTCTCATTGCCTTCCCCATTACGCTCCTGGAAACGTACCCCCATCCCCAATAAACGCACCGGCAAACCATCCCCCCGACTAATAGACTGCTGGTACAACTGCTGGAACAGGCTGATTCCAGGTACTCCAGTACTCACACATTCCCGGTGGGTAGACTGGAAATTATTGAATTTAATTTTCACAAATTGCTTGCTGACCCGATAGCCGGCATCAATCGTCTGCAGACGATGAATCAATCGCTGATACAATTCCGGCAGCTGCAACAAACAGCGATCAAACCCCCGCAGGTCAGCCATATATGTGTGCTCAACACTCAGGGATTTCCTGCGCCGACCGCTTTTAACTGGCCGATCATCAATGCCGCGGCTCAATTCATAAAGACGCTGGCCAAAACTGCCAAAACGATCCGTCAGCTCAAACACTGAGAATGCCCTTAACCCGGCACAGTCCACCACGCCCATGCGCCGAAGTTTTTCCGCCGTCACCCGGCCCACCCCGAACAGTCGCTTAACCGGTAATTGCTGCACAAAAGCATCTACCCGCTGTGGGGGAATAACACAGAGGCCATTGGGCTTGTTCCAGTCACTGCCGACTTTCGCCAGGAATTTGTTCGGCGCCACTCCCGCTGACAGGGTAATCCCCACTTCCCGCTCCACCCGTCGGCGAATTTCCCGGGCAATCCCAGTGGCGCTTTCAGCACCGCTGACATCAAGAAAGGCTTCATCCAGGGAAAGTGGTTCGAGCAACTCGGTATAGTCCATGAATATTTCGCGAATCTGCTCGGCAGCAAGGCGGTATTGCTCCATCCGGTGAGGAAGCAATAACAATTCCGGGCAACGTTTTTGCGCCGTCACCGTTGCCATCGCTGAATGCACACCAAAGGCACGGGCAGGATAATTACAGGTAGCAATGACACCGCGACGCGACGCCGCCCCGCCGATGGCAATCGGCCGATTGCGCAAGGAAGGATTGTCTCGCATTTCAACGGCAGCAAAAAAACAATCACAATCGAGATGGATAATTTTTCTGGCAGGCTCAATAGCTGCCTGTAACATTCAAGCACCAATAACTGTATTTTTATACAGTATAAGTGTTTTCCGAAAAATCACCAATTTTACACTCGCCGCGCTCCGGATGACGGCAAGCTCAAGCACAGGCTATAATAGCTGCCGAGCTTATTTATGGAGAAAACCATGTCATTAGGCAGTTGGGATCCCAACACGACAACAGCTGAATCGAATTTTTACATCGATAATAAACAACTGGAGCAGTTTATTGAACTCAGTCATCAGCAGCAACTGGAGCAACTGGCCGCAGGGCTCTCTCCTGCACAACAACAGGAACAGGCAGGCTTGATGACACAAAGCAAGGAATGCTGGTTTACCGCCGCCGAGCACTTTGACGACGAGCAGATTATCGCCCTGATGCGCTTCTTTACCCTGGCTGAGCAATTACCTGGCTGGGAAGCAGGCGATAAATCACCGGTTATCTGGCTGGGAAAAGTGTTAAAGAAACGCGGCAGCGGTATCGATCGGGAGCTAGTATTATGGATTAAAGCCCATAGCAAAAATCAATATTTGCCCCATGGCAGCCTGCTCTAGGTGTCACTGGCAGTGCCAGTGACTATTTCCCTTGGTTGAACTTTGCCAGTTGCTCATCGGTGGCTTCACGCTGGTACTTCGATTTCCATTCCGAATAGGACATCCCGTACACCCGCTCGCGAGCACTGTCATAATCAACATCCACCCCCCGCTCTTCAGCGGCAGCCATATACCATTTGGATAAACAGTTGCGGCAAAAACCCGCTAAATTCATTAACTCAATATTCTGGGCATCTTTGCGGCTGTCCAGGTGTTCCAGTAAGCGGCGAAAAACCGCCGCCTCAATTTCAGTGCTAGTGTGGTCTGGCATACGTCTCTCCCGGTTGCAGAACATCGTCAAAGGTATCGCTTAACGAGTATATTCTAATGAAGCATCCCCGTGGAATTTAAAACAAATTTCAGTAAAAAAGTTTCTCCAGGGGAAAATGAGAAAACTCTTTTTTCGCGTTACATTTGTATTAGTTGTCTTTATGCCTATCTTTACGTGTCAACGTTCAAAAAGGCGGGTATAATTCGCGCGCTTTTTATTCAACTCTACTAAGGATTTATTTTATGGCCGCTGCAAAAAAAACTGCAAACCCTATTACGCAATTGGAAAAAGAAATTGTCCAACTCCAGGCAAAACTAAGCAAAGCGCGCACTAAACTACTGAGCGATGCCAGTAAAGCGGCGATCAAAGCTGGTAAAGACACAGAAAAAGCCAAAAAAGCAGTTGTCGCTACACAGAAAAAACTGGCTACTGCCCGCAAGGCAAAAACATCCGCCAGCAGTAAAAAACAGCTTGAAAGCGCCCGTACAGCTCTGGCCAATGCAAAGACCGCCGAAGTAACGGCCAGGGCTGCTGCAAAAACAGCCAAAGCCGATGTTGCCAGTGCCAAAGCCACTATCAGTAACGCTGCCGCAATAGCTAAAGCCGAAACGGCGGTATTAAAAGCACAGGCGATTAAAGATACCGCTGCCGCGAAAAACAAGGCAAAAGTAAAAAAGCCCGCGAAAAAAACCAAAGCGCCTGCCAAGAAGAAGCGCGCTGCCAAGTAAACACCTGCCCCGACTAAGCAAGCGCTGTTTTTAAAACAGCGCTTGCTTAATGCGGAATAAATTCACCGCCATTCACATCCAATCCAGCACCCGTCACCGCACAGGCATAATCAGATGCCAAAAAGATAACCGCCTTGGCACAATCTGCATCGTCGGGAATTTTTCCCAGTGGGATGTTTTTCTCCACATCAGCAATCATCGCCTGTTTATCGACACCGCTGTGTTTGGACATCATGTCGAAATAACCCTCGACCGGCGGCCCCCACATCCAACCCATAAAAGTGGAATTAACGCGAATATTATACTGCCCCAATTCCACCGCCAAATGAGAGGTCGCACTGTGCAAGGCCGCTTTGGAAGCACCATAACCGCCCTGGGTAGCCAGCGGCTTGCGTGTCACCATGGTGTTAACCATAACAATGGAACCGCCCCCCTGCTGCTTCATATGGGGAATCACCTCCAGCGTCAACGCCATCGTACCAAACAGGTTCACCTCCATGGCTTGACGCCAACCATCCAGGTTAGCTTTTTCAATCGGCTCAAATGAACCCGGGTTGTAGGCACTATTGATCAATACATCAATGCGACCAAATTGAGCGATCGTCTGCTCCACCAGGTTTTTACACTGCGCGCTATCGCTGATGTCGGTCACCACCTTCAACACCTTGGTTCCCAGGCCGAGCGCCTCCACCGCCGCTTCTGCATCGTCCAGTTTAGACGCCGTGCGAGCAGCAATCGCCAATTTTGCCCCCTCCCGGGCAGCATGTACGGCTAGGGCTATACCCAGCCCAGGGCCAATACCCGAGACAATCACCACTTTATCCTTCAGTAACATATCAACCTCTCTTAGTCCGCCAGTTGTTTCCAGGGCCTTTAAATTAACCGACTTCGCCAGCACTGGCTACAACCAAAACAGGCGAACACTTGATCCCACGCTGTATTAATTCGCTCTTTTTATAACAATTTTCACATAGCAATCAAACATTAATCCTGTGTTAATGCACCCCTGTCAGGACTGTGCTATAAAATGCCCTGGCATACTGGCTATATATCTCTGGAGTACCTCCCCGTTGTCCCTGTTGAAAAAACCCATACTGCTTCCCATCGGCATAATAATGCTTGCCAGTTTAATCGCTGCCGCACTGGTATTGAGCAAGCCTGAACCAAAGCAAGTAATCGTCGAACAACAACCGCTACTGGTTAATGCTGCGCAGGCTGTGAAAGAAACCTTGCAAATATCAGTGCGCGCCCAGGGCACCATAACACCCCGCACGTCCACTGCTATTATTTCCGAGGTGTCCGGTAAGATCATCGAAGTATCCACGCATCTTAAAGCGGGAGGATTTTTTAACCAGGGCGACATTTTACTGCGAATAGATGATCGTAATTACCGCGCCGAATTAAAACGCGCCGAAGCGGCAGTTGCCAGCGCCAAAAGCGCACTGGCAACCGAATTGGGAAAAGCTGAAGTCGCCCGTCAGGATTGGATCAAATACCGCAGCACCGTCACTCGCTCGCAGACCGCTGAAGACCTCGCTCTGCGCAAACCTCAACTGGCTGATGCCCAGGCCAAACTGGATTACACCAGCGCTGACCTGGACCATGCCCGGGATCAACTCGAAAGGACGGTTATTCGCGCGCCTTATCAGGGGATTGTGCGCAGTAAGCAGGTCGATATCGGGCAGTATGTTAATGTCGGCAGTCAACTGGCCGACACCTTTGCTGTGGACATTGCAGAATTACGCATGGCCCTGCCTGACAGCAAGTTAAACTACCTGAACCTTCCCTCCTCTCACCTTGAGCACCAGGCTGATGCCTACCCACAGGTTGATCTCTACGCAGAAATTGGCGGCCAATTACACCAATGGCAGGGCAAGCTAATTCGAACCGAAGGCGTCTTTGATGAACGCAGTCGCGTCTTATTCGCCGTTGCTGAAATCGATGACCCCTATGGCCTTTCACACTTCCGGGAACAGCCTTTGCGCATTGGCACCTTTGTCAGCGCCCGCATCGAAGGACGCCAGATCGAGAACCTGGTGGTGCTACCACGGTATATTTTAAGAGCAGGCAACAAGATATGGATTATCGATGAGCAACAGCGACTGCAAAATCGACAAATACAGATACTGCGTACCGAAGGGAAAAACATGTATGTCACCGCCGGTCTCAGCGAGGGAGAATTAATCTGCCTGTCCAATATCAGTGGCGCCATTCCAGGCACTCTGGTTGCTGTTGCCAATATTACCCCGACCCACGACACTGACCATGAACCGAGCATACCCGAAGAGGCAGTGCCGGCTGATCACCCCCTTGATATCGCTCCGGCACCGGGTTTAATACCCTCAGACGATGAGCTCAATGTTGCCCCACCAGCGCTGGACAGGAATCACCCGGCATGAATACAAGCACACCCAAGCATAGCGGGATCATTGCCTGGTTTGCCAATAATGCTGTGGCCGCCAATTTATTGATGATAATGATTTTCGTCGTCGGTGGCTGGTCAGCCTGGAATACCCAACGCGCTTTAAACCCCAAGATTGAAGTCAACATCATTTCAGTCAACATGGTCTATCCCGGCGCCGCCCCGGACGAAGTGGAAAAGGGCATTATCCTCAAAATTGAAGAGTCCCTGAAGGACATTGAATCCATTCAGCGGGTTGATTCCACGGCCAATGAATCTCTCGCCACGCTGCGACTGGAAATTTACGACGACTATGATGTACTGGCCGTCATGGACGAAGTCAAAAGCGCCATAGACGCCATCAGCAGCTTCCCAGAACAAACAGAAACACCGGTAATCAATCGTATCAAAGTCCGCGAACATGCCTCGCAGCTGCAAATATATGGCAACCTGGACGAGAGAAGCATGAAGAGGCTGGTGGAAGAGGTCAAGGAAGAGCTGTTACAGGACCCCGATATTGCCTATGCCACTATATGGGGTGACCGTGACTATGAAATTTCCATTGAAGTGCCTGAAGCTACCCTGCGCAAATACCACCTGACCCTGGAAAAAGTTGCCCTGGCGATCAGGGGCTCCTCTCTGGACTTACCCGGGGGCGCAATTAAAACCGAAAACGGTGAAATTATGCTGCGCACCAAGGGCCAGGCTTACCAGCAAAAAGACTTTGAAAAAATTGTCCTGATCAGCAACCCCGATGGCACTCGACTCACCCTGGGTGATATTGCCGCTATCGACGATGGCTTTGTCGAACAGGAAGGATATGCCCTGTTCGATAATAAATTCAGTATGGCCGTCACCATATACGCAGTGGGTGACCAGGATATTCTCACCGTGTCGCGCGCCAGCAAAAAATACATGGAAGAAAAACGCAAACAATTACCCCCCGGGGTTTATATCGACCACTGGGCCGACGTCACCTTCTATCTGCAGGGTCGTCTGGACATGATGATGAAGAACCTGGCCATGGGTGGCCTGCTGGTATTTTTAGTACTCAGCCTGTTCCTCAATATCAAGCTCGCTTTCTGGGTAATGGCCGGCCTGCCGGTTTGTTTCCTCGGCGCGTTTATATTAATGCCGCTGGAATCATTCAATGTCACGCTGAATATGATCAGCCTGTTTGGTTTTATCCTGATTCTCGGCATCGTTGTCGATGACGCCATTATTATTGGCGAGAGTGCCAGCAGCAACTGCGAACAAAAAGGCCACAGCGTTGACAACGTTATTGAGGGGGCCTTGCGCGTAGCCACACCGGCAACCTTCGGCGTGCTGACAACCATTATCGCCTTCATGCCGACGCTGTTTACCGAAGGTGTTTTATCCACCTTCCCTGAGGCCCTGGGTTGGGTTGTTATCTTTTGCCTGATTTTTTCCCTGATCGAATCGAAATGGATTTTGCCCGCGCACCTGGCTCACAGCAAGCAAAGTAATGAAGGTATTTGGGGGGAGCTCAACAAAGTACCGGCCTGGACTAATCGCCATCTTGAACATTTTATCCATTATCATTACAAACCCTTTTTACTGAAATGTATTGCCAATCGCTACACCACCTTTGCCAGCTTTTTTGCCATGCTGATTCTGGTCGGCGGCCTGGTCGGCGGCGGCGTTATCCGCTATGTGTTAATTCCATCCATACCCGGTGATTTTTTACAATCGAAACTGGAAATGGTCGAAGGTACTGCCGATGCTAAAACCCGTGATGCACAACAACATATTGCCCGCAGTCTGGAACAAGTCAATGAGCAGTACAAAATCGACTCCGGTAATGAAGACGGTTTCATCCATCATACGTTTACCTGGGGTTATGAGGGGCGCTTTGCCGACTCCATGCTGGAACTAACCAAGTCGGAACAGCGCGACATCAGTAGCGATGAAATTATTACTGCCTGGCGTGAACAGGTAGGCGAAATCCCCGGTGCCAAAATCATCTCTATCTCCAATCTGCAAGGCATGAGCGGCCCTGGCATTGGTTTTAAATTAGTGGCAAAGGATTTTGATCAACTTAAAGCGGCCGCCGGAGAACTCGAGGAAAAACTGGCGAGCTACGATGGTATTTTTGATATTCGCAACGGTGCCAGTGCCATCAGGGATGAAATCACCCTGGGCATCAAACCCAGCGCCGAAGCCCTGGGGCTGTCAGTGGCCGACCTTGGCACACAGGTTAGGCATGCGTTTTATGGCGCCGAGGCCCAGCGCCTGCAACGCAGTACCAATGAAGTCAAGGTCATGGTTCGCTACCCCAAAGAGGAACGAAAAACCATTGCGGACCTGGAGAACATGTACATTCGCACCAACAGCGGTGACGAGGTACCGTTTAGTTCTGTGGCCACGATAAAAGTGGCTCCCGGTTACACCCAAACGACTCGTATTAATAGCGAGCGAGCCATCACCGTCTCCGCTGAAGCGAATAAAACACTGGTAGAGCCCTCTTCTCTGGTGGATGATCTTATCCGTAATTTTATGCCCGACTTAAAACAACGTTATCCCGGTGTTGATTACAAGCTTGATGGCGAGAGTGAAGAATCCGACAAGATGTTCGACAGTTTATTCTTTGGATTTGGCATTTCCTTATTCGGAATTTATGCCTTGTTAGCCATTCCATTGAAATCCTATCTGCAACCGCTGATTATTATGGGGGTCATACCTTTTGGTGTGATCGGCGCACTTATCGGCCATATGTTGCTGGGCATTCCCTTTGATATGTTTTCTTTCTTTGGGGTCATTGCCCTCTCAGGTGTTGTCGTCAATGACAGCTTGATTATGGTCGACTTCGTGAATAAATCCGTAGCCAATGGCGTTGATAAACACCAGGCGGTGATTGATTCCGGCAGCAAACGTTTTCGCGCGATACTGCTAACTTCCCTCACCACTTTTTTTGGTTTACTGCCCATGCTGCTGGAACCCAGTTTACAGGCACAGATGGTTATTCCGATGGCGGTATCATTGAGCTTTGGGATTATTTTCGCCACCGTAATCACGCTATTACTGGTGCCTAGTCTCTATATAGTGCTGGATGATTTCGCCAGACTATTGCCCGGTTACAAAGACCAGAAGACGGCAGCAAAAATCGTGAGCGCAGAAAACGCACAAATCTCTTAAAGCAGAAAAATAATAGCGCCAACCAACACCGCTGCCATAGCGCAGAACAACACCCCCGCGGCGGCAATATCCTTTGCTTTTTCGATTAGCGGGTGCTGATCGGGAACACAGGCGTCAGCCAAATACTCGATGGCCGTATTCAATGCTTCAGCCATAATGACCAGGGCGATGGTTAAAATAATAATTAACCACTCGCTGCGACTGATCTCAAAAACAACGCCCATGGCTACCACCACCACGGTCGCCAGCAAATGAATTTGTGCATTGTGCTGGCCTGTAAACAACTCGCGGATGCCCTTAAAGGCATAGTGAAAACTCTTTACCCGTTTGGCCAGGCTAAATTTTTCATTCATGCTGTGAGTGATCCTTATTTTTTACCAGTGTAGCAGATGCACGTGATGACAAAAGCTGAAGCTGATGTTGTCTTTTTTCACGATCATAACGGGAAACAACAGCAACATCCCGGTAAAAATCAGCCATATTGCCCTGGTTATCCGCTATCAATTGCCCAAAAGCACTCAACCACTGGTGATAATTAGCCAGCGTTGCCAGTTTTGCATTATTAAAATCCCGGCTCATCCAGCCATCATACTGCGTAGTTCCATCCCAACGCTGCTTAAAGGCCGCATAATCCTGCCGTTGTATTTGTTCCAGACGCTGCGCTTTTCGCCTGCGTTTTTGTTCATCACTTATTGGCAACTGGTATAAGGTCGCCAGGGAATCCCGGGCTCGCAACAAAGTGGTGACAAAATCCTGGTGAAGCTGTTGATCCAGAAGATAGTCCGCCATCAAATCATCCCGTTGCTGGTATGCCAGCCAGCGGCGCACGCCCTCTATTTCAACTGCCCGGGCAAAACTTTCATTAAACGCTGTATCGCCTTTCAAATAGAGTTGCTGATGCGCCAACTCATGAAAGATCAAGCCTGCCAAACGCAGCTCATCGCGATCAATAAACGTATTTAATACCGGATCATCAAACCATCCCAGGGTCGAATAGGCGGCCACACCACCGACAAAGTAATCCAGCTTCTGTTCATCCAGCGATTGAGTAAAATCCAGCGCTTTTTGCTCGTCGAAATAACCCCGGTAAGCCACACAGCCCGCAATGGGAAAGCACCACTCTTTAGCCTCCACAGAAAATTCTGCAGCCGCATAAACATTCCAGACCGCATAAGGACGGTCCAAATCGACGTAATAACGATAGCTGTCATTGCTCGGGAGAGTGAGCTGGTCGCTGGCAAAATCTCGAACCGACTGAACCAGCAACAAACGTTGGCGCAAAGCCGGCTCAGTATCAGGGTCTTGCAGCAAACTTGCTATGGACTCGCGGCCACTCAACAATTGTTGTTGCCCGGAGGCTAAATGAGCGTAGTAAGCACTGCTTGCACAGGCGCAAAGACTGCCCACAAGGAATAACAATAAGAGCGGTTTCATATCAGGCACGGGACATAAAACGGCCATCTTCGGTATTGATTTTTATCCGCTCGCCCTGTTCCAGGTATTCGGGAACCTGCACCACCAGCCCCGTAGCAAAGGTAGCCGGTTTGGTCCGCGCCGAGGCACTGGCGCCTTTAATCCCCGGTGATGTCTCAGTAATTATCATCGTCACTGACTGCGGCAATGCTACCGCAATCAAGCCGCCCTCCACTAACAAGCCGACAATACCCTCCATGTTATCGACGATATAGAGGCGATCATCTGCCAGCTCTTCGTCACTTAACAAGTGCTGGCTATAATCTTCATCATCCATAAACACAAAGGCCTCACCATCATGATAGGAATAGCTCATTTTACGTCGTTCAAAATCCACCTCGGCCAGCACTTCATCGCCCTTTAAGCTAAGATCAATCTTTTGCCGGGTTTTTACATGGTTCATACGAATTTTATACAGGGTGGAAGCGCCCCGTGACGAGGGCGACTTAACATCGATGTGTTTAATAATATGCGGGGCACCCTTGTATTCAACGACATCACCTTTTTTTAACTCTGCGGCTTTGGGCACGGTACAACTCCTGGATAAGCTCAATAATATCTGGCTCGACTCTCTTTAATATTACGTTCTATAATGCCACACGCCAGCCCTGCCGACCGAGCCCCGATGACTGAATTCAAGCGACTGTCTATCACCGAAGCCCATACCCTGATCAAAAAACAGAGCGTTACCCTCGCCGACATCCGTGATGAAATGTCATTCCAGCAATCGCGTATCGATAACGCCATCCACCTGGACGGTAACAGCCTGCAATCATTTATTGAAAACGCCGACCCCGAGCAACCGCTGATTATTTATTGCTACCACGGCAATAGCAGCTTAAGTGCCGCCCAGTTACTGCTGGAAAAAGGCTTCGATGAAGTCTACAGCATGGATGGTGGCTTTGAGGCCTGGCGCCAGCAATTGCCCACTACAGGCTAATCTATCCCTGCCATCACGGCGCAATACAGGCCGGGCATTGCAGATAGACACCCCTGGGATCATTCATTTTAGACAGTAACTCAATACTCTGCCGGAACGGCGCCAATACCTTATGCCACTGACTCAAGGCGGTGTTTGCGTTACCACCCAGCGGCGACAACACGCTGCCAAGCTGCCTGAGAAATTCTTCCTGGGGACTCAGCGGTAACTCAATCAGCTCGCGGCGATAATCTTCCAGTCCAGCCAGTTCCGCCGCCGCCGCTACAGCATCTTCCATCCCGCCCAACTTGTCCACCAGACCGTTATTATAGCCATCCATTCCCGTCCACACGCGCCCTCCTGCAACTTTTTCAACGTCTTCCTTGCGCATGCCCCTGCCATCGGCAACCAGCTCCAGAAACTGTTCATAACCATGCTCAATTGAACTCTGGATCACCCGGGAACTGACCGGGCTCAAGGCCCTGTCCAGGCGCATGGAGCCCGCTTGTTCGGTAGTACCCACACCATCATTGTGTATGCCCAGTCTGGCGAAGGACTTTTCCAGGGTAGGAAATGCACCGTAAATACCAATTGATCCAGTCAGGGTTGTCGGCGTTGCCCAAATTTGGTCGGCCAGTGCAGAAATCCAGTATCCTCCTGAAGCCGCCATACTACCCATGGATATCACCAGTGGCTTGCCAGATGCTTTTAACAGTTCCAGTTCCCGCCGGATAATTTCCGAGGCAAAGGCGCTGCCGCCGCCACTGTCGACCCGCAATACCAGCGCGTCCACCTCATCATCCATGCGCACCTGACGAATAAGCTCGGACAAACTATCACCACCAATATCACCGGCAGCTTGCTGGCCATCGAGAATCATACCGCTGGCGACAATAATACCCACCAGCGATTCTGTTTCTGGCTGTTCGTCCTCAACTTGCATTAACCAGACATAGCTATCAAAGGCCACACCTTGATAAAAACCGTCATCGTCCACTGCACCAACGGCTTCAATCAGGTATTCATTAGCTTCATCGCGGGTTTTCACCCCATCAATCAAACCCGCCGCCATCGCCGCCGTTGCCGAATTTCCATGGTACTGGTCCAGCAATACATCCATCTCATTAACATACTGATTGATTTCAAAGGGCTTCAGTTTGCGACGCGCTGCCACCGTAACGATATACTGATCCCACAGCTGATCCAGCCAGGCCTGGTTAGCCTGCCGGGCCTGTTCGGACATATTATTGCGAATCAGGTGTTCGGGGCCGGATTTAAACGCGCCTACGCGAAACACATGGAAGTTGACTTCCAGTTTATCCAACGCCTCTTTAAAATAGTTACGATAAAGACCATAACCCTGTATCCCAACGCCACCCATCGGGTTCAGGTAAACCTCATCAGCCTGGGCTGCCAACCAGTATTGATCCTGCGAATAATTATCGCCGACAGCATAGATTTTTTTCCCACTCTCCCGAAAATCATCCAGCGCGCTAGCAATCTCCTGCATTTTACTAATCCCGCCATAGGCGAGCCCGTCCAGCTCCAGCACAATACTACTGATACGCGGATCCTCTTTCGCCATCGCAATCGCACTGATGACATCCGCTAACAGCGTTTCCTGCTCTTGCGCACTGGCCTCGCCCATCAATTCAACAATGGGGTCAATATAACTGCGCTGGTCGACCAAACTGCCCTGAAGGTTGAGTATCAAGGCACCCTGCTCTGGTATCCGGGGAATTTCACTGCGGGTAAGCGAGAAAACAAACGCCACCAGCAGTAAAAAAACCAGGTTGAGTGTCAGCACCCGCAACCAGCCAATCAATCTTATTAAACCGGTGAAACTACGGCGAATAATGCCCGCTTTCTTTGTTTGAGCTGTGCTCATTTACGACTCCATTGTTTCCATTAACACTAACGCCCTGGAGCGCCAGCGAACATATAACATCGCGGCAATAAACATTATCACGATCAACGCCACTTCAATCATTGCCAGTACCGTTTGCCGCGCAAATACATTCTGCACGGCCAGTAAAAAATAACCCAGCATCACAAAACATAACCAAACATAAGTGCGTACATTTTGCTTCAGTAAACCGATAACAAACATCAGTAAAGGTAGCATATGCAACCACCAAATAACCCAATGGGCTGTATCGGTGCTTGTGGGTACAATTAACAATGCCAGGGTAAATACCACCGGCAAGGTAAAATAGCATAGCAATACAATGTAACGTGTGATGCGGGACCAGTACTCATAATTGGAAATAGCCATCGTTAAATCAGTTCCAGCACATTTTCAGGAGGACGACCCAATACCGCCTTGTCGCCCCTGACCACGATGGGGCGCTCAATCAGTTTAGGCTGATTCACCATTGCCTGGATAAGCTCGTTCTCCGTCAGCCCACTGTCGCCAAGATTATGCTCTTTATAAGCATCCTCGCCCTTGCGCAGTAAATCCCGGGCACTGATATTCAGCTTTTCCAACAATGCTTTCAGGGTTGATTGTTTCGGTGGCGTATCGAGATACAATACAATTTCGGGAGCAATACCGTTTTCTTCCAGCAGCGCCAGGGTCTGGCGAGATTTAGAACAACGCGGATTATGGTACATTGTGAACTGACTCATTAATAAACCTCAGGCAAGTTTTGTT
>JAUXHA010000055.1 GCA_030621845.1 Spongiibacteraceae bacterium
TGACCTGGGCGCCGGCCAGTTTGGACTCAATTTCGATGATGCGACCCTCGGCGAAGCTCTGTTGCTCCCGGGCGGCGTGATACTCGGCATTTTCTTTCAGGTCGCCATGTTCTCTGGCGATACCGATTGCCTTGCTGATTCTGGGGCGATCAACCGTTTTCAGCCTGTTTAGTTCTTCCCGCAGGGCCGCTTCACCGGCCACGGTCATAGGTACTTTGTTCATTGCCCAATACTCTTGTGTAAGTCCTGCAGGCGACGCACGGTGGTATTCCCTTCCAGCTTCATGGTCATGCAGATGGCCTCAGCGCCCGTTAAAGTTGTCGTGTAAAACACCCGGCGCGCCTCGGCGCTGGCGCGTATAGAGGCAGAATCTTCAATGGCCCTGCGCCCCTCGGTGGTGTTGATAATCATATCTGCCTCATCGTTTTTAATCATGTCGACGATGTGCGGGCGCCCTTCCAGCACCTTGTTAACCCGGCGAACTTCCACGCCGGCCGCCTCTATGGCATCCGCCGTGCCACCGGTTGCGGCAATTTTGAAGCCCATTCCCGCCAAATCTAGCGCCACGTCTACAGCACCGGGCTTATCGACGTCGCGAACGCTCATCAATACGGTGCCACTTTTAGGTGCTGAGGCACCGCCGCCTAGCTGAGCCTTGGCGAAAGCCTCGGCAAAGGTCTCGCCCGTGCCCATAACCTCACCCGTGGATTTCATTTCTGGCCCCAGTATGGGATCCACGCCGGGAAATTTATTGAAGGGCATTATTGCCTCTTTCACACTGAAATAGGGCGGCACGATCTCTTTGGTAAAGCCCTGACTGGCCAGGCTCTGCCCCACCATGCAACGGGCGGCAATTTTGGCCAGCGATGTACCAATACATTTGGACACAAAGGGCACCGTGCGCGAGGCCCGCGGATTCACTTCGATGACATAGATTTCTTCATCCTGCCAGGCCAGCTGCACGTTCATCAGCCCTTTTACACCCAGCTCCAGTGCCATCTGCCTGATCTGCTCACGCATGGCATCCTGCACCTCGGCGGCCAGGTTGTAGGGAGGCAGGGAGCAAGCGGAATCACCTGAGTGTATGCCAGCCTGTTCGATGTGCTGCATGATGGCACCGATCACAACTTCCTCGCCATCGCACACCGCGTCGACGTCAACTTCAATCGCTGCGCTAAGGAAGCTGTCCAATAATACCGGCGCATCATCGGAGGCCTGCACCGCATCGCGCATATAGCGCAGCAGGTCTTCCTCCCGGTAGACAATTTCCATGGCCCGGCCACCCAGTACATAGGAGGGGCGCACAACCAGGGGGTAACCAATAGAAGATGCCGCGGCAACGGCTTCTTCGGTGCTGCGAACCGTAGTGTTCACCGGCTGCTTCAGGCCCAGTTTCTGGATCATATGCTGGAAACGCTCGCGGTCTTCGGCCCGGTCTATGGCGTCCGGTGTAGTGCCGATAATCGGTACGCCTTGTGCCTCCAGGGCACGAGCCAGCTTCAGTGGGGTCTGCCCGCCAAATTGTACGATCACGCCCTTGGGTTTTTCGAGGTCGATAATTTCCAGTACATCTTCCAGCGTCACCGGCTCGAAATAGAGCCGATCACTGGTATCGAAATCGGTGGAAACCGTCTCCGGGTTACAGTTAACCATAATCGTTTCGTAACCGTCTTCACGCATGGCCAGCGCCGCATGAACACAGCAATAGTCAAATTCAATACCCTGGCCAATTCGATTAGGGCCGCCGCCCAGCACCAAAATCTTATCGCGATCCGTAGGCTCCGCTTCGCACTCCTCTTCATAGGTGGAATACTGGTAGGCGGTACTGGTAGCAAACTCCGCCGCACAGGTATCAACGCGCTTGTATACAGGACGAATACCCAGCCCATGACGATGCTGGCGAACAGCCGATTCCTGTTCACCTAACAGCACCGATAGCCGCTTATCGGAAAAGCCCTTGCGCTTGAGGCGATAGATAGCATCAGTATCCAGCTCCAACAGGTTTTTTCCTTTTAACGCATTCTCACTGTTGACGATGTCTTCAATCTGCACCAGGAACCAGCGGTCAATTTTTGCAAAGTCATAGACCTCGTCCACACTCATTCCAGCGCGAAAAGCATCGGCTACAAACCAAATCCGCTCCGGGCCAGGGTTGGTCAGTTCCCGGATCAGCGTGTCACGCGCTTCGGGACCATCGACATCAATCTGGCTTTCAAAACCCGCCGAGCCCACTTCCAGACCCCGCAGGGCTTTTTGCAATGATTCTTGAAAAGTACGGCCAATCGCCATCACCTCACCCACGGACTTCATCTGGGTATGCAGGCGCGGATCAGCCTCATTGAATTTTTCAAAGGTGAACCGGGGTAGCTTGGTCACCACATAATCAATCGAGGGTTCAAAGGAAGCCGGCGTGGCACCGCCAGTAATTTCATTTTGCAATTCGTCCAGGGTATAGCCGATGGCTAACTTTGCCGCGACCCTGGCAATGGGAAAACCGGTTGCCTTCGAAGCCAGTGCCGAGGAACGGCTCACCCGTGGATTCATTTCAATAATGACAAATTTTCCCGTATCCGGGCACTGGCCGAATTGTACATTGGAGCCGCCGGTTTCCACGCCGATCTCACGCAACACCGCCAATGAGGCATTGCGCATAATCTGGTATTCCTTGTCGGTCAGGGTTTGTGCGGGCGCGACGGTGATTGAATCGCCCGTATGCACACCCATGGGGTCAAAATTTTCAATCGCACAGACAATAATGCAATTATCGTTTTTATCCCGCACCACTTCCATTTCGTATTCTTTCCAGCCAATCAGCGAGGCATCGATCAGCAATTCACTGGTTGGCGATAAATCCAGGCCACGCAGGCAAATCTCTTCAAATTCTTCGCGGTTGTAGGCAATGCCGCCACCGGAACCACCCATGGTAAACGAGGGTCGGATAATCGCCGGGAAGCCGATAGAGTCGAGTACCTGTAAGGCCTCTTCCATACTGTGGGCAATAGCATTGCGCGGCGTGTCCAGGCCGATGGACTTCATCGCCTTATCAAAGCGTTCGCGATCTTCCGCCTTATCAATAGCGTCCTGGGTGGCACCGATCATTTCGACGCCGTATTGATCCAGCACGCCCTCACGGGCCAAATCCAGCGCGCAATTCAAGGCAGTCTGCCCGCCCATGGTCGGCAACAGGGCATCAGGCTTTTCCTGCTCGATAATTTTGGCAACAGTCTTCCAGTTAATCGGCTCTATATAGGTCGCATCGGCCATCGCCGGGTCAGTCATAATGGTCGCCGGATTGGAGTTGACCAAAATCACCCGGTAGCCTTCTTCGCGCAGGGCTTTACACGCCTGCGCTCCCGAGTAATCGAACTCACAGGCCTGACCAATAATGATCGGGCCGGCACCGATGATAAGAATGGATTTTATGTCTGTACGCTTTGGCATGGTTCAGTTAACCCGAAATAATGTGCTTTTAAAAACCTCAGCAACGGAGACAGCGCAAATACGCTCACCCGGTGCCGGAATTAACCTAATCGCGCCTGGATTAATTCAATAAAATGATCAAACAATGGCGCTGCATCATGGGGGCCGGGACTGGCTTCCGGATGCCCCTGAAAACTGAACGCCGGCTTATCGGTGCGGTGAATACCCTGTAGCGAATCGTCAAACAAGGATTTGTGTGTAACCCGTAGATTCTCCGGCAAGCTGGCTTCATCGGCGGCAAAGCCGTGGTTCTGGCTGGTAATCAGCACGGTGCCATCATCGAGATTTTGTACCGGGTGGTTGGCACCATGATGGCCGAATTTCATTTTCATTGTTTTTGCACCGCTGGCCAGCGCCAGTAACTGGTGACCCAGGCAAATGCCAAACACCGGGATATCCGTTGCCAGAAGTTGCTGGATCGCCTCGATGGCGTAAGTACAGGGTTCCGGGTCGCCGGGGCCATTGGAGAGGAAGACGCCGTCAGGATTCATCGCCAGCACCTCGCTGGCCGGGGTCTCAGCAGGGACAACCGTCAAACGGCAACCACGATCCACCAACATCCGTAAAATATTGCGTTTGGCGCCAAAATCGTAAGCCACCACATGGTAGGGCAACTCAGCAGGCTCCACATAGCCTTGACCTAACACCCAGCTACCGGCACGCCACTCCAATACTTCTTTGGTCGAAACGACTTTTGCCAGATCCAGCCCTACCAGACCGCCAAAACCCCTGGCCGCGGCCAGTGCTGCTGTTTCGTCGATAACACCGGCCATCAGACAGCCGTTCTGGGCACCCTTATCCCTGAGGATACGGGTTAAGCGACGGGTATCAATATCGGCAAGGCCAATAATATTATTCGCCTTAAGATAGTCGTCCAGGCTTTGCTCATTGCGGAAACTACTGGCCAGCAGCGGTAAATCCCGAATCACCAGCCCGGTGGCCCAGATGGCACTGGCCTCTTCATCTTCACTATTAGTGCCGGTATTACCAATATGGGGGTAGGTCAGGGTAACGATTTGCCGGGCATAGGACGGATCGGTGAGAATTTCCTGATAGCCGGTCATCGCAGTATTAAAAACCACCTCTCCGACTGACTGCCCTTCGGCGCCAATGGCGATCCCCCGGAAAATACTTCCGTCTTCAAGGGCCAATATCGCTGGTACCGTCAAGCACACCTCCAAATCTAACGTAAACACACCATTGCGGCGCTAGAACCAATAAATTTCACCCGCAGCCAATCGTAAAAAAGCGAGGTGAAGAGCCTACTTCACCTCGCTTTTTTAATTATTCGTCCATAGAGGGCAAGGAATAACTTATCGGTGTAACCTGAGGCGCGATTGTACGTGAAACACTGGCGGATTGTCCATAAGTAATGCGGATATCGACCGCATACCAACCCGCTTCAACAACAGCTGCAAACCCCTGCTGCTCATTCAAACAATAGCGGGTGCGAGAGTATCCCAGCGTCATCATGCCACTCCCTCGGGCCATCCTGTTCCCCTTCCGGGTAGAGGGTATGAATCAACAGGCGCGGTTCGGCAACATAGGGGTTCGTGCCCAGGGTATTGACCGTATTCAGGTAATTTAAGGTCTTGCCCTGGTAGTTAATCGCCAGCCGCCAACAGGGAACCGGTTCGACCATCGCCGCCCGCTGCTTCCAGTCTTCGGGAATATGGGGGTAAGCCAGTATTTCATGGAGGATGCCTACCCCCTGTGGCTCATTACTCAATAACACTTCCTGCTGTAAATACATCAGTAACACACTGGCTACTGAGTCCCAGTTTTCTATACAGGGACGAAGACCCTGCTCAGAGAAGAACAGGCGATAAAAATTCAGCGGCCCAGCTAACTCCCTGGCGGCCAACAATGCGGTTGCCATCCCTAGCCAGGCTCGATTGACCATCAGCATATTACCCAGAGGGTCCGCAACATGGCAGGGATAGGGCGTGCGCAAAGTCATTTCCAGCGCCCTGCGCAACCAGCGAAAGTCATCGGAAAGCAGGTCTACCGATACCCGCTGTGGAGTATAGCCGGCAGCTATCAGCAGGTTATTTGAATCTCGTGCCCCCAGCGCCAGCGCCGTCGACAGCTTTAACGCCATCTCCCTGCCCGGCTGGGAGCGGCCGGTTTCGAGAAAACTGATATGCCGGGCCGAGCCATCAACCATCAGCGACAGTTCTTCCTGGCTTTTACCACGTACATTGCGCCAAAAGCGTAATAACCGACCAAAGGACAATGAGGCTTGCTTTATTGTTTCCGTCGCTTGCGTTTTCAATATCCTGCCGAGCTCCACCCAATCCAAGAGTGCCTATAATACCCGACAGCTAACGCTTTCTCACCCCCCCGACGTTTAGCTTCTCGCCGCTAAACTTTCTCAACCCAATATGGCCACAAAATCATCATCCGACAATTCCATCACACTATCCGCCCCACTCATAATACCCGAGGCATGAAGCTTGGCTCGGGGTAGCAGCTTCTGGAAATAGAAATTGGCCGTGGCTAATTTACTGCGATAAAACAGCTCTTCGCTACTATCCGCTGCCAGCTTCTGCTGGGCGACCAGGGCCATTTTTGCCCAGAAAAAGGCCGCGACCACATAGCCGGAATACATCAGGTAATCGACAGACACTGCACCGACCTCGTTTGCATCAACCACCGCGCGCTCGCCAATAGTCCGCGTCAACTGCTCCCACTCAGTCAGGTATTCACCCAGCGTCGTGCCGTATTCCGCCAGCGTTTCCTCTTCTTCGCCGAGCTGGCCGCACAGCTCCAGCACTTCTCCGGCAAACAAAGCTAGCAACTTACCGCCACTGCCGAGCACCTTGCGCCCCAGCAGATCCAGTGACTGAATGCCGGTCGTCCCCTCATACAGAGTACTGATACGGGCGTCACGAACATTTTGTTCCATGCCCCACTCGCGAATAAAGCCGTGACCGCCGTATATTTGCACACCAATATTCGCCGCTTCAAGACCCGTCTCGGTCATAAAGCCTTTGGCGATTGGGGTTAGGAAACCCAGTAAGTCATCCGCTTTTTGCTTTTCGGTTTCATCCACCGAGATAAACATATGATCGGTCAGCAGCCCCAGATAATGAACAAACATTCTGTGACTTTCGGCAAAGGCCTTACAGGTCATCACCATACGCCGGACATCGGCATGTACGATTAACGGATCAGCGGGGCCATCGGGGTTTTTAGGGCCGGTCAGGGAGCGGCCTGCCAGGCGCTCAATGGCATAACGCAGGCCACCCTGGTAAGCCACTTCGGCATGGGACAAACCCTGTACAGCCGTGCCCACCCGAGCCACATTCATAAAGGTGAACATGCAATTGAGACCCTTATTAGGTTCACCAATAAGATAACCCGTAGCGCCGTCAAAATTCATCACACAGGTAGCGTTGCCGTGGATACCCATTTTATGCTCAAGCGAGCCACAGCTCACCGTATTACGCTCACCCACCTCACCATCAGCATTGGGTAAAAACTTGGGCACAATAAATAAGGAGATACCCCGGGTACCTTCAGGTGCATCTGGCAAGCGCGCCAATACGATATGTACAATATTTTCGACCATATCATGCTCACCGGAGGAGATAAAAATCTTGGTACCGGTAATGGCATAACTGCCATCACCCCGGGGCTCAGCTTTAGTACGCAAAAAGCTAAGATCACTGCCACCCTGGGATTCAGTCAAACACATGGTACCTGACCAACTTCCTTCAATCAGCTTGGTCAGGTAGACCTCGCGCTGCTGGTCAGTGCCGTGTTCCAGTATGGTATTGCGAGCACCAGCACCGAGGCCGGGGTACATACTCCAGGCATGGTTTGCCTGGCCATTGAGCTCGGTCACGATCAAATCCAGCGAACTTGGTAAACCCTGGCCGCCGAACGCCGATGGCGAACTCAGGGACGGCCAACCGCCCGCCACAAATTGTTGGTAGGCCTCTTTAAAACCAGCCGGGGTAGTCACCCCGTCTTCCGACCACTGACACCCCTCTTCATCGCCACTGCGGTTCAGGGGAGCCAGCACATTCTCGGCAAATTTTGCCGCCTCATTGATAATCGCCTCAGTGAGATCCGGAGTAACCTCTTCACAACCGGGTAAATTGGCGTAGTGATCCGGGTAGTTCAATACCTCTTCGCGAACAAACTGTATGTCACGTAAGGGAGCCTTGTAATCGGGCATAATACTAACCTCTATGCAGTTTTTGAGTAATTTCTAAGGGGTCATCTCAATAATGACCTTGCCGCGAGCGCGGCGCTGAGTCAGGCAATTAAACGCCTGCTCATATTCTTCAAGGGGGAAGACGTTCGTCACCAGGGGTTTTAATTTCCCTGCAGACAACATCGCCCACACCTCGCTTATATTTTGTTGACTAACATCGGGTTCCCTGGCGATAAACGCACCCCAGAACACACCGACAATTTCGCAGCCTTTTAACAGGGCCAGGTTGAGGGGGATTTTCGGAATCGGGCCACTGGCAAAACCAATCACCAGGAAGCGACCCTTCCAGGCCATACAACGCAGCGCCTGCTCGGAAAAGTCACCACCGACCGGATCGTAAACAATGTCCACACCCCGCTCGCCGATAATTTCCCTCACCTTATCCTTAAGGGAACCGTCGCTGTAATTCACTAAATGATCAGCGCCCATTTTTTTCGCCAGCTGCAATTTTTCATCGGTACTGGCGGCAGCGATAACCGTAGCTCCCATGGCCTTGGCCAATTCAACAGCGGCGATACCAACACCTCCCGCCGCACCCAACACCAACACGGTTTCGCCAGCCTGCAATCGGCCACGCTGTTTCAAAGCATGGTAGGATGTCAGGTAAGTGATACTGACGCCCGCGGCCTCACGAAAACCAACGCCCCCGGGCATTTTTATTACCGTGGCGGCAGGAACGGTTAGTCGATCACGAAAAGCCCCAAAAGGGCTGATGGCAATAACTTCATCGCCAAGGTTTACACTGTCGACATCATCGCCCAGCGCAACAACCACTCCCGCACACTCACCGCCCGGTACAAAAGGCAGCTCGGGCTTAAGCTGGTATTTATTCTCGATGATCAAGGTATCGGGGAAATTAAGCCCCGCTGCCTTCACATCAATAACAACATCGCCAGCACCCGGCGCCACTGTTGGCCAATCGATTTCCAGGCTAAGCTTTGCCGCCGAACCATGCTCTTTACAAACCAACGCTCTCATAGCCGCCTCCTTGGTGGGGGAAACATCACTCTTAAGGGGACTAGCAGACTTCGAATAAACCCGCCGCACCCATACCACCGCCGACACACATGGTGACGACAACATACTTGGCACCACGACGCTTACCTTCAATCAGCGCGTGACCGGTCATACGCGCACCACTCATACCGTAAGGGTGACCGATAGAAATCGCACCACCGTTGACGTTTAGCAGCTCATCGGGGATACCCAATTTGTCTCGACAGTAAAGCACCTGCACAGCAAAGGCTTCATTCAACTCCCACAGACCGATGTCATTCATGGTTAAACCCGTCTGCTTGAGCAGTTTGGGAATAGCAAAGACGGGACCAATACCCATCTCCTCTGGCTCACAACCGGCAACCGCCATACCGCGGTAAATACCTAAAGGCTCAAGCCCTTTTTGCTCGGCCAGCTTGCTGTCCATAACCACGCAGGCTGAAGAACCATCTGACATCTGCGAGGCATTACCCGCGGTGATGGTGCCGCCCTCTTTTACCAGGCGCAGACCCGACAAACTTTCCAGCGTGGTTTCGCGTATGCCCTCATCCGCTGTAATAGTGACTTCTTCTTCACTGGTTTCACCGGTTTCTTTATTAGTGACAATCTTGGTGGTCGTTACCGGCACCAGCTCATCGGCGTACTTACCCGCCGCATAGGCTGCTGCTGTGCGTTGCTGCGACAAAAAGCCATATTCATCCATGGCCTCACGATTGATGCCGTAACGCTCTGCAACCACTTCGGCGGTATCAAGCATTGGCATATGGTAAGCAGGGGCAATCGCCATTAGCTCTTCATCGACATAGTGATGCAGGTTCATGTGTTCGTTTTGCACCATGGAAATAGATTCCACGCCGCCGGCCACAATAATGCCCATATTATCGCCGGTGATTTGCTTGGCTGCTGTAGCGATCGCCATCAAACCGGAAGAACACTGGCGGTCCATGGTCATACCCGAGACATTCACACCCAGACCCGCGCGCAAGGCAACCTGGCGGGCGATATTGGCGCCCATAGTGCCCTGCTGCAGGACACAGCCCATAATACAATCGTCAATTTCGGCAGTATCGATACCGGCACGTTTAACGGCTTCGGCAACGGAGGCAGCACCCAGGGTCGCCCCTTTGGTGTTGTTAAAAGCACCGCGGTAGGCTTTGCCAATCGGGGTACGTGCTGTTGAAACAATAACGGCTTCTTTCATCATCTTCTCCAATAGCAAATCACTGCATGGTGATTGCTGACAGTTTTATTTAACCCAGATCCAGTTTTTGGGCTTCCGCTGATTTGGTAACAAACTTCAGCGTTTGCTCCCAGGCACCGGCTAATTCTTTTTGCTCAGTGTTGTCATAAATCTTCTCCCAGTTGGCGGCAATGCCTTCGGGCGATTGTTGATCTTCTGGTAGCCATACACCGTCAGTTTCATAGATACGGCTAACGGCATAAGTACCTGCACCCGCACCCATAATACATTTAGTCGGCGCCTGTTCAGAACACAGAAAAAGGACTGCAGGTGTTACTGTTTCAGGCGTTAACAAGTCCTTGGCATTTTCAGGTAACAGACCGTCTGTCATTTGCGTCAAGGCTGTCGGTGACAGGCCATTGACGTGAATATTGTTCTTTTGGCCTTCGATAGAAAGCGTATTCATCAAACCGATCACAGCCATCTTCCCTGCACTGTAGTTAGCCTGGCCAAAGTTACCGAAGATACCGCTGGAGCTTGAGGTCATCACGATGCGACCGTAGTTCTGCGCTTTCATAATATCCCAGACAGCCTTGGTACAATTAACGCTGCCCATCAGGTGTACATCAACGACCAGGCGGAATTCATCGAGGGTCATTTTTCCGAAGGACTTGTCGCGCAGGATACCGGCGTTGTTCACCAGAATGTCGATACGCCCCCACTTATCCATAGCCTGTTTAACCATGTCTTCTACCTGTTCCATATTGGCAACATTGGCACCGTGAGCTATGGCTTCTCCACCTGCGGCTTCAATTTCAGCCACGACAGCCAGCGCCGTTTCACTGGGTTGACCTTCAGCGCCCAAATCATTCACTACAACCCTTGCCCCGCGCTCAGCAAAAGCCAGCGCATGACTGCGGCCCAAACCCAAACCAGCGCCAGTTACGATGGCCACTTTTTGCTCAAAAGAAATACTCATAAACTCACCTTTATAATGTTAACAAGTTAGGAACAGATATTCATAATCAGCCATTCGCAGCTCAGCGCAGGTTTTTTAACGCCTTTTATTTCCAAATTAACCTGCTGTTTAACCAGGTAACGATTGCCGCCTTTTTCCGTCACATCGGTAATGGTGACGCAGACACGAATCTCACTATTGACTGGCACCGGGCTCAGGAAGCGAACCTTATCAAAACCGTAATTCAAAGCCATGGCAATTTCATTGGGAATAACAGCGGACTCCGATGCCAAATGGGTTAACATTGAGAGGGTAAGAAAACCGTGGGCAATGGTTCCACCAAAAGGCGTATCCTTAGCCTTCTCTGGATCAACGTGAATAAATTGTTGATCCATAGTGACATCAGCGAACTGATTAATACGATCCTGGTCAAGCGTAAACCATGCGCCCGGCTCCAGCTCTTTTCCAATATAGCTTTTCAATTCTTCTTTCGGTACGAAAATAAGCATTCGTGCTCCCCTTGTTTAATGACAAAGCTGAAATCAGTGCGTAATCCTGTTCCTTTTGGTCAGGAATTTCCATTACCTGCGAGGTAAATTGAGGGAAATAAGGTGTTTAAAATGGAAAAGTGTGGCAGCGCGTCAGGCCGGTCTCTCGAAGCGATATTTTCGGCGATAGGGAAATACATCGCCCACTGCTCCCTGTCGAATCTGCGCCTGCAACCCCGACCAGAATTCAGCCTGGTAAAGATCAGAATGCAGCTGATCGAAAACAAGCTTGGCAGCACGATTACCAGAAAAAAACAGGCGAAATTCTTCCGGAAAAATATCGTTAGGCGCGACATCATACCAGGGCTGACTGGCCATCTCCTGCTCTTCTGTTTGCGCTTGTGGCAATTTTCGAAAATTACAATCCACTAACGGACAAATCTCATCATAATCATAAAAAACCACACGACCATGCCGGGTCACGCCAAAATTTTTCAACAACATGTCACCCGGAAAAATATTTGCTGAAGCCAGTTGTTTAATCGCATTACCATATTCGTCCATCACACTGCGCAACTGTGCTTCAGTGGCTTTCTTCAAGTAGAGATTCAGGGGTACCATTTTCCTTTCAACATAAACGTGCTTGAGAATCAGCGCATTACCACGCTCCTCCAATAATGAGGGGACTTCTCGTTGCAGCTCTTCCATTAATTCCGTAGAAAAGCGTCGACGATCAAAAGCTAGGTTGGTAAATTCCTGGGTGTCCGCCATACGGCCCGCCTTATCCCATCGTTTAACCAATCGGTATTTTTCCTCAACCTGCTCCCTGGTCATATCCTTAGGCGGGGTAAAACGCTCCTTTATTACCTTATAAACATAATCAAACGATGGCCGGGTAAACACCAGCATCACCATTCCTTTTATACCGGGTGCTATAACGTATTCATCACTGGAACGTAAGGTATGCTCCACCGCGCGCCGATAAAATTCAGACTTTCCGTGCTTCACAAATCCCAGCGCACTATACAACTCAAACACTTCCTTGTTCGGCATAATACTTTTAAGAAACGCGACATATTGCGACGGTATTGAAGTATCGACCATAAAATAGGTGCGGGTAAAGCTAAACAGAATACTCAAATCATCGGGTGCATAAAGTACCGTATCAACATAAATACCTCCCTGCTCATTATTCAAGAACGGTAATACGAAGGGAACTACCTGTTCCCCCGCCAGGATACGACCGACTAAATAAGCGGCTTTATTTCGATAGAAAATTGACTCGAGAATTTCCAGCTTAACGTCCGTTTCCACTGGCAGGCGACTGAATAGTTTCTCCTGAACAATGGCAGTAATACGCGCCACATCACGCGAAAAATCTTCAAAAGGAAGGGAGAAGTTCGTACTGGATAAAACCTCGGCGACAAAGGCATTAACATCTTCACCCAGACTAAACTCACGAACAATAGGGTCGCTGAAATGAGTTAACGGAATTTCCTGATCGAGCACAAAAGCATAGTGATCACGAATTTTCTCGTGCTTAAAAATATTACAGAAAACTGAATTATAAAAGGTTTGGGTAATTTCAAAATTATGATGATTGCTAACCAGCTTGATATATTCTGCCCTGGCTTCTCTCCATAGATCGTAATTATGCAAGGAGCTGCCCGCTACCGTTGCGACCCTACTGGCAACTTCATCACGTTTACGCTGGTACATGGATAGACGTTGTGACATTTCCGTATGCACACCTTGCCAATCAGCATTTTCAAAACGCACCTGGGCACCCAGCGTGACATTCTGGAAATCACCAAAAAAGGCATCGAAGCCATTCAATATTACTTTCGCCAAACGTCTGGCGACAGACATACCCATTGCTTGCGCTACTCCTTATACAGCCAGGGTTGTTGGCCCTGAAATCAGTCCATGCCAAGGAGTGTAGCAGACCGTTTAGGGTAACAAGGATTTTTCGGCAAGGATCACACCACTGCCATCGGCATAAATATAATCGCCCGGCTTTGCTTTCAGACCCGCCACATCCAGCGGGATATTGACCCGACCCTCACCCCGCTTACCGGTTTTACGCGGAACAGTACCCATAGCCATCACGCCGACGTCCATCCCGGCAATGTCTTCAACATCGCGAATATAACCATAGACAATAATACCCGCCCAGTTATTTTCCAATGCCTGGGTCACCAGCTTATCACCGAGCAGAGAGCGGCGAGGAGAAGCGCCACCATCAACCAGCAACACACGTCCCTTGCCGTCGGCTTTCAACATTTCCCCGACTTTTGAATTATCTTCAAAACATTTGACCGTAGCCACAGCACCCGAAAACTGCCGCACCGCACCGTAGTGCCGAAATACCGGAGCGGCAACCTGCACGGCATCGCCGTGCTCATCACACAGATCTGGCGTTGATATATTCATGGCAAGCCTCTATAACCGTGGCGTTTTCTGCATAGATGAAAGGCGCACAAAGCGCCCGCCGGTATTTAGCCAAACTGATTCATGGTGTTATCTTTACCAGAGGCTTTTAATGCCGCATCACCACAGAAGTACTCTTTGTGGTCATCGCCTATATTCGAGCCCGCCATATCCTGATGCTTCACACAAGCCAATCCTTGACGGATTTCCTTACGCTGAACACCGGCAACATAGGCCAACATACCCTCTTCACCAAAGTAGCCCTTGGCCAGGTTATCAGTCGACAAGGCCGCTGTGTGGTAGGTCGGCAAAGTAATCAAGTGATGGAAGATGCCCGATTCGCGAGCCGCATCGGCCTGGAAGGTGCGGATTTTTTCATCGGCAGCCACAGCCAACGCTGTTTCGTCATATTCAACACTCATCAGGGCATCGCGGGTGTAAGCAGAAACATCTTTACCCTCTTCCATCCACAAATCAAAAATCTGCTGACGGAAGTTCAGCGTCCAGTTGAATGAAGGTGAGTTGTTATAAACCAGCTTGGCATTGGGTACCACTTCCCGAATACGATTAACCATGTCGCCAATCTGGCCAACATGCGGCTTTTCAGTTTCGATCCACAACAAGTCAGCGCCATTTTGCAGCGAGGTAATGGAATCCAACACACAGCGATCCTCGCCCGTGCCCTTACGGAACTGGAACAGGCCACTGGCAAGGCGTTTAGGCCGCACCAGTTTACCGCCTTGCTTGATCACCACATCACCGTTATTCAACTCATCGGCGTTCACTTCCTCAACGTCGAGGAAGGCATTGTATTGATCACCCAGATCACCCGGTTCGCGAGTCACCGCGATCTGCTTGGTTAAGCCCGCTCCCAGGGAGTCGGTGCGGGCAACGATCACGCCCTCATCCACACCCAGTTCCAAAAACGCATAGCGAACCGCGCGAATCTTGGCGAGGAAGTCTTCATGGGGCACAGTCACCTTGCCGTCCTGATGACCACACTGCTTTTCATCAGAGACCTGGTTTTCAAGTTGGATACAGCACGCACCCGCCTCGATCATTTGTTTTGCCAACAGGTAGGTCGCTTCTGCATTACCAAAACCGGCATCGATATCGGCAACAATCGGCACTACATGTGTTTCGTAATTATCGACGGCTTTCTGCACTGCTTTAGCCGCCACATCATCACCGCGCTCGCGGGCATCATCAAGCTCATGGAACATGTGGCCCATTTCCCGGGCATCTGCCTGACGCAAAAAAGTGTAGAGTTCTTCAATTAAAGAAGAGACTGAGGTTTTCTCATGCATGGACTGGTCGGGAAGAGGGCCAAATTCACTGCGCAGTGCCGCCACCATCCAGCCAGAAAGGTAAAGATAACGCTTCGCCGTGGTGCCATGGTGCTTCTTGATCGCCAGCATCTTCTGCTGCCCGATAAAACCATGCCAACAACCCAGTGACTGGGTGTATTGGCTGCTGTCGGCATCATAATCGGCCATGTCCTTACGCATAATAGCCGCCGTGTAACGGGCAATATCCAGACCGGTTTGAAAACGATTTTGAGCACGCATCCGCGCAACAGACTCGGGGTTAATCGCGTTCCAGCTATCGCCTTGTGCGTCGCGCAAACTGGCCGCTGCCTGGGTATCAGTTGAGTATGTAGACATGGTGAGTACCTTTTGAAGTGTTTGGACAGGGAAGCACTCTACTACTCCCCGCTAGATTTTTGAAATTGATGCTTATTATCCTCAGCATTTAGCTGATGAATAGGGAATTAATGCCGTCCCTGCAAATAAAAAAGCCCGCGAATAGACTATTCGCGGGCAACGACCTCAATGCCAACCGCTCTCTCAAGGGGTGATATTTCGCCTTTTGAGCTGCTCAGCTCAAGTTGATTGTCAAAGTTTATAAAATCAGACAGAATAAGGATAATTTATAGTTATTATTCAAACCATTTATTATATGAATATATCCCGTATCGATCTCAATCTACTGGTTTACCTGGACGCTTTACTCAGGGAACAAAGCGTGACCAGGGCGGCCGATCAACTGGGCATCACCCAGCCAGCCATGTCCAACAGTCTCCGCCGATTGCGGGATATGCTCGGCGACCCCCTGCTGATAAGAACCAGTGAGGGCATGACCCCTACGGAAAGGGCCAAAGCCCTGCAACCCCAGATCAGGGAAATACTCGCCGCCATTGAAAAAGCCGTGCAACCCGACGCTGAATTCAATGCCCTTAGCAGTGATCGAGTATTTCGTATTATGGCCAGCGACTATTCCGAATCAACCCTGATCCCGGCCCTGCTCGACAAGATTCGTGACGACGCGCCCCATATTCGCCTGGATATACTCACCCCCAGCGATGTCACCTTCCAGGATATTGAGAAAGGCAAGGTCGATATGGCCATTAACCGCTTTGATTACCTGCCGCAGTCCTTTCACCAATCCACCATCTGGCGGGATAATTTCACCTGCCTGATGAGTGCCTGCAACCCGATGCTAAAAGACTTCAGCCTGGATAATTACCTTAAAGCCAAGCATATCTGGGTGAGTAAGACCGGGATGGGCGTGGGCACCGGCATAAACCCTGGCGACATCCAGCGACTGGGCTGGGTCGATGAAGCACTGGAACAAATCGACAAAAAAAGGCATATACGAATATTTACCCGCCACTACCAGGTCGCCGCCCTACTGGCCGGCCAACCCGATTTAATTGCCACCCTGCCACGGCAGGCGGCGCTGCTTCACAAAGAAAACCCGCACCTGGCCATCGCCACCCCTCCCTTCCCCATTGTGCCGATTGAACTAAAACTGGCCTGGAGCCCACTACTGCATCACAACCCGGGGCATACCTGGTTCCGGCGCTTGATTGTCACCTGCGGCAGGGAGTTGAGCCAGCAGGGACGGTGAGACCAGGGAAACAGGACGACCGTGTTTTTGCTATACCCGGGGCAAGCCCACCGCCATTACAGCATAAAAACCTAAACTTCAATCACAAAATATTATAACTCCAGAGTTATTAATGCCTTGCCAAAATAATAACTCTGGAGTTATATTTAATCCATCAGCACCCTCACAAGGATGAATCACTTGAATAGCAGGAAGCTCATCAAGATGCTGACCGATGATGGCTGGTACGAAGTTCGGGTTACGGGAAGCCATCACCATTACAAGCATCCGGAAAAATCAGGGCTTGTCACCGTCCCCCACCCAAAGAAAGATTTACCACAGGGAACCATGAGAAGCATCAAGAGGCAGGCCGGACTCTAATAACCCTGCCAGCGTGAAACAATATGCGAGAATTTATTACACACGAGTGTTTTACAGAAAGGAAACCAACATGCGTTATCCAGTAGTCGTCCATCACCAAAAAGGCTCCGCTTACGGCGTGACGGTACCCGATATTCCCGGTTGCTTTTCGGCCGGTGATACTTTTGACCAAGCTTTGACCAATACCGTCGAAGCTATCGAGGGCCACCTGGAATTATTGGCTGAAGATGCCGCCGATATTCCCAAAGCCGGGACCGCACAAGATCACCTGGATACGGCAGACTATGCCGGTGGTATATGGGGGTTCGTCAACGTTGATATTGCCCCCTACCTGGGGAAAACAGAAAAAATTAACGTGTCATTACCTACAGCGCTAATCCAGCGGATAGATAAAAAGCACAAGAACCGATCAAAGTTTTTGGCTGAGGCGGCGTATCAGGCTTTGGGTTAGGTATTGCCTGGGGCAGACCATGAGGATGACGGCAGCGCCAGTCTCACTGCATCATTCTATGAAGGGCTAACAGACCTGCCGGTTCGGATGCTCTCCATCATAAAACGTTCCCGCGGGAACG
>JAUXHA010000116.1 GCA_030621845.1 Spongiibacteraceae bacterium
GCATGCTGGGCCTGAAGGGTGGAGGACACGGTTCCTTGCCGCAGGTCTGGAATGACCTTCAGCAGATCGAAAAGGTCAACTTCCATGCGCTGGCTATGGCCCTCACCGTGATGGTGGTCATTCTCGGTTCGAAACGGATCTCGAACAAGGTACCCGGAGCGCTGATCGCCGTGGTCGGCGCTATCGCCGCCAGTTGGGCGTTCGACTTCAAGGCAATAATGCCGGTACTCGGCGCCGTACCAGGCGGGTTGCCGCATATTGGGCTGCCGCAGGTCCAGTGGAGCTGGGAACTCATCGGCAAACTGGCTCCCACGGCGTTTGCCATGTTCGTGGTCATTCTGGCACAGAGCGCTGCAACCGCGCGCGCCTATGCTGCACGTTACAACGAGACTTTCAGTGAGAACACCGACCTCGTTGGTCTGGGACTGGCCAACATCGGTGCAGGTTTGTCCGGCACATTTGTCGTCAATGGCAGCCCTACGCAGTCACAAATGGTGGATAGTGCAGGCGGACGCACTCAGCTGTCTGCCTTGGTCACTGCCTTGATCGTGCTACTGGTATTGCTGTTTTTCACCGCACCATTGGCTTATATGCCGGAAGCGGTGCTGTCGGCGGTGGTGTTTCTGATCGCTGCCGGACTGATCAATGTAAAGGAAATGCGTGACATCTTTATTCAGCGGCGATCCGAGTTCTGGGTAGCCCTGATCACTATGTTGACGGTGGTGGTGGTCGGGGTCGAACAAGGCATCCTGCTTGCCATCGTACTGTCGATAATCGAGCACACCCGGCACGGTTACCAACCGAAAAATGCCGTGCTTGTGCCGAGCAAAGCGGGCGGCTGGCACACACAGCCGCTGGCAACCCGTGCCCAGGCCGTGCCCGGATTGCTTATCTATCAATTTACCCATAGCCTGTATTATGCAAACACTGCACAGTTCTCGGAAGAGATCACAAAACTTGTCAGCAACGCGCAGCCGCCATTACGATGGTTATGTCTGGACAATTCGGCCGTTGATGATATTGATTACACTGCGGCGATGACACTGCGTTCGACACACGGGATATTGAAAGAAAAAGGTATCCGCCTGATCGTAGCGCAGGCTCTGGAGGAACTCAAAGTCGACAACCACTATGAGCTCCGCCGCTTGTTCGGCGAAGACGTCTTTTACAACACGCTGGATAACGTCCTGAAGGCGTATCAACAGCAAACAGGTGAACCCGTGAATAAAGATATACTGCCACCGGAAATCCCATGCAAGGAAGCAACATGACCCAGCTGTTAGCCGATTCTGGTTGAGGTGCCCTGATGATTAGCTTTGACGCAATCCGTATAGCGTTTCAAATCGCGCTGGCATCATTCGTTTCATACCTTCTCGGGTTTTATTTTACGGACTTGTTTCATGCCGAATCAGCAAGCATTGGGGGGCTTTGGGCCGCTATCTCCTCAATTGTAGTGCTCCAGGCATCGAGGCACGATACCTGGTCTTCCGCTTTACTGCGGGTAATCGGAACAGCCATTGGGGCTGTCATCAGCGCTGCTTACCTCATCGTGTTGCCATTTAATCCTTTCGGAATAGCTGTATCTATATTCGTAGCTGTGCTGCTCTGTCATGCAATACGGGTTCCCGACCATGCACGCCTGGCAGCCAGCACGGTAGCCGTGGTCATCGTGACCGCAAGCATCCATCCGGCACTGGACCCAATTGTAAATGCCGCGTTACGGCTAAGTGAGTCCTTTATCGGCACCGTGATGGCGGTGCTTATGGTTCTGATTTGGAGAGGGCCAAAAGAGCCGTCAAACGTCGCATAGCCACAACCCTGTTCAACCATTAATTACTCTGGGCACCAAACAGCCAGTCACAGCAATACAGGCATAAGCCTGTTTCTGCAGCAAAACATTGCTCAATCCGGAGCCTCTATACAACCCGATAAAATAGAAAAATGAATTAGCTTGCTGGGAATGCGAAGTCAAAATCAGTAAATGTGTTACCGCCCCTGAGTAAAGCAGTGATGAATTACCACCCGGTTTAGCGTAACGATTTTGAGTTAGCCTGCAGGTACTGCAAACATAGTAATGAAAGCCAGGACAGCAGCAATACTTCCCATGCCAATTCTCTGCAAAGTGGATTTACTCACACTGATGGCCACGAAGCATTGGAACATGTAGTAAAAAGCAAATGATCTCGAGGCGAGCGCGATAATTTCCAAGGTATCCGCCGACCAGGTCAGCGCTAAAGCGCCACCACCGATAAAAATATAGCCCCACTTCGCTTCCATATGCCCGTGCGTTAGTTCCACCATATTACCGATGGCTGCGCCGGTATCTGCCACGGCGGCTGAAAACTGGCTTAGTGCCGCTGCAATAATCAGCGGCGTAACTAGCAGTACTGAAGCGACACCGGCCAATTTGATCAGGCTGTTATCATCATAATGACCGTTCAGAGCGTGCACTATTGGCAACGCCAATGCGACGAAAAGTAAGTATACCGCTGTTGAAATGATCTGTGACCAACGTGAAGCACTAATCCGGGTTGCCGCATCATACGCCTTGCCAAGGTAACGTGTGGTCTCGAACCCCTGCACCACAATCAAGGTGCCGGCAACGATTGTCAGAATTTCCCAATTACTGTGGTCGCTGGCGCGGGGTAATGTAAAGCCCGTTGATTGCCATGCCGTCCAGTCATAGTACCCAAAACCAAACAACAGCAACGCAATAATCAGCAAGGTGATTATCAATGCCAATTGCTCCAGAAAACCAAGCATGGACAGGCCCTTGGTCAAACCGATTACCATGATAACGACAATAATAGACGAGGTGAGCAGATCCTCGTTAATTCCTGAATCCAGATTTAGCCCGCCCAGCACAAAGGCGGACAGGATATGCAGATAGAGGCAAACTGAAATAATGTAGGCAAGGATGAGAGCAAAATCAGAGATTCGTTCGAACGAACGTGTATTCCCGGGCGAAGATCCCGCGAGCACGGGTTCCGCATGCTTTATATTAAAACGAATAACGATACCGACCGCAAAAGCCAGTGCACAAACACAGGCCATCGCCACTGCCGAGTACGAACCCACGGCCCCAGCCAGGATCGGTACGATCACCAGAAATCCGCTGCCGAAGATAGAAGCCAGTGGTACACTGGTCGCCTTTGCTAATGTCTTTATATTATTTGTAGTCACATTGGCATTATGCAACAGAGTATAAGAAAAACAAACACCCTTTTCGTGACGACGCCCAGAATAGCAAGGGCAGGCACCGGTAATCCCCAAGCTTAATTTGACGCGACTTATATTTACTGACGCAATATCTCTATGCCCGCCTTTTAGCCTCATTTTTATTTACACTAAAACGTAGACCTTGATAGAGGGGTGCATCAGCTAAATCACCCTCCCTGTGACGTTTAACTGTGAGAGCGATGAGTGGTTTGCTAGAATCACGCCTATTTCATCCTTTGATATTTTTCAATAATGATGCTTTAGCGTAATGAATTCATCTTGTTGCAAAAACGTAAAGCCTATAGCTCATGTAACTCGAATCAGTATAAGCTACACCAAAGCGTGAGACTCGAGCCCAATAGATAGACGCACACAACACATTAATTTTAAATAATTTAGTACACATAAAATGACCAAAAACAGCACTTCAGGTAAGAACAAAGAATCTCAACACACCCCCATGATGCAGCAATACCTGAAAATCAAGGCGGAGCATCCCAATGAACTGGTGTTCTACCGCATGGGTGATTTTTATGAGCTGTTCTTTGATGATGCCAAAAAAGCCTCGGAGCTAATGGGTATCACCCTCACTGCCCGCGGCCAATCCGCCGGTGAGCCTATCCCCATGGCGGGCATTCCCTACCACTCGGCCGATGGTTACCTGGCCAAACTGGTTCGCTGCGGCGAGTCGGTGGCGATCTGTGAACAGATTGGCGACCCGGCAACCAGTAAGGGACCGGTCGAGCGCAAGGTGATGCGGATTGTGACACCCGGTACCGTTAGCGATGAAGCGCTGCTGGAGGAACGCCGTGACAATATACTGCTGGCGATTAATCAACAGGGAAACCACTTTGGCATTGCCACGCTGGATATCGGCAGTGGCCGTTTTCAGGTATTTGAAGTGGAAGGCCACAGTGCTGTACTGGGTGAATTACAGCGACTGGATCCGGCCGAGGTGCTGGTTCACGATGATATCGAGCAGCCGGAAATCCTCGCCCGTCACGGCCTGCGCCGTCGCCCACCCTGGGAGTTTGAGCAAGATAGCGCCGAGCGTCTGCTCAACCAGCAATTCAATACCAGGGATTTACAGGGCTTTGGCTGTGCCCATTTGTCGCTGGCCATCGCTGCCGCTGGCTGTTTGTTGCAATACGCCAGGGAAACCCAGCGCACCGCCCTGCCCCATATCCGCAGCCTGCACCATGAGAGCCGGGAAGACAGCGTGGCACTGGATGCAGCCACTCGCCGCAATCTGGAAATCGACACCAACCTCAGCGGTGGCGAAGAACATACTCTGCTGTGGGTGATGGATAAAACCAAAACGGCAATGGGCAGCCGCCTGCTGCGGCGCTGGTTAAACCGCCCGCTCAGCCACAGGGCACAGCTGGAATTACGCCAGGGGGCCATTAATGCCCTATTGAGTAATTATCAATTTGAAAGTTTTCGTGAGGCGCTCAAACCCATCGGCGATATGGAGCGAATCCTTGCCCGCATCGCCCTGCGTTCAGCGCGACCCCGGGATTTATCACGGCTACAGCACTCGCTGGCCGCACTGCCCGCACTGCAGCAATTGTGTATCCCTCTCGAGGCGGAGTTAATCTGCCAGTTATCAACCGCCACCGGCCTTTATCCGCAACTCAGTGATCTGTTACAACGCGCCGTGACTGAAAACCCGCCGATGGTGATACGCGATGGCGGTGTGATTGCCGAGGGTTACGACAGTGAACTCGATGAGCTACGCGCGATCAGCAGCAATGCCGGCCAGTTCCTGATCGACCTCGAAACCCGGGAGCGGGAAAACACCGGGATTAGCACCTTGAAAGTCGGCTATAACCGTGTGCACGGCTACTACATCGAAATCAGCCGCGCCCAATCCGACAAGGCGCCGGTAGAATACATCCGCCGCCAGACCTTAAAAAATGCCGAGCGTTTTATCACCCCTGAGCTGAAGGTGTTTGAGGACAAGGCGCTGAGCGCCAAAAGCCGCGCCCTGTCCCGGGAGAAAGCCCTCTATGAGGCCCTGCTGGAAACACTCAATGAGCAACTGGCACCGCTGCAGAGCACCGCCGCCGCACTGTCCGAGCTCGATGTGCTCAGCACCCTCGCCGAGCGTGCCGATAGCTTAAACCTCAGCCAGCCGCAATTCAGTGACCAGCCCATCATCCACATTGAGCAGGGGCGTCACCTGGTGGTTGAGCAGGTACTCGACGAGCCCTTTATCCCCAACGACGTACACTTTAACGACCAGCGCCGCATGCTGATTGTCACCGGCCCCAATATGGGCGGTAAATCGACCTATATGCGGCAAACCGCCATTATTGTACTGCTGGCTCATATCGGCAGCTTCGTGCCAGCCACTAGCGCCAGCCTCAAGCTGGTGGACCAGATCTTCACCCGTATTGGTTCTTCCGATGACCTGGCCGGTGGCCGCTCGACCTTTATGGTGGAAATGACCGAGACCGCCAATATCCTCCACAATGCCTCCAGTAACAGTCTGGTGTTAATGGATGAAATCGGCCGCGGCACCAGCACCTTTGACGGCTTGTCGCTGGCCTGGGCCAGTGCGGTTTACCTCGCCAGTGAGCTGAAAGCCTTCACCTTGTTCGCCACCCATTATTTTGAGCTGACACGCTTGCCGGAACAGTACCCACAGGCCTGCAATGTTCATCTTGATGCCACCGAACACCGGGATCATATTGTCTTCCTGCACAGCATCAAGGAGGGCCCCGCCAGTAAGAGCTATGGCCTGCAAGTGGCGAAGCTGGCTGGCATTCCGGAGCCGGTATTAATGGCCGCCAGGCAGCAATTAGCGCAACTGGAAGGCGGCAGCCAACCGCTTAGCGCACCCGCCCCGATTCAACAATCCGAGCTGTTTGCCCCCCCGGCCGATCCCGCACTGGAAAAACTGACTGAGATCGACCCCGATAACCTGAGCCCACGCGAGGCACTCGACCTGCTCTATCAGTTGAAAAAACTGGCTAATTAACAATTGTTTAAGGAAAAAACTCTATACCTTTCAAGTGATAGTGATAAACTACGCCCCGCAAGTTAACCATGAGACGGGAATAAGCAATGACGTTTGTAGTTGCAGAAAGCTGCATAAAATGTAAACACACTGACTGCGTAGAGGTGTGCCCGGTAGATTGTTTCTACGAGGGCCCCAATTTCCTGGTTATTCATCCCGATGAATGTATTGATTGCGCCCTCTGTGAGCCAGAATGCCCCGTCGATGCGATCTTCTCCGAGGATGAACTGCCAGAAGACCAGCAAGTGTTCATGGAACTCAACGCTGAACTCGCCGATGTATGGCCTAATATTACCGAGATGAAGCCAGCACCCGCCGACGCTGAAGACTGGACCGAGAAGAAAGACAAATTGCAGTATTTAGAGCGCTAAACGCGCGCTGATCTAAAAAAGGTGGCCACTGGCCGCCTTTTTTATTGCCTCCCTAACGGGAACAGGCACTCGCCATTCATAGAGTTGCTCATTTCCCCAGCGAGGAATCAAGATAGGGCATCAATTCAGATAGCAGGGGCTCCATAACATTGGCCCGCACATCGGCCAGCACTGATTCCACCGTCCAGGCCGTATAGTCCTCGCCTACCTTCGGCTGGCTATCGGCGTAATTGACATCCAACACGATGGCCTTGAACTCCCCTTCCGTATTACTCCAGGGCGCCCAGGCAGGCTGGTTACCGCCATTGGGGTCTCCCTGCCTGACAAAGCTGCCCCAGTAATCCACCATCACCCCTGCGATGGCTTCGCGACTGGCCGCATTGTCTGGTGTATACAGCAGGCTGTTGTACAACTCGTGATCGATTTGGAATAGATCCGGGTTCCCAAAAACAAAGGACAGCTCCAGGCCGTGGAAAGCGCCGGCAGTGGGACCGAAGGGGAAAGGCAGCGGGCTGTTGCCCTCCTCATCGGGGGAGCCCCAATTAAAACGGTAGACGTAGATATCAGGGTAGTCATCCAGGGAACGCAGGCGAGTGGCTATGCTGTCAGCACCCGTCACCCGCCACAGGTCACTGGCGTAGCGACCAACTGCCGCCTCCAACTCCGGGCTGGATCCGGGGGGCAGCGAATAGATGCCCGCCGGGTTGGTATAGAGCTTGAATTCGTCTTTATCGGTGCCGATCAACAGGGGAACCTTGTTGGGAAAGGCGCCGCTGTCAAAGAGCTCATAACCTTCCCTGGGCAGGACATGGCCATCA
>JAUXHA010000001.1 GCA_030621845.1 Spongiibacteraceae bacterium
ATTCCTGAGAGGTGGCGGTCTGTTTTGTAAGGGTGGTTATGGCAAGCTGGCAGAAGCCTGCTGTGAAGGCGTGCGCAGAAATGGCGGTACCGTATTAATGGGAACCCGCATCGAAGAGGTATTGGTGGAAAATGAAGCCATAGCAGGCATTCGCACCAAAGCCGGCGAAACTTATACTGCCCCGATTGTTGTCAGTAATGCGGGTATTCAGCCGACAGTGCTGAAACTCGTAGGCGAAGAACATTTCGGCAACGATTATGTAGAGCGGGTCAAGGCACTGGTTCCCTCTTATTCATTATTGGGCTACCGTTATTTCTTCAAGCAGCCAATTACCGATAAAGGCTTCGGTACAGTGTTTTCCGACACCAGCCCCTGGAGCGTGGAGCGCCTTAAACTGGCGGAGCAAGGCAAGGGGTCACGTGAAGGGGTGCTCTACTATGAGGTGCCAGCCAACTACGACCCAGGTTCATCACCTGAAGGTACCCAGGTCGTTGTAACCGGTACGTTCTGCCCAGCAGATCCCAATATGAGCAAGGAAGATATCAAGGCCTGGGCCGATGCGGGCGAAGAGATATTCTTTGGTTTGTTCCCCGAGGCGCGAGATTTGATCGAAGAAAAAAATCTGTATACGACCAAGAGTGTATCCAATGCCACCCGGGATGCTACCGTAGCAGGTGCCGGTGGTGAGACTATCGGAGTCGCCCAGATCGTTGGGCAGTGCGGCAGTTCAAAACCGTCAATCAAAACACCACTGGAAGGGCTCTATATTGTCGGTTGCGATGCGGGTGGAACCGGCATCGGCACCCAGCAAGCCATCATGTCGGGCTTTAATGTGGCCGATGCGGTGGAGCAGAAAATAGGACACCCTCAATGAGTTGCGTGCCAGTGGCGCGTCAACCGCAGGAGCTTGGCGATTGCCAATAGTCTGCTTTTTATTGTAGATTGGGAGATATGAGGGGGTTAATGCTTCCTATACTCTGACAAGATTATTTTTCTATATGCTCAGGGTATGACAGCCCGCGAGATCTATACTCAGCCCCGTATCAGTATTACGAAGAAAATATTTAAGAAGATAATTATGTCGAATTTAATGAAAGGTATCGCAGCTGGATTCATTGCTACGATCATTCGACGTATGGAATAAATTCATTGGCTATATTTTAAGGTTCGGACTTAAGCAGGAGTGGGTGCCATTTTCTCCATTTCATTTTCTATCCACTGCTCGATTTCAGCGGTTAGCTCACGGCTTTCCCGGCCGCTTGTTTCGATGGGCTTACCGATCACTACGGTAATGGTACCTGGAAACTTTAAAAATTTATCGGAGGGCCAGCACTCGCCCGCATTGTGGGCAATGGGAATAATAGCGGCATTTGATTTTGTGGCGATATTCGTTCCCCCCCTCGCATACTTACCTTTTTGTCCGGGATCAATGCGGGTACCCTCGGGGAAAATAAGCACGGAAATACCACGGGCCAGACGCTCAGCGCCCTGTTCCATAGTTTGCTTTAATGCTTTTTTCGGTGAGCCCCGGTCTATGGCGATAGGGTCGGTTAGTTTTAGTCCCCAGCCAAAAAAAGGCAGGTACAAGAGTTCATGTTTTAATACTACGCATACCGGGGAAAGAAAATATTGTAAAAAAATAGTTTCCCATGAGCTCTGGTGTTTGGATAAGAAAACATAGGGGCCGCCAGATAAATTTTCAGCCCCTTGAACGGTAAAGCGTATACCGCAGATTATTCTCAGCCAGGCCATGGCCAGTTTATTCCAGTAAAGAATATAGTGGCTGCGAATACGGTAGGGGAAAAAACTCAGCAGAAGTGCACCCGATACACTAAACCAAATTAGCATGAGCACATAGACCAGATAAAAGAGGCTGGCTCGAATGGCAAGGAATAGTTTATTCATAAGTGACACACGGGGTAACATTATTATGCCGGTAGATTAAAAGACCCAGACAATAACGGCTTGGTTTAACGCTGTACGCTTTATACATGGTTTATTTCGAAAGCGCTAAATAGGATATATCAATAACACCAAGAAAAAGCGCATTCAGTTTAGTCAGTAAAGCCAATCGATTATTGCGCGTAGTTTCATTATCGGCGACTACCATGACTTCATCAAAAAAGGTGCTTACCGGTTGTTGTAACCTGGACAGTGCCTCAAGTTGCTGCTCAAAGTTGGCAGGTGTGCAGTCAATTTTTTCCTGTGCCGTTTCAATGGCAGTAGCCAGTTCTTTTTCAGCGCTTTGAATCAGTGCCGCAGTATCAATATTCGCTTGCGGGCTGGGGTTTTTAGCGAGGATATTGCGTGTGCGTTTGGCCGCTTCGGCAAGATCGCTGGCCGCCTCGGATTGACTAAAATTCATTACCGTCTGCGCGCGGTGATAGGCGCTTAGAGGTACATCGAATTGATGGCCGGGTGCATTGATGGTGGCGCGGAAACCCTGTACGGAAACGCCCTGTTCCACAATCATATTTTCAAAGCGATCTTTTATATACTCAAGTACTACAGTAACAACGGTGTCGGCTTCGGGAAGATTGTCGTATTGAGCGGCTGCGGCTTCCAGTAATTCCTTAAGGCTGAGGGAAAATTCGCGCTCGATTAAAATTCTCAGCACGCTTAAGCTGGCCCGGCGCAAGGCAAAGGGATCTTTTGATCCGGTCGGTGGTTGGCCAATGCCGAAGATACCTATCAGGGTGTCGAGGCGATCGGCTAACGCCAGCGCACAGGAGACGGGGTTTTCCGGTAAGCTATCGCCGGAGAATTTCGGCAGGTACTGGTCTTTAATGGCCTGGGCAACCTCATCCGGCTCACCATCATTGAGGGCGTAATAGCACCCCGCCACGCCTTGCATTTTGTCGAACTCCAATACCATATCGGAAACCAGGTCGCATTTACCCAGCTCAGCAGCGCGACCGGCATAAGCGGGGTTGCCACCGATGAGCTCGGCGATAGTGACGGCCAGGGCCTTAACGCGCAGGGTTTTTTCATAGATCGTGCCCAGTTTTGCCTGGAACACAATGGACTTGAGTTTATCCAGGCGGGCTTCTAGTTTGATTTTTTTATCGTTTTCATAAAAGAAGGCAGCATCACTTAAGCGCGGACGGATAACGCGCTCATTACCCTGGATGACCTGGCTGGGGTCTTCACTGCTGATGTTTGCCACGGTGATAAAGTTGGGCAGCAGTTGGCCTTCGTTGTCGACCAGGTGGAAATATTTTTGATGCTCCTTCATTGAGGAGATCAGCGCTTCGGCGGGTACGGATAAAAAACGCTGTTCAAAACTACCGGTTAAGGCTACCGGCCATTCGACCAGGGCGGTAACTTCATCCAGTAAGTCAGCGCCGATAACTGCTTCGCCGCCAGCTTGTTTACCTTCGGCGGTGACTTGCTCCCTAATCATCTGTTGGCGCTGCTGGTAGTCAGCAATAACATGACCGCTGGAGGCCAGCAACTCTTCATAACAGTCGGGGTTAGCGATAGTCAGTTGGGTGTCGCAATGAAAGCGATGACCGCGAGTGAGGTTGTTGGAGGTAACGCCGAGTATTTCAGCGGGAATGATTTCGCTGCCGAAGAGCATCACCAGCCAGTGCACCGGACGAATAAATTCATTGCGGCTGGCTCCCCAGCGCATACGCTTGGGAATAGGGAGTTGGCGGAGGGATTTTTCTACAATGGCGGGCAGGCACTGTGTGGTGATTGACCCTTTGACGCTGGATTTAAACGCCAGCCTCGGCCCCTTGTTGGTCTCGGCGGTGGTTAATTGTTCGGGCGTTACCCCATTTTTACGTGCGAAGCCCTCGGCTGCCTTGGTCCAGTTGCCGTCGTCATCCCTGGCATTACTGGTGGGTGGGCCCAGCGCTTCAATGTTTTTGTCCGGCGCCTGGGCGATCAGTTCATCGACAATCACCGCCAGACGGCGGGGGGTAGCAAACCATCGCACCTGGCCGTGGTCCAGGTTTGCTGCCTTGAGGCCGGATTCGATACCCTCTTTAAAGGCGAGGGCTAGCGGCTTTAATGCCATGGGTGGCAGTTCTTCGGTGCCAATTTCTATTAACAGGGCATCGCTATGCATTATGATTTGGCTCCGGCCACTAACGGCTCCTGGCGTAAATTGTCTGGTGCCAGGGGAAAGCCCAGAGCCTGGCGAGTATCAAAATAAGCTTGGGCAACCGCTCGGGATAATGTGCGCACGCGTAAAATAAAGCGCTGGCGCTCGGTGACGGAAATAGCGTGGCGGGCATCCAGCAGGTTAAAGGCATGGGAAGCCTTCATTACCATTTCATAGGCAGGTAGCGGCAAACCATTTTCAATCAAACGCAAGCTGTCGGCTTCATAGTGGTCAAAACTGCTAAACAATTGCTCCACATCCGCGTGCTCAAAATTATAGCGGGACATTTCGACTTCATTTTGGTGGAAAACATCACCGTAACTTACCGGACCCTCGGGGCCGTTTGCCCAAACCAGGTCATAAATACTGTCGACACCCTGTAAATACATGGCGATACGCTCAAGGCCATAAGTGATCTCACCGGTAACGGGGAAGCATTCGAGACCACCCACCTGCTGGAAATAGGTAAACTGGGTAACCTCCATGCCGTTAAGCCAAACCTCCCAGCCTAAACCCCAGGCACCCAGGGTAGGTGATTCCCAATTATCTTCTACAAAGCGAATATCATGGATTATCGGGTTGATGCCGAGCATACGCAGGGAGTCCAGGTACAGTTCCTGAATATTATCGGGTGAAGGCTTAAGCACTACCTGAAATTGGTAATAGTGTTGCAGACGATTCGGGTTTTCACCATAGCGGCCATCGGTGGGTCGACGACAGGGTTGTACATAGGCGGCGTTCCAGGTTTCAGGCCCGATAGCACGAAGAAAGGTGCCTGGGTGGAAGGTGCCCGCCCCCACCTCCATATCCAGAGGTTGTAATAATACACAGCCCTGTTCTGCCCAGAATTGCTGTAGAGCAAGAATCAGCCCCTGGAACGTTTGACTGTTTGCGCTGGTCTCGGTTGTCACGCATTCACCACTTGTTATTGCTTTGGCCAAAAACCGGCCATTATACAGAGTGTTGCCGGTGGTTAGTAGGCGCTTTGCGTTGGAGAACATACGGGAAAGCGGTATTATCGACGCTTTATTTTCATAACTTTGTTGCAGCTTCGGAGAGGATAGATAAACAGAATGGTTTTTGGGAAGTTAATTGGTGGCATATTGGGTTTTTCCGCCGCAGGCATAGTCGGCGCGATTATCGGCATAATAGCCGGTCATATTTTTGATAAGGGTTTTGGCCAGGCACTGGGTTTTGACTTTTCTGCTGAGCGGGAAAGGCTGCAGCAATTATTTTTTGAAACCAGTTTTAGTCTTATGGGTTACCTGGCCAAGGCGGATGGGCGCATTAGCGAGGAAGAAATAGCCCAGGCGGAGGCAATTATTGCCCGGGTAGGACTAATTGATGAGCACCGTGAGCGGGCTATCGATTATTTTAAGCAGGGCGCGACGGCTGAATTCCAATTCGAGCCGGCGATTGCAAAATTTGTCAGTGGTGGTGGGCGGGGTCATCGTCTGCCGGTACTGTTGCTGGAGTTTTTACTGAGCATGGCCCTGGCTGACGGCGTGATTCACCCGGCAGAACAGGAAGTATTGAACCGGGTTGCCAGTGCCCTTGGTATTAATGCGCGACAGTTTCAGCAATTACTGTCGATGTTGATGGCGCAGCATAGCTTTGGCCAGCAGGGGCAATATCGCGACAGTGGTCAAGCCCGCCCATCGGTGGATGCGCTGGCACAGGCTTATCTGGCGCTGGGTGTAGAGCGCGGGGCAAGTGATAAGGAGGTTAAGCGAGCGTACCGAAAACTGATGAGTGAGCATCACCCGGATAAGCTGATAGCCCGGGGAGTTCCCGATGATATGCTTAAAATCGCCACCGAAACCGCCCAGGAAATTCAGGCAGCTTATGAGTTGATCAGGAAGGCGAGAAAGTCCTAGGGCCCGCAGAGAACGCTTGCCATTATTCAGAGGTGCCCTAGTGCCTACTTCAGGTGTTCGAGGGGCAGTGCTTTCCGGTCGATGGTTTTTTTCATCACAAAGCTGGAATGCACACCGGTGACCCCTTCGATACGGGTGAGTTTACCGAGTAAAAACTCCTGATAATAATCCATATTCGGCACCATGATTTTTAATTGATAGTCCGCGGAATGGCCGGTAATCAGGTAGCACTCGACCACTTCCGGGTAGTCACAGACATGCCGTTCAAAGTTTTCAAAGCGAGCGGGTGTGTGTTTATCCATGCTGATCTGCACGATAGCCGTCATGGTTAAACCCAGTTTTGCCGGGTCGAGCAGGGTCACGGTATGATCGATGATGCCGCTATCTTCAAGCTGCTTCACCCGCCGAGCACAGGGCGAGGGTGACAGGCCTACCCGCTCTGCCAGTTCCAGGTTGCTGATGCGGCCATTTTCCTGCATGGCGGCTAAAATACGGCGGTCGATTCGATCAAGCTTCATTGTTTATCCCCAAGATTCTAAAAATGTAAACTATATCACTTATTATTATTAGTATAGTGGTGATATAAGCTAATGTAACGCAATATTAGTAGTGAGTTTGCAAACATTCTCCAATGGTTGTTCCCTATACTCTCTCCCATAGCTTGTTACGGCCCCCGCTGGCCGCTACCCATAAGGTCGGTCGGCGCAAAGATTCCTCATAAGGGAGTTTGTGGCTTATTCCAGATGGAAGAGGCCCGGGGCTGAAGCTATTCGCCGAGAGCGGTGATCGGATGAATCTTAGCAGCGCAGTATCAAGGGGAAACACATGTCATCATTTAATCATCGCAAGTACCAGCCCTTCCCCGTCGTTGCCATGCCTGATCGACAGTGGCCCGATCAATTGATTGAACGGGCACCCCGCTGGTGCAGTGTGGATTTGCGTGATGGTAACCAGGCGTTGATAGAGCCGATGAGCGTGGCCAGCAAAAGGATGCTGTTTGAATTATTAGTAAAGGTGGGATTTAAGGAAATTGAAGTGGGCTTCCCGGCGGCCTCGCAACAGGATTTTGATTTTGTTCGCCAATTGATTGAAGCGGGAAGTATTCCGCAGGATGTCACCATTCAGGTGTTGACCCAGGCCAGGGAGGATTTGATTACACGAACCTTTGAGGCGCTTAAAGGTGCGCGCCGCGCAATTGTTCATGTGTACAATTCAACATCGACGGTACAGCGTGAACAAGTATTTAAGCAGGATAAGCAGGGCATTATTGATATCGCCGTGAGGGCTGCCGAGGCGGTAAAAACACAGGCGCAGCAACAGGCTCAAACGCAATGGGTATTTCAATATTCGCCAGAAAGTTTTACCGCAACGGAGCTCGATTTTGCGGTAGAAGTGTGTGATGCAGTGACGGCGGTGTGGCAGCCAACGGAGGACAACCCGATAATTCTTAATTTGCCCTCGACCGTAGAAATGGCAACGCCAAATGTTTATGCGGATCAAATCGAATGGTTCTGCCAACATATTCAGCGCCGCAACGCAGTAATTATCAGTGTCCATACGCACAATGATCGCGGCTGCGCGGTGGCGGCGGCCGAGCTGGCGGTGATGGCTGGCGCGCAGCGGGTTGAAGGTACCTTGCTGGGTAATGGTGAGCGAACCGGCAATATGGATATTGTTACTATGGCGATGAACCTTTACAGCCAGGGTATCGATCCGGCGCTGGATTTGTCAGATATGGATGAAATTATTCGCTGTGTTAAAGCGTGTACTCAATTACCGGTTCACCCCCGCCACCCTTATGCTGGCGAGTTAGTGTTTACCGCCTTTTCCGGTAGCCACCAGGATGCGATTAAAAAATGTTTGGCATCTTATCAGCAGGATGAACCCTGGCAGATTGCTTATTTGCCGATAGACCCAAGAGACCTTGGCCGCAATTATCAGGAAATTATTCGAATTAATAGCCAGTCGGGCAAGGGCGGCATTGCTTATGTGTTAGAACATGAATACGGCTTGCAGTTACCACGATGGTTACAAATAGAATTCAGTCAGTTGGTACAAAAACAGGCAGAAAACGCACAAAGCGAAATGTCATCGGCGATGATATGGGAATTATTCCAGCAACATTATCTTGTTAATGCCAACCCATGCCAATTGGAAAACTATACGGTGACGCGCAATAAAATCGATAAATTATCGGCGGTTATTGTACGGCGGGGTGAATTAATTAAAATAGAGGCGGAAGGTGTTGGCGTGCTGGAAGCGTTTATTAACGCCTTATTTTTGCGCTTCGCTATTCACATTGATGTTGTGGAATATAGCGAGCATGCGATGGGATCCGGGGTGGAAGAACAAGCGGCCAGTTATATGAAGATTAAATGTGAGGGTCGAAATTATATTGGTGTGGCGATGCATAAAGACATTATCTGTGCAACGTTGAATGCTGTGCTGGTGGCGATCAGCCAGGTTGAGAAGGTATTTGAAGACCGGGTGGCTTGATCTGCAAGCGTACAGTGTTGATGCCTAACGGCCAAGCAGGATTATATTGATCAATGAGTGCTGTGTTGAGAGGCCCAGGCGGGAAATTTGTCAGCGGCCAGAGGTTTACTGAATAAATACCCCTGTAACATGTCACATTCTTTTTCTTCTAAGTACTGCTGTTGAGTGACTTCTTCAACGCCTTCGCCGACAACTTTGAGACCCAGACTGTGTGCCATTGCTACCACCGCCGATGTCAGTGCTGCATTTTCCGGGTCGGTGTGGAGGTCGCGGACAAAAGAGCGATCGATTTTCAAAACATCGAAAGGAAAGCGTTTTAAATAACTCAGGGAAGAATAGCCGGTACCAAAATCGTCCAGGGATAAACTGACGCCTAATTTTTTAAGTTTTTCCATGGTATTGAAAGCATTATTTGAACTATCCATTAATAGACTTTCTGTTAATTCCAGCTCCAGGCAATTCCCCGGTAAATTATAATCTTTAAGGGCTTTTTCTACGGTTTTATACACCGAGTCATCGGTGAATTGACGGCTGGAAATATTCACGGCGATACGCAAATCCTTAAGGCCCTGCTGTCGCCATTCCGCCAGCTGCCGGCAGGCCTGGTTTAAAACCCAATCCCCAATGGGAATAATCAGTCCGGACTCTTCGGCCAGTGGAATAAAATCCAGTGGAGGAATTGCGCCCAATGCTTCACTGTTCCAGCGCAATAAGGATTCAACAGCCACCAGGCGTTGGGTTTTTGCATCAATCACCGGTTGATAATGAAGTTCCAGTTCATCGCGTTCGATAGCGTGGCGCAGCTCTGACTCCATGGTCAGGCGCTGCATGGCCTGTTCGTTCATTTCAGGGGTGTAGAAGTGGTATGTATTGCGGCCAAGCTCTTTGGCGATATACATGGCAGCATCCGCATTACGCATTAGCGTGGCGGCGGTTTGGCCATCGTCGGGATAGACAGTAACACCGATGCTGGCGGTGACATTACACTCCCTGTTCTCCACGGTAAATGGATGATCAATCGAGTCGATAACTTTTTGCAAAATGGTAGATGCATTAGCAATCGATGCGTCCGTAGTAAGGATGATCAGGAATTCATCGCCACCGAGCCGGGCAATGGTGTCTTCTTCCCTGATACAGTTCTTAATACGCAAAGCGGCTTCAATCAGTAGTTGATCGCCCTGCTCATGCCCGAGGCTATCGTTAACAATCTTAAAGCGATCCAGGTCGATACACATTAGCATTACAGAGCGCCTGGTGCGCTCGGCGTTATTGATCGCCTGAGTCAGTCGGTCATTGGCCAATGCGCGGTTAGGCAGGCCGGTCAGCTCATCATAATTTGCCTGGCGGAATAAATTTTTCTTGTAGTTAATGCGCTCTGAAATGTCTTCCTGTAAATAATAGATATGCTGAAGTTGCTTGTTACTGTCCAATACCGGCCTGATAGTGATGGAAGAATGGTAGTGTTTGCCATCGCGGTGGCGCTGGCTTAATTCGCCCCGCCAGACGGCGCCTTCGCTGATGTGTTGAAGAATTTCACTGTAGACCTGTTTGACGACAGTTTCGTTTTTAATTTGGTTAACATTTTGACCGATAAGTTGTTCGGGGCTGTACCCGGTGATTTCACAATACTTGCTATTAATAAATTCGATTACACCTTTATTATCAGTAATCAGCACCGAAGAAGGACTTTGTTCAAGAGCCATTTGAAATTTACGCAGTTCTTTTTCAATAAGGCTTTTATCATGGTAAAGCTTGTGGAAATACAGTCCGCGCCGCCAGATAATAAATGACAGACCCACCAAGGCAATGATTAGGCCAAAACTGATCACAGTGGCGCTGCTGCTGGCGGTAATAGGGAAATGATCTTGTGCCGCGGTATAGCTGCCCGAGCCAATAAAACTGGGCAGGCAATAGAGTGCGAGCATTTTCGATGATTTACGTTTGTTCATGGATTGTGGTCGTTCTGACTCTTTTTAAGGTAATGGTTGCCGACGCTGCCGAATATTATTTTTAAAGCTATCGAAGAGTATAGGTGAAAATACCCATATCAACAGTGGCTTGGGGGAGGTTTAGTGCTATGGGCGTAGTTTGAGACCTGTCACAACTATTGAATGGTTATAGTTTACAATTTTCGTCTGCTTGAGCGCTTCGTTGGGCGATTAGATAACTCATAGTACCTTGGCCGTGGCGGCTATCCCCTGCTAGCCCATCCTCGCGGTAGAGGAGGATATTGAGGGGAGAAAACAATGACAGTAATTCGTTTTTCCCTAACAGGTAATCGCTGTTGCTGGGCCCATTGCTGGATAATTTGTTGGTATTGAAGGTTTGATAGAACAATAGCCCGCCGGGATTTAAGGCAGCGCTTAAATGGGCACACAGGGGGCGGTGGAGAAACTGGCTGACGATGATAAGGTCAAAGCTTTCGGGCGTTGGGGGGTTAAGTTCAACATTTTGTTGCCGGGTGTGCACAATCACCTGGCGACTGGCTGCAAAGCGAGCCAGCTTGTCCAGTGCTACCGTCGAAATATCCCAGCCGTGACTTTCGAGACCCTGTTCCGCAAGATACAGGGCATTGCCGCCAAGGCCACAGGCCAGATCCAGGCTGCGACCCTGGCTGGGTAATAGGTGAGAAAATTCGGCAAGCAGCCAACAGCATTGGCCGGGGCTACTGCTGTTGGCGTAACGTTGATCCCACTTTTCCTGCATCGGTTAATGCCGCCAGAAAACCGGGGTAAAAATGACCAGCAGGGTAAATACCTCCAGCCGGCCCAATAACATGGCGAAGCATAGAATCCACTTGGAAGTTGCCGAAATATCGCCGTAGTGTGAGGCGACATCACCCAGGCCGGGCCCCAGGTTGTTCATGGCGGCAGTAACGGCAGAAAAAGCGGTAGTGAAGTCAAGACCGGTGGCCATTAACAGTAGTAAAATAACGATGAAGGCAAAGAGATAAACGGCGACAAAGCTCCACACGGCACTGACGACTTTAGCCTCAACACGTCGCTTGCCTACTTTCAGCGGAATAACGGCATTGGGATGTACCAGTTGAGAGAGTTCGCGCACGCCCTGTTTGGCGATTAACATAATTCTCACGGCCTTCATTCCGCCGCCGGTTGATCCGGCACAGCCGCCCATAAAAGACAGGATGATTAGCATAATGGGTAAAAAGTGTGGCCAGTTAAAGTAATCACGGGTAGTAAAACCGGTGGTGGTCGCCATCGATACTGTTTGGAACAAGCCATGCAACAGGCTCTCGCTGAGCGATAACTTGCCAGAAAGAATTAATGCGCAGCAAACAATAAGCACCGAAAAAGAGATGACGTAAGTAAAAAACCTGGTCTCTGAATCACGAAAGTAATGCTTGAAGGTGTGCATTCTGTAGCCGAAATAATGCAGCGCAAAATTCACTCCCGCAATCATCATAAATAAGCTGCAAATCAACAAGATCATCGGGTTGTTAAAATAACCCATACTGGCGTCGTGGGTGGAAAATCCACCAATGGCTACGGTAGAAAAAGAATGACAGATGGCATCAAATGCAGACATGCCAGCCAGCCAATAAGCGGTGCCGCAAGTTACCGTTATTGACAGGTAAACGATAAATAATGCCTTGGCAGTATGGGTAATTCTAGGGGTTAATTTACTGTCTTTTATTGGCCCGGGTGTCTCTGCTCGATAAAGCTGCATGCCACCAATCCCCAGCATTGGCAATATGGCGACGGCAATAACGATAATACCTATACCGCCTAACCACTGTAGTTGTTGGCGATAAAACAAAATTGATCGTGGCAGCTCATCGAGGCCGGTGATAACAGTCGCCCCGGTTGTGGTCAGGCCGGAAATGGATTCGAAGACAGCATCGGAAAGAGATAACTGTGGGCTCTCAGCCATGAGAAAAGGCAGGGCGCCAAATAAACCCAGAACGAACCAGAACAGGGAGGTAATTAAAAACCCATCGCGCGTGCTTAGGTCGGATTTTTGCTTGGGAAACGGCAGCCAAATCACCAGGCCACTGATAAAGGTAACAATAAATGAGGTGAGAAAAATCTGCTGAAGTGCTTCGTCGTAGAGGAAAGAAACTAACAATGGGCTGAGCATGGTTAAACTGAAAACCATCAGCAGCATGCCAAGAATGCGAAGTATCAGGGTGATATGCATTAGAAAAAAGTTAACCCAACCTGGAACAGGCGCTCAACGTGTTTGATTTTTGTTTTGTCAGTTAAAAATAATATCAGGTGGTCATCGGTTTCAACGACAATATCCCGGTGGGCAATTAACACCTCGTTATTACGTACCACCGCACCTATGGTGACGCCTCCGGGGTTTTCAATTTCATCCAGTCTTTTGCCCACCACTTTTGAAGACCGCGCATCGCCGTGGGCGATAACTTCAATGGCCTCAGCTGCTCCCCGGCGCAGGGAGTGCACGTTGGTGATGTCGCCTTTGCGTATATGGGTTAACAGGCTGCCCATGGTGACCTGCTGTGGTGAAATGGCAATATCTATTTCACCGCCCTGTACCAGATCGACATAGGCGGGGTTGGTAATCAATGTCACTACTTTCTTTGCGCCGAGTCGTTTTGCCAGCATGGATGACATGATGTTGGCTTCGTCATCATTGGTCAGGGCGCAGAAAACATCCATTTCCTCAATGTTTTCAGAGAGTAGCAGCTCGCGGTCAGAGGCGTTGCCGTGCAGCACAATGCAGCGACTGAGTTTTTCTGACAGTTGGCGGCAGCGCGGATAACTCCGCTCGATCATTTTTACCTTGTAATCTTTTTCCAGTGTTTGGGCCAGGCGCTCACCAATATTGCCGCCTCCGGCAATCATAATTCTACGGTAGGGGTTGTCCAGTCGGCGCAGTTCACTCATTACCGGGATGATATTTTCACTGGAGGCGATAAAAAAGACTTCATCATCGGCTTCAACAATGGTGTTGGCTTCGGGAATAATAGGCGGGTGGTCGCGGCGGAATATCGCGGCAACGCGGGTGTCGACATTGGGCATATGTTTGCGAATGTCACGCAGCTCATGACCTACCATTGGCCCGCCATAATAGGCTTTTACCGCCACGAGCTGAACCTTGCCCTCGGCGAAGTCCAGTACCTGTAAAGCACCTGGAAACTGGATCAATCGCTGGATATGGCGAGTGACGAGCAGTTCAGGGCTGATAATAACGTCGATGGGAATGCTTTCGTTACAGAATAATTCTTTTTTGCCCAGATAAGCGGCGGCGCGTATACGGGAGATTTTAGTGGGTGTTCGAAACAGCGAAAAAGCAATCTGGCAGGCGGCCATATTGACTTCGTCAGAGTTGGTGACCGCGATGAGCATGTCGGCATCATCGGCACCGGCATTACGCAAGACACCGGGATAAGAGCCTGGCCCGGTGACCACGGCAATATCCAGGCGGTCCTGCAATTCGCGCAGGCGGTCGCTATCGGTATCGACCACGGTGATATCGTTATCTTCATTGGCCAGGTGTTCGGCCAGGCTGCCGCCAACCTGCCCTGCGCCGAGAATAATTATTTTCATAGTGGTCTATGCCGTATTGCGGTTGGCAGCTAATTAAGGTTATAGGTTAATAGTAAGTGCTAGTGGGCTACTGGACAAGTCTATGAATCATCGCGGTGAGGTATTCTTGCGCAGCAAGGCATAGAAAAACCCATCATGACCTTCTGGCTGGGGGAACAACTGTCGGCCGGACTGTTGGCTGATACCCCAATCTGCCTCAAGGACGATGGTTTCGGCCTGGTCTTGCTGCTGGCAAAACTTCGCCACGACATGTTCATTTTCTTCCGGGAGTACCGAGCACGTTGCATAGAGTAACAGCCCACCCGGAGCCAGTGTTTGCCACAGGCTATTGAGCATGGTGAGCTGCAAGCTGGCAAGCTGGCTGATATCACTGGCGAGGCGATGAATTTTGATATCGGGGTTGCGGCGGATAACACCGGTGGCGGAACAGGGGGCATCCAGCAAGATGCGATCAAAAACCTGGCCGTCCCACCAGCGATCCGGCTGGCAGGCATCCCCCTGCAGCAAGCGGGCGTCCAGGCCCAGCCGTTTGAGATTGTCCTCAACTTTGCTGAGACGGCTTGGGTCGAGGTCCAGTGCTAGCAGTTCCGATATGGCGGGTTCATGTTCGAGGATATGGCAGCTTTTGCCCCCCGGGGCGCAACAGGCATCGAGCACACGTTGTCCGCGTTCAAGCTGCAGCAACGGTGCCGCCAGTTGTGCCGCTTCGTCCTGTACGCTAACCGACCCTGTGCTGAAACCGGGCAGCTTGGAGACATCGACAGCGTGCTCCAGCCGCAGGCCCTGTTGGGAAAACGTGCAAGGGGTGGCGTCTATACCTTGCTCCGTTAAACACGCGAGGTAATCCAGGCGGCTCTGTTGTTGTTGATTGACCCGCAGGCACATGGGCGCCTGAAGATTATTGGCCTGTTCAATCGCCAGTGCCTGTCCCGGCCAAGCCTGGTTCAGGGCCTGGTGTAGCCACTCGGGGTGGGCCAGGCTTTCGGCGGGGGTTAATTGTTGATTAAGTTGATCGTGTTTGCGTTGCCACTGCCGCAGTACGCCATTAATTAACCCTTTGGCCCAGGGTTTTTTCAGGGCCTTACAGGCACTGACTGTTTCGCCCACGGCGGCATGGTCGGGGATGCGGGTTTCAGATAACTGGTAAATACCCAGTAAAATCAGCATCAGTACATCGCGGTCTTTATCTTTTAACGGTTTGCGCAGGAGTTGCTGGCTGATGGCAAATAGTCTGGGATAGTAGCGCAGTACGCCGTAGCAGAGCTGCCGTAGCAGAGGCCGGTCTTTGTCTGCGACAGCGGGCTCATGCCGTGGCAGTTGCTGTTTAAGTGAGGCGCCATTAACGACATCGCGCAGGCACAGGGCGGCGATGCTGCGACAATTGCTCATGCCTTATTCTCGCCGAGACAGGTACCGACGGAGAATAACTCGGCTTTCGAATTCATTACCGCCGCGACATCCAGTGCCTTGCCGCCCGGTAACTGTAACTGTGTGACGCAGAGGCTGTTTTTGCCGCAACCGATGACAATGCCCTGCTTGTCGGCCTGGCAAATGGTGCCGGGGTCTGCGCTACAGCCTGCCTGGGTATGGGCCTTCCAGATTTTTATCCGGTCTTTGCCCAACATGGTGTAAGTAATGGGGAAGGGATTAAAGGCACGGACTTTTCTTTCAATCGCCAGCGCCGGTTCGGACCAGTCGATGAGTAATTCAGGCTTGCTAATTTTGCGCGCGTAATTACTGTGCTTGTTATCCTGAGCCTGTGGCGTTGCCGTACCGGCGGCGAGTTGGTCCAGTGTCTGCTTGAGTGCAGGCATACCCAGTTCGGCTAAGCGATCATGGAGGCTGCCCGCGGTATCGTCAGCGGCAATGGGGCAGCTTGCTTTCAGCAACATGTCACCGGTATCCAGGCCTTCATCCATTTGCATGATGGTGACGCCGGTTTCACTGTCGCCCGCCTCTATTGCTCGCTGTATGGGTGCGGCTCCGCGCCAGCGTGGCAGCAGGGAGGCATGGACATTGATGCAGCCAAGACGCGGGGTATCGAGTACGGCTTTGGGCAGCAACAGGCCATAGGCCACCACCACCATAAGATCAGCATTGATGGTGGCTAATTCGGCTTTGGCCTGCTCGGTTTTTAAGCTTTCGGGTTGGTAGACGGGTAATTGATGCTCGGTGGCTAATTGTTTTACCGGGCTGGGGCTGAGTTGCCGCCCTCTTCCCGCTGGCCGGTCAGGTTGGGTGTAGACGGCGACGACCTGGTGTCCTGATGCGAGTAGGCTGCGTAAATGGCAGGCGGCAAAGTCCGGGGTGCCGGCAAAAATAATCCTCAATGAGGATGTTGCGCTCATAGTCATGGCCTTTTGGTGGTGGAAGATGCGGCGTAGGTTCGCGACATCTTAGCCGTTTTGTCGGTGTTGTTTTTCCAGTTTTTTCTTGATTCGCTGGCGCTTCAGGGGCGACAGGTAATCGACAAATAACTTGCCATTAAGGTGGTCCAGTTCATGTTGTATGCAGACCGCTAAAAGTCCTTCTGGCAGCATTTCGAAGCTTTTGCCTTCACGATCGAGGGCAGTTACTCGAATTTTATCTGGCCGAGTGATTGTTTCGTAAAATCCGGGCACGGACAGACAACCTTCATCGTACTCGTGTTCTTCCCCCTCAAGCACGGTGATAGCGGGGTTGATAAAAACCAGTGGCTGGGTTTGTTCATCGCTGATATCAATCACCACCACTTGTTTATGGATATTGACCTGGGTTGCGGCAAGGCCGATACCGGGGGCGGCATACAGGGTTTCGAACATATCATCCAGTAATTGGTGGATGCGATGGTCTACATCGGCAACGGGTTTGGCGATAGTGCGCAGACGTGGATCGGGAAATTCAAGAATATCTAATTTGGCCATGTTTAGTTTGTGATGAATGTCATAGTTTCAAAGTGAATCTAGCTTTAGCTGCTAAGATTATGATCAGAAAGCAAATAGGCTGTTGAATTACAGGCTCGAATTACCAGTTAACTGCTATAGTATATCAGGTTGTTGTTAAAAATTGCCTGGCTGTGGTCATGCGATGGGACAGTTTGTCGTCAGTGCTAAACCCTGACAGGCTTGTTCCAACGAGGTAAATAACAAGAGATAAAGGATTTTATTATGAAAAAACCAGTACTGGCGGGGCTATTACTGTTAGTCGTGTCACTATTTTCCCAAGCTGGTGATGTACTCAGTCTCAAGCAGGGTCATCCAGAAACCTACCAAGTGGTTAAGGGCGATACGCTCTGGGATATTTCCAGTAAATACCTTGAGGATCCCTGGAAGTGGCCGGAAATATGGCATGTGAATCCCCAGGTTGATAATCCCCACCTGATCTATCCTGGCGATGTATTGAACCTGGTTTATATTGACGGCCGGCCAAAACTGGTGGTTAAGCGTGGCCGCGACGTTAAGCTCACTCCTGAAATTAGAATTTCGGAATTGGATGATGCCATTCCAGCGATTCCGCTGGAGGCAATTGGGCCATTCCTGAGCAATAGTCGTGTTGTCACCAGTCGCGATTTTGAGGCGGCGCCCTATGTGCTGGCCGGTACCGGTGGCCATATTGTTTCGGGTGCAGGTGATGAGCTCTATGGCCGCGGGAATTTTGAAGCGGCGCAGGCCTGGGGCATTTTCCGCCGCGGCGAGGCCTTTATGGACCCGGTAAGCGGCGAATTCCTGGGTATTCAGGCAGAGGCGATTGCCTCGGCGCAGAAAGTGGAGGTCAATGGTGATGTGGTGACGATGGCCCTGAACCAGTCTTCAGAAGAAGTGCGACGTGGCGATCGCTTTTTTCCCGATGAGGAGCGTCGAATAAACTCAAGTTTTTATCCCAGCGCACCTGATGCCGATATTAATGGCTTTATTATTTCCGTTGAAGGCGGCGTTACGCAGATTGGCGCGCTGGATGTTGTGGTTATTAACAAAGGGCTTCGAGAGGGGATGGCGATCGGGCATGTACTGGCGATTTATCGTGCCGGTGAGCAAGTGCGCGATCAGGAGACGAATGATGTGATTCAGCTACCGGATACCCGGGCTGGGTTGTTGATGGTTTTCCGGACTTTCGATAAAGTGAGCTATGCTCTGGTGATAAAAGCCTCGCAAGTACTGACTGTGAATGACCGGGTAAAAAACCCTTAAAAAATACGGGGTAGCATAGCTACCTCGCTTATTGACTGATCAAGGATGATCTATGAACCCCTCCCTTGCGCGCGCCTGCCTGGCGCTTCACCGTAACCCCAAACTATCTTCTCGCCAGTTCAACCTACTGCTTTCCTGTCTGGAGAGCCCGGAACAAGCGCTGGACATTACTGTGACCGAGATGGTTGCGCTGGGTTTGCCGACGTCGATTCAAGCGGCGCTGGGTAAAAACTGGGCGGGCAGTTTGCAGTTACAGCTTGAGCGGGATTGGTCGTTGTTGCAAACGCTGGAAATCGAACTGCTGACGCTATCTTGCAATGAGTACCCGGCGCCGCTTAAGGAAATTACTGACCCGCCTCCCCTGCTTTATCTTCGCGGCAATAAGGATTTACTCAATACGCCACAGTTGGCGATGGTGGGAAGTCGTCGCTGTACGGCTCAGGGCAGGGAAAATGCGCGACAATTTGCCGGTCAGTTAGCCAGTGCTGGATTTACCATTACCAGTGGCCTGGCGCTGGGCATTGATGCCGAGAGCCATCGGGGCGCGTTGGATGTTGGCGGCAATACCCTGGCGGTATTGGGTACTGGCATTGACCGGGTCTACCCGCAGCGAAACCGGGTTTTGTTTGAATGTTTGTTGGAGCGTGGTGCGTTGGTGTCAGGGTTTCCTCTGGGCGCGGAGCCACGCCGGGGGAATTTCCCGGTACGGAATCGTTTGGTTAGCGGTATGAGTCTGGGGGTGTTGGTGGTTGAGGGCGCGCCACAAAGCGGCTCCCTGATAACGGCCCGCTATGCTCTTGAACAGGGGCGGGAGGTGTTTGCTATTCCGGGCTCTATTCATCATCCGGGTAGCCGGGGCTGCCATCACCTCATTCGCCAGGGCGCAAAACTGGTGGAAACAACGGGCCATATACTGGAAGAGTTCAGCGGTTGGCTGGGGGCGCCGTCGGTACCGGAGCCAGCGGATCCCGTAGCGTTGACCCGTGAAGAGGCTGGAATTCTCCAGCATTTGGGTTACGATCCGGTGAGTATTGATCGGCTGCAACAGCGCTGTGAGCGGCCAGTGGCATCACTGCTGTCAATACTGACCGCGCTGGAATTAAAAGGGGTGGTTGAGAGCCAGGGAGGATGTTTTCAGCGATTGGCGATATCGCCAGTAAAATAGAGGCGGTATTAGCGCTTGCAATTGTGGCGACAGTTGGGTATTTTTCGCGCTTTTTATCGGGGATAATTTATGGCCAAGCCGTTTGTTGCAATTTTAATGGGCTCTGATTCTGACCTGCCAAGCATGGAGCCTTCTTTTGAGGTGCTGAAATCCTTTGGTATCGATATCGAGGTAAAAATTACTTCGGCACATCGTACCCCCGGGGTCACCCATGATTATGTTACCGACGCCGATCAACGGGGTTGTGGCGTTTTTATCTGCGCTGCTGGCATGGCGGCACATTTGGCCGGAGCGGTGGCGGCGACGACATTAAAACCGGTGATAGGCGTGCCAATCAACGCCTCTCTGGATGGCCTGGATGCCCTCCTCTCCACGGTACAAATGCCAGGCGGTATTCCTGTTGCCACCGTGGCGATAGGTAAGGCCGGGGCAAAAAATGCGGCGTATCTGGCCGCCCAAATCCTCGCTACCGCCGATCAGGGCCTGGCCCTGCAGTTACGTCAGGAGCGGGAAAAGAATGCCCAGGCGGTGATGGCCAAGGATGCTGCCTTGCAGGAAAAACTGAAGGCTTAAATGGCGGCTGCACTGTATTCACACAAGCTGCAAATTGGCGCCAGCTTATTGCGCCATGCCGGGGTAATCGCCTATCCGACGGAGGCTGTGTGGGGTCTGGGTTGTGATCCATATAATCAGCAGGCGGTGTACAGTTTATTATCCCTAAAACGTCGGCAAGTGGCTAAGGGGCTGATTCTGGTAGCCTCATCCATGGAGCAATTTTTGCCCTACTTACAGGGTCTGGACAGTGCCTCAATGGATCGACTGGATGCTTCCTGGCCCGGTCCAACGACCTGGCTGGTGCCGGATAACGGAACTGCTCCCTGGTGGATCAGCGGGGATTTTGAAACGGTTGCCTTGAGAGTAAGCGCTCACCCTGTTGTGGCGGGCCTGTGCCGGGCGTTTGCTGCGCCGATGGTTTCCACTTCCGCCAATCGAGCGGGTCTTGCCCCGATGCGGTGGTCCTGGCAAATTAACCGGCAATGGGGAAAACAACTGGATGGGATTGTTCACGGTGAGCTGGGAAGCGCTAGCCGGCCGTCAATGATCAGGGATTTATTAAGCGATACTATTGTGCGACAGGGCTAGCTTGTTGCGGGAGCTATTGGATTAACCATGACCACAATCGATATTGACGCTGTTAAAGATTACCTGCTGAGCTTGCAGGATGAAATTTGTGCCCAGCTTGAGCAGGAGGATGGCCAGGCCGTTTTTATTGAGGAAAGCTGGCAGCGCGATGGTGGTGGCGGTGGACGTACCCGGGTTATTACCGATGGCGCAGTTATTGAAAAGGGCGGGGTAAACTTTTCCCATGTGTTTGGCGAGCAAATGCCTCCCTCGGCGACTGCCGGGCGTCCGGAGCTGGCGGGGCGAAGCTATCAGGCGATGGGGGTGTCACTGGTTATCCATCCGCATAATCCTTATGTCCCTACCAGTCACGCCAATGTGCGTTTATTTGTGGCAGAGAAGGAGGGCCATGATCCGGTTTGGTGGTTTGGCGGCGGCTATGACCTGACTCCCTACTACGGCAATGAGCAGGACTGCCAGCATTGGCATCAAACAGCCCAGCAGGCCTGTCTGCCTTTTGGTGAGGAGATATACCCTAAGTACAAACAGTGGTGCGATGATTATTTTTACCTGAAGCACCGGGATGAACCCCGGGGGGTTGGCGGCTTGTTTTACGATGACCTCAATGAATGGGGTTTTGATCGTAGTTTTGCCTTTATGCAGGCGGTGGGCAATTCTTATATTGAGGCCTATCGCCCTATTGTTGCTCGCCGGAAAGCCCAGCCCTACAGTGACCGCGAGCGCCAGTTCCAGCTTTATCGACGAGGTCGCTATGTTGAATTTAACCTGGTTTATGATCGCGGCACGGTATTTGGATTGCAAAGCGGCGGGCGAACAGAATCAATCCTGATGTCTCTTCCGCCCCTGGTGCGCTGGGATTATGACTGGTCGCCAGAACCGGGCTCCCCGGAAGCGGTGCTCTACAACCACTATTTAATTGCAAAGGATTGGCTATAGCGCCCAGCTCCTGGTGCTGTCAAATAATACTGACTATGAATAAAAAAGATAAATATGCAGTCTTTGGTAACCCGATTAAGCACAGCCAGTCACCTCAAATACATGCGGCATTTGCGACCCAGACTGACCAAAAAATTACTTACCGCGCGCATCAGGTTGAGCCGGGTCGATTCAAGGAGGTGGCGCGCAGTTTTTTTGATAACGGCGGCAGCGGCCTGAACATTACCGTGCCGTTTAAAATCGATGCCTTTGAATTTGCCGATGAACTCAGTCACCGGGCTAGGCGAGCGGGTGCGGTGAACACCCTGGCGCTACAGGATGATGGGCGTATTTACGGGGATAATACCGATGGCGTGGGTATGACCCGTGATATCACTGAAAACCTGGCGTGGGAAATCGGCGACAAACGTGTGCTGGTTGTCGGCGCGGGTGGCGCGGTGCGAGGTATTCTCGGGCCATTGATTAAACGCAAGCCTTCCTTGCTGTTAATCGCCAATCGCACGGTCAGTAAGGCGCGGCAGCTGGCCAGTGATTTTTCAGATCTGGGTGATGTACGCGGCTGTAGTTTTGAGGCGTTGACGGGCAATCAGTTTGATTTAATCATCAATGCCACCAGCGCCAGCCTGGCGGGTGAATTACCGGCTTTGCCCTCGGCTATCGTCAGTGATAAGGGCTGTTGTTACGATATGATGTACAGTGCCGAGCCCACCCCCTTTATGCGTTGGGCGGCGGAAAATATGGCCTGGGCGGTCTCGGATGGTCTGGGTATGCTGGTAGAACAGGCGGCCGAGTCCTTTTGTATTTGGCACGGTGTGCGGCCAAAAACCAAACCGGTTATTGAGTTAATTCGAGAAAGCTTGCAGGCGTCCTAAGGGGACGCTTGCAACAAGTAAACGACACGGATTTGTTGCTGTATTTTCTGCTTGCCGGGTTTCAGTTCCGTGCCGGCAGCGCTGCTGTCGGCTACCTGCATCTGTTTGCGGCTGGCAAAGACGGTATGGCCTACCGGTGCAATCTGGTAAATACTGCCTAATTTCAGGCCCATGTGTGAGGCGATGTTACGCGCCTGTTGTTGCGCATCATCCAATGCACTTTGTAGCGCGAGCTGCTCCAGTTGCGCTCGATGGCTAAAAGAAAACCGCTGCTGTTGTAACCGGGTTACGCCGGTTTTGAGCAAGCCATCGACAAGGCTGTTATAGCGCTCGGTGTTGTTCAGGGTTAAATGCAGCTGCCGGCTAATTCTTTCGCCCTTGTAAATCTTTTCTTTATCGCGCCATTCATACTGGGGCGTCGCCTGAATTTTTGAGGCATTGATATCGTCAGTCGTTATGCTGTTTTCGAGGGCGACCTTGATCGCCTTGCTGACAATAGCATCAACCTGTGTTTTTGCCTTGGCGTAGTTATCGGCGGTGTGGCTGATGACCAGTTCTAGCTCAATAATATCCGGTAGGCGTTCGATTTCACCGTTTCCCTGCACGATAATATGTGCCTGCGGTGGCAGTGGCAGATTTTCTGCGAGGGCGGGCAGGGCCAGCGTGAAAACGAGAAGAGAGTAGAATAGTTTCATAATAAGTGCCTGCTAATACATCGTATTATTGATTGAGGTAGTGATTCTTTAATTCAACATAGTTTTCAGCTGAGCTGATGAAATGGCTACGCTCTGCTTCGCTCAGGGGCCGGGCTTGTTTTGCCGGGCTGCCCAGATAGAGGTAGCCACTTTGCAGCCGTTTGCCCGGGGTGACCAGGCTGCCGGCAGCAACAAGGACGTCGTCCTCGATGATCGCGCCGTCTAAAACGATAGCCCCAATACCTATTAGCACGCGATTGCCAATACGGCAGCCATGGAGCATCACCTGGTGGCCAATGGTGACATCATCGCCAATGATAACGGGGTAACCTTCCGGGTTGTTGGGTTTTGAGCGGGATACGTGAATCACGCTCGCATCCTGAATATTACTGCGCTTGCCAATGCGTATTTTGTTAACATCGCCGCGAATGACCACCATTGGCCAGATGGAAGATTGTTCGCCGATGTGCACGTCGCCAATGATCGTGGCGTCGGCATCAATATAGGCGCTGTTGCTGATGGCCGGCATTAGGTCGTTGTAGGGGCGGATACTGTTTGGATGCATGGTTATTCGATTCGGTGGCCGGTTAACATTATCGCCAATTGTAAAGACTAATGCGGCGAATCGGAACCGGTTGTTTCAGCGGTTTGCTTCTCGTTCGGCGCAGTGACGGAAGAAGGGATGTTGCCGTGGTATTATTCCAGCAGCTGCGCCGTCACGCAGCAGGATCTATATTAACCGTAAACGGCGGGTTTTATTTAACCAGGTATGCCTCTTATGTCCAGTCAGTCCAACCCGTTACTTGAGCAACACCCATTGCCGCCCTTTAGCGCGATCAAGCCGGAGCACATAGAGCCTGCCCTGAAAACGGTATTGGCGGAAAATCGGCAACAGTTGGCCGCGTTATTGCAGCAAGATGAGATACCGAGCTGGGATAACCTGGCGGCGGTACTGGAAGACCTGAATGATCGCATTGAGTGCCTGTGGTCGCCGGTTAGTCACCTAAATGCGGTGATGAACTCGGATGCGTTACGTGCGGTTTACGCCCGCTGTTTACCGCTGCTGGTTGACTATGCCACGGCGCTGGGCCAGAACAAGCCCCTGTTCGATCGCTATCAGCAATGGTTTGATAGCGCAGAGTTAAGGCAATTGAATCGTGCGCAGTTAACCACGATTGAGAATACACTGCGGGATTTTACCCTGTCCGGCGTTGCCCTGGACGACAGTAAGCGCGAGCAGTTTGGGCAAATAAAAAAACGCCTGGCGGATCTGGCCACACAATTTTCCAACAATGTGCTGGATGCCACCCATGGCTGGCAAAAGCATATTGGTGATCTTGAGCGCTTATCGGGCGTGCCGGAAACAGCCCTGCAAAATTATCGACAGGCAGCCCGCGCGCAACAGTTGGATGGTTATTTGTTGACCCTGGATGTGCCAGCTTATTTACCCATTATGCAGTATGCGGATAATGCGGCGCTGCGCGAAGAACTTTACCAGGCTTATACCACTCGCGCGTCTGCCGAAGGGCCGGGAGCGGGACAGTGGGATAACAGCGAGCTGATGGAGGAAATTATCCGTTTGCGGCAGCAGCTGGCGTCGCTGTTGGGTTTTAGTGATTACGTGGAGTACTCGCTGGCAACAAAAATGGCAGAGTCAGCGGGCCAGGTTTTTGAGTTTTTGCATGATTTGGCACAGCGGTCATTACCTGTTGCCCGCAAGGAGTTTTCCGAGTTGCAGGCTTTTGCCACCTCGTTGGGCCGGACTGACATCGTGGCCAGTGATGTGGCCTATTACAGTGAAAAACTGCGGTTAAAAAAATACGCTATTTCCCAGGAGGAACTGCGTGTCTATTTCCCGGCAGAAAAAGTCATTAGCGGACTGTTTGAGATTACCGGAAAGTTATTTAATCTGGCGTTTGAGCAACAGCAAATCTTCGACAGTTGGCACCCGGAGGTGAAGTTTTTCCATATCACCCGTGACGGTAAACTGTTGGCAAAATTTTACCTCGATCTTTATGCACGAGAGAATAAACGTGGCGGTGCCTGGATGGCAGACTGTCGAGTTCGGCGGCGCCTGCCCTCGGGTGAATTGCAATTACCGGTGGCGTTTTTAAGTTGCAATTTTTCTGCGCCCACCGATGACACCCCCTCGCTGTTAACGCATAACGAAGTGACTACCTTGTTTCATGAGTTTGGTCACGGCTTACATCATATGTTGACCAAGATTGACTGTGCTGCCGTTTCGGGAATTAATGGCGTGGCCTGGGATGCAGTGGAGCTGCCCAGCCAGTTTCTGGAAAACTGGTGTTGGGAAAAAACAGCAATTCCGTTAATTTCCGCTCACTATCAAAGCGGAGAACCTTTGCCTAATGCCCTGCTGGAAAAAATGCTGCAGGCAAAAAATTTCCAGTCGGGAATGCAAATGCTGCGGCAGTTAGAGTTCGCCCTGTTTGATTTACGCATTCACAGCGGTAACACCGGCGGCATTCAACACGAGTTGGACCAGGTGCGCGATCAGCTCGCGCTTTATCCGCTGCCTTCTTTTAATCGCTTTCAGCACAGCTTTAGTCATATTTTTGCCGGTGGCTATGCGGCGGGCTATTACAGTTACAAATGGGCGGAGTTACTTTCGGCTGATGCGTTTTCACGCTTTCAGCAAGAAGGGATTTTCTGTGAAAAAACCGCAGAGGATTTTTTACAGCATATTTTAGAAAAAGGCGGCAGCGAAACAGCGATGAAGCTGTTTATCGATTTTCGCGGCAGGGAGCCGAATGCAGATGCTTTACTACGGCAGGCGGGTATTAGTTGATTTCGCCGCGTTTGGCCGTTTCCCAGCTCAGCCAATTCCTGGCGGCGCTTTTACTTTCGAAGAACGCTATTTCGAGGGGGGTATCCAGGATTTCTGTTCGATAATGTTCAGCCAGTTGCAAAAACAGCGGGATCGGGGGGAAGATGATGGCCATACGGCGGGGTTGATTGAGTTGCCCGAAGAGATGATCGGCGCTGGCGAAAATAGTCACGTCGGCAACGGTAATACTGGTGGAGGTGACTTGGCTGAAATCGAGTAACAGGCTACTGATCGCCGGATAGCGTGGGTCATTATAGGCGGCGTGATTTAGCTCGGCGATATCATCGACAGACAGCTCGCCGCTGGCGTGACAGGCAACAGCGTGCGGTTCCCATAAAATACTTGTTGCCATAACCACAATTCAATTGGTAAGTTATTCAGCTTAATATAAAGCAAGGTTTCATAAAATCAAGCGATGAAAAAATTTAAGCGTTTTATAGCCGGTGCGGTATGCCCGCGTTGTGCAGAAATCGATAAGCTACAGATGCACAGTAATGAGGCAGGTGAACAGGTTCGCGAGTGTGTGCGTTGCGGTTATAGCGACCGGATGACCGCTGATGGGCAGCAGCAAGAGATTAAGACCCGGGTTAATACGGTGAAGCCTGGAGAGCAGCCGCTGCGCCATGAGGACGAGCTGCAAATAGTGAAAATAATGCAGAGCCCGGCGATTAAAAAGCCACCGGGGGCCTGAATCAGCCCGCTTCCAGCCTAACGTTGTTGTCGCCGTAGTCGCTGGCAGCGTAATTTCCGGCGTTTTGCCGCTCGTAGTTTCCCCGTATGCCGAAGCACGGCGGTGCAGGGGGTGTCGGCTTCTTCGGCGGGCGCTCTCAGCGTAATACTATTCATAGTGATAGTCCGGCAAGTTGCAGTTTGATTGACAGGTGATCCATCATGCAGGGCCACGGGTCGGGATCGGTATTCAATAAACGTTGCTGTTGTCTTTCGACATAGTCAAAAAACGGTGAACTTTCATACACGCCCAGGTTGCGGGTGACGCGTTCCAGCGAGTAGTGAACGGCCTCGTCCAGCTCATTGGCAAAGGGTTCGCCAATGAGGTTGTGAATGACCAGGTTGGATAAGGTCGTATCCATGGGAATAAGCGGTATGCCAGCACTGACCATAAAGCGATCGTTCACTTCTTCCATTAGGCGGTGGGCGAGGTAGGCCTCATCCATCAGTTCATCCAGGCCGATATGGCCTTGAACAACTTCGGGTGGCTTTAAGAAGTAGGCCTCGGCGATGTTCAGGCAGGGGGTGGTGTGGTCTTCTATGTGGGCCTCCAGGCTAGTCGTTCGGGCAACTTCGAGAAACTCGGGCACATAGTCGATGTAAGCGATAACAAATTGCAGCAGGCTGGCAGTGGCGTCCTTTTGTGGTAATTGTATGGCCATATGTACCCGGTCGAATTGCTGGTCCAGTCGCTGTCTCAGATGCCCGGTTTGCTGCTCGTGCTTTCTCGCCAGTTCAATGGTCTTGCCGATAGCGGTTGCCTTCATGCTTTGCATACACACGATGACGGTGCAGGTCGGGTAAGGGAGTGGCTGTGCGTTCGCGGACACAGCTGTCCGCGCATAGGGCGGCAGCAAGAAGTTCGGGTGTGGAGCTGTGGGCCATCGTGCTGCGATGGCGGTGTGTCACAGTCTAAGTGATTCCGGTGGAGACGGATTTCCATGCTGATCGGTCTTATTATTACAACATGAGTTTAAGGCTAGTACATATTGCTGCGGGCGCTATCGGGGGGCAGCATTAAAGTAATTATTTGGCTGATTCCTGTGTTTGCCACCAGCCGTTATGGCGGGAAAAGAACCAGAAATAAAACCCCATACTGATGCCTCGGGCAGCATTGAACGCGGCAAAGGCGAACCAAAGCCCGTGGTTTCCCCATCCACGACTCAAATACCAGCACGGCAGGTAGACCAAGCTCGCCGAAAGTAACATGCTGGTTTGCATCGCCCGGGTGCGGGTGGCGCCGATAAAAATACCATCCAGTAAATAAGCCCAGACCGCGATGAGTGGTAATGCCACCAGCCAGGGATAGTACATCGCTGCCAGTACCTGTACCGGCTGGATGGAGGTTAACATGGCAATTAGTGGGTACTTACATACCCAGAATATGCCGGAAAACAGTAGCGCAATCAGCAGTGAGTTGACGGCAGATTGGGCACTGACTTGCAGTAGCAGGGGTAATTTACGCTGCCCCACACAGTCCCCAACCAGTGCCTCCGCTGCGTTGGCAATGCCGTCCAGGCCGTAGGCCATGAGTAATAGCAAGTTGAGTAAAATGGCATTGGCGGCCAGTACCAGCTCGCCCTGCTTCGCTCCCTGGGCGGTGAAAAATGCGATGCTCGACAGCAGGATCAGGGTGCGGATAAACAGCGCCCGATTAATGGCCAGCAAATCCCGGTAATCATGCCAGCGCTTGAGGCGGTGTCGGTCCAGCTTTCCCGGCAGCTGGCGTAGTTGCCGGCGCATAATGATCAGCGCTAATCCGCAGCCACAGTATTCGGCAATCAGTGTTGCCAGCGCAGCACCGTCGCTGTTCAAGCCCAGACCGAGGATGAAATAGAAATCCAGCAGGATATTGAGCAGATTGGTGCTGAGGACAATCAGCAGCGGCAAGCGAGTGTTTTGACGACCAATTAACCAGCCGATAATGGCGAAATTGACCAATACCGCCGGTGCGCTAAAGATACGGATAGAAATATAGTCCAGTGCCAGCGTATAAGCACCGGCGGGCGGTGATATTAACGCCAGGCCCAGTCGCAGTAACACCGGGCTGAGTACCAGCAAGCCCAACCCCAGCACTGCTGCCAGCAACAGCGATTGGGCCAGGATTAAACGGCTCTGGTTGTGTTGTCTGGCGCCAAATGCCTGGGCCGCCAGACCGGTGGTGCCCATGCGCAGAAAGGCGAAACCCCAGTAAAGAAAAGATAAAACACTGACGCCAACGGCCACAGCGCTTAAATAATAGGCAGAATCCAGGTGTCCGAGGATGGCAGTGTCAACTAAACCCAGTAGCGGAACAGAAATATTTGAAATAATCATCGGCCATGCCAGACCCCATATCTTGTGGTGGCCCTGCGGGTTTAACCACACATTTATTGTTTGTTTGTATTTGATCGGGGGCTCCGACTGGGCTTTACTTGGTTAAATGTGTAATTTTAGGGCTCTTGTTGTGGTCTGTCCCGTTAAAGCTGCGTATAATTGCCGCGTTTTGTCGCACCCAGCGGCAAATGGGGGTATCTCAAGCACCATTTTGGTGTTTTTGTACTAATGGACGCTGGGATTAATCTAATAACTTAATAATGGAGACACGGGAGATGCATTCACAAGCGAAGCGGCTGTTAAAGCTGGCGCTTAGTCCTGTGCTGTTGCTACTCAGTTTTCTGAGTACCGGTGTTTGGGCAGAAGAAGCTCCGCGCTGGCAGGTCAACATGTCACCGGGGGTAACCGAGGTTGGTGCCAAGATCTACGATCTGCACATGACCGTTATCTGGATTTGTGTAGTAATAGGTGTAGTGGTCTTTGCGATCATGTTCTATTCCATCCTGGCGCACCGCAAGTCACCGGATCGGGAGCCAGCACAATTCCACGAAAGCACCACGGTTGAGATCGCCTGGACGGTAATTCCTTTTATCATCCTGGTCGTGATGGCGTTTCCTGCCACCACTACGCTGATCGATATATACAATACCGACGATGCGGAAATGGATATCCTGATTACCGGATACCAGTGGAAATGGAAATACGAATATATCAATCCTGAAGGCGAAAATGTCAAGTTTTTCAGTAACTTGCGTACAGGAAAAACCGAAATTTACAATGAGGATGACAAGGGCGAACACTACCTGTTAGAGGTAGATGAGCCAATGGTGATCCCGGTGAATACCAAGGTTCGCTTTCTGGTGACGGCTAACGATGTTATCCATTCCTGGTGGGTACCTGCACTGGCGGTCAAAAAGGACGCTATTCCCGGTTTTATTAATGAAGCCTGGACCGAGGTCAATCAACTGGGTGTGTATCGCGGCCAGTGCGCGGAACTCTGTGGCCGTGATCACGGCTTTATGCCGATTGTGGTCAATGTGGTTGAGCGCGAGGAATACGATAACTGGTTGGCCGAAAAAGCGGCCGATGCGGTGAAGATTAAAGAGCTGATGGCGCAGGAATTTACACTGGACGAATTGGCCGCACGCGGCAAAGACGTTTATATGCGCAGTTGTGTGGCCTGTCATGGTGTTAACGGTGAAGGCGGTGTGGGTAAAGCCATTGCCGGCAGTGCCGTAGCAACCGGTGATATTGCCACACACCTGGAGATCACCATTAATGGTGTGCCGGGTACAGCGATGCAGGCCTTTGGCGGTCAGCTCAACGATGTCGATTTGGCGGCGGTTGTTACTTATCAACGTAACGCCTTCGGCAATAATATGGGTGATAAAGTTCAGCCCATCGATGTTTATCAATTCAAGCAAGGTCAGTAGGAGGAGTCATCATGGCACACGGACCTGCTAAAGGTTTAAGCCGGTGGTTATTGACCACCAATCATAAAGACATCGGAACCCTGTATTTGTGGTTCAGTTTTACTATGTTTTTACTAGGCGGCTTTTTCGCGATGATTATTCGCGCAGAGCTATTTCAACCGGGTTTACAGTTAGTTGAACCGGAATTCTTCAACCAAATGACCACCATGCACGGCCTGGTGATGGTTTTTGGTGCCATTATGCCGTCCTTTGTGGGGCTGGCTAACTGGATGATTCCGATGATGATTGGCGCGCCAGATATGGCGCTGCCAAGAATGAATAACTGGAGCTTCTGGATTTTACCCCCAACCTTTTTGATGTTGGCCTCTACCCTCTTTATGGAGGGGGGTGCGCCTAACTTTGGCTGGACCTTCTATGCGCCACTGTCGACGACCTATGCGCCGTCCACGGTGACCTACTTTATCTTTGGTGTTCACCTGATGGGGCTTTCTTCCATCATGGGCTCGATAAACATTATTGCTACTGTAGTGAATATGCGTGCACCGGGCATGACCTATATGAAGATGCCGATGTTTGTCTGGACCTGGCTGATCACCGCGTTCCTGCTAGTGGCAGTGATGCCGGTACTGGCCGGTCTGGTGACCATGATGCTGATGGATGTCCACTTCGGTACCTCGTTCTTTAGCGCGGCCGGTGGTGGTGATCCAGTGTTGTTCCAGCATATATTCTGGTTCTTCGGGCATCCCGAGGTTTACATTATTATCCTGCCGGGCTTTGGTGTGGTTTCACAAATCATTCCAACATTTTCGCGCAAGCCCCTGTTTGGTTATGACTCCATGGTTTACGCCACGGCGTCGATTGCCTTCCTGTCGTTTATCGTATGGGCGCACCACATGTACACCGTGGGTATGCCTATCGCTGGTGAGTTATTCTTTATGTATGCCACCATGCTGATTGCGGTACCTACAGGCGTTAAGGTCTTCAACTGGATTACCACCATGTGGCGGGGTTCGCTGACCTTTGAGACGCCAATGTTGTTTGCGATTGGCTTTGTCTTTTTGTTCACCATTGGTGGCTTCACCGGTGTGATGCTTGCCCTTGCCCCGGCGGATTTCCAGTATCACGACAGTTATTTTGTGGTGGCGCATTTCCACTATGTGATGGTGGCCGGTGCGGTGTTCTCAATGACCGCGGCGGTGTACTACTGGTTGCCCAAGTGGACCGGTAAGATGTATAACGAGAGCATGGGTAAGGCGCAGTTCTGGGTTTCCTTTGTTGGCTTTAACCTGACCTTCTTCCCGCAGCACTTTGTGGGTCTGGCAGGTATGCCGCGTCGCATCCCGGATTACGCCTTGCAGTTCACTGACTTTAATATGATGTCATCGATCGGCGCGTTTATTTATGGTGCATCCCAGCTGTTCTTCCTGTTTAACGTTATTCGCACCATTATTGCGGGTGAGCCGGTGAACAGGGACAAAGTTTGGGAAGGTGCAGAAGGGCTGGAGTGGACGGTGTCTTCACCCCCACCCTACCATACCTTCACCACGCCGCCGCCGGTAAAATAAGCAGGATTGCTAATGGCAAACACAGCGGATAGCAACGTAACAAAAACCGTCGGCAAATTGCTGGCGGTGGTTGTTGGTATGTTTGCCTTTGTGTTTGTGGTGATGGTGCCGCTCTACGATGTGCTTTGCGAACAGCTTGGCCTGAACGGTAAAACCGGCGGCCGCTATGAGTATGTTGAGGCGGGCGTTGATAGCAGCCGAGAGATCAAGGTGCAGTTTGTTGCCAGTAACAACGAGGGCATGCCCTGGGAGTTTCGGCCAACAGTAACCATGATTAAGGTTAATCCCGGTGCTGCTACGGACACGGTTTTTTATGCAAAAAACCCGCAGCCGGAAAACATGGTGGCGCAGGCAGTGCCGAGTATTTCGCCTTCAAGGGCGGCCGAGTATTTTCACAAGACAGAGTGTTTTTGTTTCAATCAGCAGCCCCTGGCGGGTGGTGAGGAAACAGAAATGGCGCTACAGTTTATTGTTGACCAGGATTTACCGGCCGACATTAAAACCATTACGCTTTCTTACACCTTGTTTGATGTAACGGATAGGGTCGATAGCGATGCAGTGGTAAGCCGCTAGCTAACAATATTAGTGTTTTTCCCCTGATGGGAAAATAACGGAGAGATAAAAATGGCAGCTCAAGATGATTCAACGTATGAAGCCTATTACGTGCCAGAACAGAGCAAAATGGCATTGTGCGCCACGATTGGCCTGGTCACCGCCCTGATTGGTTTGGCGACGGCTTTCAATGATATGACGTTCGGTGAAGGAACCGAGAATACTCACTCCTGGTTGATTTTTAATCTCGGTCTGGCCTTTTTTGTTGGCACCCTGTTTGTCTGGTTTCGCACCACCATCCGCGAGAACCGCGCAGGCATGAACAGTGCCCAGTTAAAGCATTCCTATGCCATTGGTATGCAGTGGTTCATCTTTTCCGAGGTGATGTTTTTTGCGGTTTTCTTTGGCGCGCTATTTTATGTGCGCAACCTGGTCGGCCCCTGGCTTGCCGGAGAAGGTGCCGGGGAAATGAATTACCTGTTATGGCCTGATTTCTCCTACAGCTGGCCAATGATGGAAACGCCACAGGATTCTGTCGTCGGTGGTGCTGCGGCACAGCCGATCGCTAATAATGGCGTTTACACCGGGCCAGAGCGCGATATGAGCTTCCCTGGCTGGAGTAATATTGCTCATTGGCTGCCACTGTGGAACACCGTGATCCTGCTGTCCTCTTCGTTTACCGTTCACATTGCGCATTTGGGTTTGAAACAAAACAACCGCGCCAAGTTGAATTTATGGTTAGGTATTACGGTATTTCTGGGTATTCTCTTTGTTAGCCTGCAAATACTGGAATACTACGAAGCTTACGTTGAGTATGGTTTAAAGCTGACGTCGGGTATTTACGGTACTACGTTCTTTATGCTGACCGGCTTTCACGGCTTCCACGTTTGCCTGGGTATGTTTATGTTGTTGATTCAGTGGCTGCGCGCGACTACGGCGGGTCATTTTACCGCGGACGATCATTTCGGTTTTGAAGCGTCTTCCTGGTATTGGCACTTTGTTGATGTGGTCTGGGTGGGCTTGTTCCTGTTCGTTTACATCCTCTAATTATTGGATTGCTGTTCTACCTGGGGTGTCTTACGGGCATCCCAGGGAGCTTGGGAGCCCAACTGTCCCGACACTACCCCATAAATTAAAACCCCCATAAGCAGCGTCGCTAATAGCAGGCGAACGCCCAGAGAGTTCCATGTGCGGCGCGTTGACCCCTGGTCTTTTAGCAAAAAGAAAAAGCCCGATCCCAGGCTGATCAGCAAACCAATAAACAATACAACAATGACGATTTTTAGCCACATGGTCATAATCCCTCGTAAATTTTGCTGCAGTATACACCGATGATGGACAATGGCAGCCAGATAAATCTCCGTTTAACTCCCGATTGGCGCAGCAGTGTTTTTGCCTTGTTAATGTTGCCGGTATTACTCTCACTGGGATTTTGGCAAGTAGAGCGAGCGCAGGAAAAACGGCAGTTAAAAATGCTTTACCAGCAGCGGCAAGCCGCCGGCCCGGTAACGATTGAGAGCCTTTCAGCGGGGCAGGATATGAGTTACCAGGCGGTTATCCTGCGCGGTCGCTTCGACAACGATCGACAGCTGTTTCTGGATAATCGAATTCACCAGGGGCGGTTTGGTTATGAGATAATTACCCCCTTTCAGTTACAAGGCAGTGAACAGTGGGTGCTGGTTAATCGGGGCTGGCTGGCGGGTGATGTCTCGCGGCGCACACTGCCGGTGGCGGTGGCGGTGGAAGGCGTGGTCAGCCTGTTTGCCGAGGTCTACGTGCCCCTGGGTATGCCGGTGACACTGGGCGAGCCCAGTGTGGAAAAAAACTGGCCGAGGGTGGTGCAAAATCTGCAGCTTGCTACCCTGGCGGAGGAATTCAAGCAGCCGCTGTTCCCGTACTCGGTGCGCTTGAAGGCCGGTTCTGTGGGGGGCTTTAAACCGAACTGGTTAGTGGTGAATGTACAGCCGGAAAAACACCAGGCTTACGCCTTTCAGTGGTTTTCAATGGCTGCAGCGGTAGTGATTATTGTGTTGCTAACGAATACCAACATCGTCGCGTGGCTGAAGTATAAACGAAAAAAGAAGGTACTATGAAAGACGCATCGAATAAGGCGGCCGGGAATAATAATCGACTGGCTCTGGTATTGATTTTTGCTATCCCGGTACTGATCATACTCAGCTCCACGGCGCTTTATTATCTTGCCGAGCATAAGGTTCTGGATCTGGGTGAGGTTAGCCGCGGAGAATTGATTACGCCCCCGCTGCCGATAGCTCAACTGCAGTTAGTGGATGGTGAGGGACAGGCACTGGCCTATGAGTTGCCTGAGCCGCTCTGGACCTATGTGATTTTCGGCGATGCTGACTGTGAACAGTTGTGTGAACGGGTACTGTATGTAACGGGGCAAACACATAAGCTTCTGGGCAGGAAAGTAAACGACCTGCAGCGTATTTACGTGAATACGGGCGGTGAGCCGGGGCCTGCTTTACAGGTGCGGCTGGAGGGGGAGCACAAGAACCTCCGTGTGGTGAATGGGGATCGCGAGGAAATCAGCTTAGCCCTGGCTAATCTGGAGATAGATCCTATGGCCGATACGGTGTTTTTCCTGGTGGACCCCAGGGGCTGGATGATGATGTACTATGTGCTGGCCGATGACAGGCAGCAAACCCTGAGCCAATTGAGCAAGGATATGATCAAGGATCTCAAGCGCCTGATACCGTGAATCTAAAATACAAAGAAAGCAGTAATGAGATTATTTAACGCAGCGGAAAATCGCAGGGACGGCTTCAAACTGGCGCTGACAGGCTGCGTAGTTGCCGTTATGGTACTTGGCCTGGGCGCTTTTACGCGCCTGGTTGATGCCGGCCTGGGCTGCCCCGACTGGCCAACCTGCTACGGCCATGCGCTGTGGCCGGAGACGGCGGCAGAAGTGACGGCGGCGAATCAGGCCTTTCCTGATACGCCGGTGGAACATGACAAGACCTGGCCGGAGATGGTACATCGTTATTTTGCCCAAAGCCTGGGTCTTCTGGTGATCGCGCTTTATGTTGTTGCCCTGCGCCGCGAAAATAATGGCCAGCCGGTCAAGGTAGTAAGCGGCTTGCTTACCTTGAATGTCGCGATGACGGTGGCGACCATTATTTATGGCGTAGTGCTTGAACCCTATGCGGTGGCGTCAGTATTACTCAGTATGCTGCTGTTATTTTTCCTCAGTATCAGTCGGGGTGTTTCCAGCCAGCCGTATAAGCTGCCGGCTTTTATTCTGGTGTTTATTATTTTACAGGGGCTGTTCGGTATGTGGACGGTCACCTTGAAGCTTTGGCCGCAGGTCGTGACATCACATCTGCTGGGTGGCTTTACCATCCTCGGCCTGTTGTGGCTGTTAACCTTGCGTTATAACAATCAGCGTTGGCAGTTCCCGGTTGAGGTGCTAACCAGGCTGAAGTCTTTGCGATTGTGGGTGTTACTGGGTTTGTTCATGGTGGTCGTACAGGTGGCGCTGGGTGGCTGGACCACCTCCAACTACGCCGCCGTCGCCTGCCCCGATTTGCCTACTTGCCAGAACCAGTGGTTGCCGGCGATGGACTTTGCCCAGGGCTTTAACATTACCCAGGGCATAGGGCCTAATTACCTCGGCGGCCTGATGACCAATGAAGCAAGAACCGCGATTCACTTCGCTCATCGTATTGGCGCTATTGTAACCTCGGTCTATTTACTGGGTCTGGCATTGGCGCTGTTCTGTGTGGTCGCGGTGAAACAGACAAAAAATCTTGCCGTGGTGTTAATCCTTGTGCTGGTTTTACAAGTTAGCCTTGGCTTGGGCAATATAGTGTTTCATTTCCCGGTGGCGGTGGCGGTGGCGCACAACCTGGTGGGCGCGCTGTTGTTGTTAACCCTGATTACCCTGAGCTACAAAGTGCTCAGTGCAGAACTGGCGACCGGAGCTGAACAATGAGCACAGATGCTGTGAATGCTGGCCCGGCACGCTGGCAGGATTATTATGAAATTACCAAGCCCAATGTTGTTTATTTGATGCTGGTGACTTCGGCGGTAGGCATGTTTATGGCGACACCCGGGGTGGTGCCCTGGGAAGTGCTGCTTTACGGCAATGTGGGCATTGGCCTGTGTGCCGCCGCGGGCGCAGTGATCAACCATCTGGTCGATGAACGCATTGATAATATCATGGCGCGCACGCACAACCGCCCTATCGCCACCGGTCGGGTAGGCAAGCTACAGGCTGGGCTATTTGCCGCGGTGCTGGGCGGCTTGGGTATGGCGTTATTAATTATTAAAATTAATTCGCTTACCGCGTGGTTAACGCTGTTTTCACTGATTGGCTATGCCGGGATTTATACCCTCTGGCTAAAGCGGGCGACACCACAAAACATTGTTATTGGTGGCCTGCCCGGTGCAGCCCCTCCCCTGCTTGGCTGGACGGCGGTGACCAATGAAGTGCAAGGCCATGGCTTATTGCTGGTGCTGATTGTTTTTGCCTGGACCCCTCCCCACTTTTGGGCGCTGGCGATTCATCGCCGCGAGGACTACGCCAAGGCCGGTATTCCGATGCTGCCGGTAACCCACGGGGTTAAATACACCTCCCTGCATATTCTGCTTTATACGCTGGTGTTGTTGGCTGCGGCTCTACTTCCCTTTGCAACCGGTCTCAGTGGTATGCTCTACCTTGTGGGCTCAACGGTACTTAGCTTGATTTTTTTGTATTGGGCGATTGCTATTGTTCGTGGCCATCCCGGCGCACCGATGGCGACCTTTAAGTTTTCGCTGATTTACCTGATGCTAATTTTTGTGATTATGTTGCTTGACCATTATTTGTTTCCACAAACTATCATCATTGAGGGTTTACGTTAATGGCACAGGCGCAACAAAAAAAAGGCATCGTACTGACGGTGGTGGCCATTCTGGCATTTATTGGCCTGATCATTGTGATGTTCATTCACGGTCTTTATCAGCCGCGAGTACTAACACAAAGCGAGCTGAGGAATAACGGTGCGTTTCTTTTTGATAAACCCCGCGCCTTTAAAGACTTTAGTCTTATCGATGATAAAGGTCAGCCATTTACGCCTGAGCAGTTACGGGGAAAATGGTCGATGGTGTTTTTCGGTTTTACTTTTTGTCCCGATGTCTGCCCTACTACCCTGGCATTACTGAATCGTTTTTATGATAAGCAACGCGGCGGTGAATTCGGCGATGACCTGCAAATCATTATGGTCAGCGTAGATCCCGCCCGCGATAGCGTAGAAAAATTACATACCTATGTTGACTATTTTAATCCGGACTTTATTGGTGTAACCGGTGAATTTCTTAAATTACACAGCTTTGCCACGCAGCTGAATATCCCCTTTTCAAAAGTGCCCGGTGGCGGTGAAAATTATACTGTGGAGCACAGTGGCAATGTGGTATTGATCAATCCACAGGGGCACTACGTCGGGTTTTTTAAATCACCACTGGATTTATCAAAGCTGAATATCACCTATTCTTCAATCCGCGCCATCAGTCATTAGTTAGATTGTCCCGCTATCCGCGGGGGAACGCCGCGGCATGTGTGCCAATGGCAAAAGCTGAATTTGGCGACTACTATAAATTAATGCTAATTAACGATAACAGGGAGCGCAGATGGCGTTGAACAACACGGGGCAAGATTATGGCTCGCTGGCTAAATTTTTCCACTGGCTGATGTTTTTATTACTACTGGGCGCGATAATTGGCGGCAATCTCGATGCGGCTATGCCCGATGGGCCGGAGAAAGCGCAGGAACTGGCGATACACAAATCCTTCGGTGTTTTGATTCTTATGGTGTTATCGCTACGCCTGCTGTGGAAATTAAGCAATACCCAGCCCGCGCATGTGGAGAGTATACCCCGGTGGCAGGCAACAGCATCGACAGTGACACACTGGGGACTTTACCTGTTAATGTTTGCCCAGCCGCTGTCGGGTATTTTAATGTCACAGTCTTTTGGTTATCCCGTCCCTTTCTTTGGTCTATTTGATCTGCCAATGCTGGTGGAAGAAAATAAGGCTGTTGCCAAGCTGGTTCATGAAGCACATGAAATCATCTGGATTTTACTGGCAGCTATCGCCACAGCGCATGCATTGGCGGCTCTGCACCACCATTTTGTGCGCAAGAACGATGTGTTGCGAAGAATGTTAAGACGCGTCTAGTCGTAACAAGCCATTGCCCTGCCCCTTTAGCCCGGCTCTTTTGCTGTACAGTTGGTACAGACACCAAGTACTTCCACATGCTCCCGCCTTACCTTGAACCCTTCCATGCCAGCTTGTCTGGCAATGGCGGCGCTGATATTTTCGCCTGGAATTTCAGTGGCGTTGTGGCAGTGTTGGCAGATGAGGAAATAGCTTTCATGGTTTCTGGCTGGTCGGCAACAGGCGATGTAGGCATTAATGGATGCCAGGCGATGGATAAGCCGGTTGCTTTGTAAAAAGGCGAGTGCACGATAAACCGTTGGCGGGGCCGGTTTCGATGCGCCCGCAGGCAGTGCTTTCGCCAGCGCTTCGAGAATCGTGTAAGCCCCGGTTGCGCGGTGGCTTTGCAATATTATAGTGAATACTTGCTTACGAACAGGCGTTAATTTTACTGAGTTTTTATAACAGATTTGCTCGGCAGCGGCGAGTGCTTTATCGATGCAGCGGCGGTGATCATGGGCGGCGGGTGGTTTGTTTGCCATAGGGGGTTTTAACAGGGCGCTTGGGGTTTGTTGAAGGGAACAGGAAATAAAAGCAAGTTCTGCTGAGGCTCGCTGTCCGTAAATGTTATGTTATATCATTCTAGTATAAATTTTAATAATTGCAGTGGAGTGCCTGGTTTGATTTGCTTGGTGTAATGCGGGAGGGGTGAAGATCTCCGGGGCCTATTGGTCCCGGAGGTTAGCGGTGATTAATCGATCGCATAATCAAGTTCCCGGGTCATTTTATCTTCAAGCTGTTGGTCCAGCCGGGAAGATATTTTCGCCATGGTTTTGGCTGTGTTGTCACTTTCAGCCTTAACGACAGCGGGTTTATTGTGTGCCGGAGCGGTGTTGATCCACTGTTTGGCGGTATTGTTGTTCATCGCCATTGCAAGGTTGCTGCTCTCTGTGACGGTTTGTGCATTGGCTGTAGCGCTAAGTAAAACGGCCAGTATAGCCAGCTTGTTCATGATTACTCTCCTGTAGTTGAGCGTGGTTACTAGTATTTGTTACCGATCTTGCGGTCTTTTTACAAAGTGTTACCTCGCGAAACAAATAGTAACACATTATGTTTTTCTGTCCACCCGTCTTTGATGAATAATATGTTACCCTGGAGTAATAAATTGGTAATAAAAGTAACAGGTCTGTCTAATAACTTGTTGTTAAATAAAGATTAATATAAATTATTTTTCTATAGGCTCCAACTAGAGTCCGTAGCGGAAATATACGCTGAAAGCGAATAAAAAGTGTTACCTTTGCTGTTTGTGGAAGGAAAGGCGGCTTGCAACAAGGGCGTAGCTAGACGCTTAACAGGCGTGGTGATACTGTTAGCCGCTGTGGATGGTTGCCGTAGCGTATCCACACAGCGCCGAAACCCTCAAATGTAGAAATAGAAGCCCGTACGCCTATGACAGACAAAAAATCACCGCCCATCGTGTTGGTTGATGGCTCTTCTTATCTTTACCGCGCCTATCATGCTTTGCCAGCACTTACTAACTCCCACGGGCAGGCTACCGGGGCGGTGAAGGGTGTAATCAATATGCTGAGGCGATTGTTAAAGGATTATTCCGGGAGCACCGTAGCGGTAATTTTTGACGCCAAGGGAAAAACCTTCCGCGATGCTATTTATCCGCAGTATAAAGCCAACCGCCCCCCTATGCCCGATGACCTGCGAGAGCAGGTGGAGCCTATTCATAATATTATTAAAGCCATGGGCCTGCCGCTGGTGATTGTGGACGGAGTGGAAGCAGATGATGTGATCGGTACTTACGCCAGGCAGGCCACCGAACATCGGCGCGATGTCGTTGTGTCTACGGGTGATAAAGATATGGCGCAGTTGGTGAACGCCCACGTCACACTGGTTAACACGATGACTAACACGGTAATGGACGAGGAGGGCGTACAGGCAAAATTTGGTATTCCGCCAGCCCTGATCATCGACTATCTGGCGCTGATGGGGGATAAAGTCGATAACATTCCCGGGGTGCCGGGGGTAGGGGAGAAGACGGCGCTGGCGCTATTGCAAAACCTGGGAGGACTGGACGACATCTATAGCAAGCTGGAGAAAATCTCCGGCATCAATGTTCGCGGTGCAAAAACCCTGGCCGCAAAACTGGATAAAGAAAAGCAAAGTGCGTATCTGTCCTATGAACTGGCGACCATAAAGCTCGACCTGGAGCTTGAGCAGCCATTAGATACCCTGGCCATGGTGGACGCTGATAATGAGGTCTTGCTCAGTCTGTTCCAACAACTGGAATTTAAATCCTGGGTAGAAGAGCAGCAGCAATTGAGCGCTGGTGTCCAAACCACATCACCGCTGCCAAAAACGGATTACCAGCTGGTGCTAACGGAACAGGCGCTGGACCACTGGCTTGGCAAGTTGCAGGCAGCCGATGTGTTTGCCTTCGATACAGAGACCACCAGCCTAAATTATATGCAGGCAAAAATTGTTGGTGTTTCTTTTGCTGTTAACATCGGGGAGGCGGCTTATGTGCCTTTTGGTCACGATTACCTCGGTGTGCCAGAGCAGTTGGACGAGCAACGGGTATTGCAAAAATTAAAACCCTTATTGGAAGATCCGGCAGTAGCTAAATTGGGACAAAATCTCAAGTACGATAGCAGTGTACTGGCTAATCACGGCATCCATCTTCAGGGCATTGCCTTTGATACCATGTTGGAGTCCTACGTATTGAACTCCACCGCCAGCCGTCACAATATGGATGCCCTGGCAGAATATTACCTTGGCGTCAGCACAATTCACTTTGAAGATATTGCGGGAAAGGGCGCTAAACAATTAACTTTTAATCAAATCGAATTGGAGCAAGCTGCACCCTATGCCGCAGAGGATGCTGATATTACCCTGCGTTTGCACCAGGCGCTATGGCCACAGCTCGAAGCGGAAGCATCGCTGAAGTCGGTGTTCGAAAAAATTGAGTTGCCGCTATTGCCCGTGCTCTCGCGTATTGAGCGACACGGTGCTTATGTTAGTCGGGAAATGCTGGCCAGGCAGAGCGTCGAGCTGGGGGAGCGACTGCAAATCCTGCAAAAAGAAGCTTATCAGTTGGCGGGTGAGGAATTTAATCTCAGCTCACCCAAGCAGCTCGGTGTTATCTTATTTGAAAAGCTGGAATTACCTATCCTCAAAAAAACACCCAAGGGTGCACCTTCCACCGCAGAAGAAGTGTTAGTGGAATTGGCGTTGGACTTTCCCCTGCCGAAAGTATTAATGGAATACCGTGGCTTGAGTAAATTAAAATCTACCTATACTGATAAATTGCCGGAAATGATTAACCCGGTGACAGGTCGGATTCATACCTCTTACCACCAGGCGGTAACTGCAACGGGACGATTATCTTCTTCAGACCCAAACTTGCAAAATATCCCGGTACGAACAGAGCAGGGCAGGCGAGTCAGGCAGGCTTTTGTAGCACCCGGGGGTTACAAGCTGCTGGCAGCAGATTATTCGCAGATTGAACTTCGTATCATGGCACACTTATCACAGGATCAGGGCTTGTTGGAGGCTTTTGCGCAGGGCAGGGATATTCACCGGGCCACTGCCGCGGAAGTCTTTGCTGTTGAGCTCGATGCCGTTTCAGTCGAGCAGCGTCGCCGTGCCAAGGCGATTAACTTTGGCTTGATTTATGGCATGTCTGCCTTCGGCTTGGCTAAACAATTAGGCCTGGGTCGCCAGGAAGCGCAGCAATATATCGATACTTATTTTGAACGCTACCCCGGGGTCAAAGACTATATGGCCAACACCCGCGCCCAGGCTGCTGAAAAGGGTTATGTTGAAACGCTATTTGGTCGGCGCTTGTATCTGCCGGAAATCAATGCCAGTAACGGCATGCGCCGACAAGCGGCGGAGCGCACGGCAATTAACGCACCAATGCAAGGCACCGCGGCTGATATTATTAAGCTGGCAATGATTGAAGTGGATCACTGGCTGAATGCATCGGCGCTGGATGCGCGCATGATCATGCAGGTACACGATGAATTGGTGTTTGAAGTGGCGACAAGCCAGGTGGATGAACTTAAGCAGCAGGTCACGGCATTAATGAACAGTGCCGCTGCGCTGGATGTGCCGCTGATCGTCGAGGTCGGGGTAGGGGATAACTGGGATGAGGCGCATTAGGAACTACGATTGTCGTCGTTAACATTCCAGTTATTGGAAATTGCCATTATTCAGAGCTGCCCTGGCGCAGGTCGGTCCTTTTTAGCTTGAGCCCTGGGCCTGGCTGTGGTCATATAAATTCGTTTTTAATTTGGTGTACCCCTGATGGCATTTATTTCCGATATACAAACTACGGTTGCGCGCAATATCAGTTTGGCCGAGATGGGCATGCGTGGCAGTTGGCGGGTAACGCAGACGCTTGCCCGGGTGGCTCCTCGTGCCCTGCGCTGGGGCCTGCAGCGCAAGCGGCCGCCCGCCAGCGAGTTAAGGGAGTTGTTTGAGTCACTGGGCGCTACCTATATCAAGTTCGGGCAGTTTATCGCCAGCTCCCCCTCAATTTTTCCCAAGGACTATGTGGATGAATTTGAGCAGTTGCTGGATCAAACAACGCCGATTCCCTTTCGCACCATTAAGAGAATTATGGCAGAAGATTTAGGCTGCCCCCTGACCGAGCTGTTTAGCTATATTGATCCGCAACCGCTGGCCTCAGCATCCATTGCCCAGGTTCATGCTGCCACCTTGCTCAGTGGTGAAGACGTCGTGGTTAAAGTACAAAAACCGGGTGTGCAGGCGATCATCACGACGGATTTGCATACCATGTACCTGTTGATACGGTTGCTGGAATTTATGCTGCCCAACACCGACCGCGATGCACTGGCGGGCATTGTGGCTGAGATGTACCAGGCGATGATTGATGAATGTGATTTCATTAAAGAGGCCGGTTATCTGGATGGGTTCCGGGAATTCCTCGATGACGCCGGTATAACGTCAGTGGTCGCACCCAGGGCATATCATCAGGCCTCCGGTGTTCGAGTGCTGACCATGGAGCGTTTTTACGGCTGTTCACTGACGGACAAGGCGGCATTGAGCTCGTCATCGCTGGATCCTGCGGCAAGTTTATTTTCAGCACTTAACGTCTGGTTTGCCAGTTTGATGGCATGTGATTTTTTTCACGCCGATCTTCACAGTGGCAATATGTTGTTACTGGCGGACGGTCGAGTGGGCTTTATTGATTTTGGTATGGTGGGGAAGGTAAGCCCCGAAACCTGGCAAGCGGTGTTCAGCTTGTTTAGTGGGCTCAATGAGCAGGACTACCCCTTGGTGGCGCGCTCCATGTTAGCAGTTGGCCTAACGCGCGAGAGCATTGACGAACCACAATTGGCTCGTGACATTGAACAGATGTTTTGCAGTATTAACGGAGTCGGCGTATCGATGCCGGATAATAGCCAGTCCGCGGACTCGGGCGTTAATGAGCTAATCAACAGCCTTGGCGAGATAGCCAGAAATCATGGCATTCGTTTTCCTCGCTCTTTTACCATGTTGTTAAAGCAATTTTTATACTTTGATCGCTATGTGCAGTTACTGGATCCAGGTGCGAATCTGTTTAATGATGAACGGGTGGTGATGGGTTTATGAGCGGCTACGGACTGTAGGATGAGCGAGTGATGCAATCCAGACGCTCCCGCCTGGACCGTTTTTTGAGTAATCACTTATGCATCAATCGTAGAGACGTGCGTTTATTACTAGCACAGGGGCGGGTAAAGCTCGATCATCGACAGGCCGATGATATTCAGCAATTAGTCGATCAATACACGCATGTGCAAGTTGATGGTCGAATTCTGCAAGCTGAAACGGCCAGTTACATTATGCTGCATAAGCCACCCGGAGTGGTGAGCGCAACGAAAGATTCCGTTCACCGCACCCTTATTGATTTACTCCCAGCCGGGCACCCTGAAAATCTGCATATTGCCGGTCGCCTGGATTTTAACAGCACCGGCTTGGCGCTATTAACGAATGATGGACGCTGGTCGCGTGGCTTAAGTTCACCCGATGCGAATATAGAGAAACGTTATCGAGTGCGTGTAGATAAGCCAGTGTCGCAGCAGCTGGTTACAGCTTTTTCCGAAGGATTGTATTTTGCTTATGAAAAGCTAACTACTCGTCCAGCCCAGCTTTTTATTATCGATAATCACCATGTTGATGTGATATTAAAAGAGGGTCGTTACCACCAGGTTAAGCGAATGTTCGGCCGTTTTCAAATCGAAGTATTGAGCTTGCATCGTCTGTCAGTGGGAAAATTAAAACTGGATGAAAATTTGCTCGAGGGCGATAGCCGTTCGCTGACCGATCAGGAAGTGAGCGCAGCATTGACAGCAAGCTTTCCTTGGTCAGTGCGGTGATCATGGTATGGAGCCTGGTTTTTTCGCAGGTTTTCTTTTAACGCCCATTCACTGAGTAACGCCCGGCTATCTTGTTGCCAGGGGTGGAAGCCGGGTTGGTAAATATCGGTGTACAAAGACATCGTGCCGATTAAAATGCCGTTGGCTCCAAATAAATCTTTGCAACCCTGCCGCCAGCTTTTTAAACTAAAAAGAATCCCGTCTTTTTTTAACATAAGGCAGAAACAGCGCAGCATTTCCCTGGCGACAAGAAAAGATGTTCGGCGGGTAATTCTGCGTAATACTTTTTCGCTGCCACCCACGGCCTTGAAGACATCAAATGCCACGGCTTTATGCTCGATTTCCTCGGCGGAATGCCAGCGCCATAATGCTGCCATTGCAGGATCGGCGGTATCCATAAAGGAATTTTTATTTAATATCTGTTGCGCCATGATGGATGTTAAATGTTCAACAGTGATGGTGGCAGCAAGCCGTTCTATGGGCGAGAATTTTTTATTGGCCATGTCGACCAGTTTGTGAATAGATGATTCAAGTGCGGCTAGCTCATAGCCTCGCGCGGCACATAGCGTCTCGTTATAATGTTGGTGTTCACGACGATGAAAGCCCTCCTGGCCACAGAACCCGCGAACGTCCTTCTTCAATGCCGGGTCGGTAATTTGATCACGATAATAGCGCACGCTATCAATAAAGAATTTTTCCCCAACAGGAAAAAAGATAGACATGGAGTTAAAAAAAGTTGTCAGGAAAGGATTGCCGTTTAACCAGTTGCCGGTTAAGGCAGCGGTAATGTCATGGGCACAATTACGGGGCTGGATATGTACATCATCGGGTGTAGTTGACTGCATTACTTCGCTAGCTGAGTATTTTTATAAGTGAGATAATGTTAGTTGACTAAGCGTGAAATGCAGGGGGTAAGAGTAACGAGAGTTGATTTTTGTTAACTCAATCAATTTTTCAGGGCATAAATACCCAATAATTAAAGAATGTTAATGATGGTATCTGCCATGGTGCTCATTTATGCTGTTGCGGCACAAAGACTTTATTCTGACCAGGTTGATAGTTCATGTATGATGGCGAAAAACTAAACAGTATTACTCACCTGGTCGGTGCAGTGTTGGCATTAATCGGTTTTGGCGCGCTGCTGACCATCGGTATTCAGGAGCACGATCAGCGACTGATTATCAGCTTCATTGTTTTTGGTTTTACCTTAGTCCTGCTGTATACCATGTCTACCCTGTACCATAGCTTTCATCCGCCCGGATTAAAAAAAATATTCCAGAAGCTCGACCACGTTGCCATATATTTATTAATCGCCGGGACCTATACGCCTTATATGCTGGTTTCCCTGCGCGATCATGGTGGCATGTTGATGCTGTCATTTGTATGGAGCATGGCGTTGATTGGCCTGTTGCTGGATATTTTCGTGCCCAGGCGTATTGAGTGGCTGCAAGTAATGATTTATCTGGTGATGGGCTGGGTTTGTACGCTGAATTATGCTGAATTGCAGCAAACCGTGCCGGCCGCTGGTGTGGTCTGGCTGACGGTGGGTGGGCTTGCCTACACCGTCGGCATTGTGTTTTATGTACTCGATAACTTTAAAAAATTACGCCATGCCCATGGCATCTGGCATTTGTTTGTGTTGTCGGGTTCCAGCTGTCATTTTATTTCTATCGCTGGATATGTAAGATAGTCGAGTGTTAATTCAATGATCGAATTTTTTTACACTCGTCATTTGAGGGCGCCAGCCCCCGAGAAACGGGTTTGTGTGTTAACGCCGGTGTTGTGAGAACCAGACTGCAAGGGCGCTAGAGCGGCTATTCAGCGTTTTAATTGGGCTTAAAATAAACCCCCGCTCATTTGTTTTCGACCAGCCATTTATCACAAGGGCCTGTAAAGTGTCAGCTTTCTTTACAGGTTTAGCGTCAGTTTCTTGAATAATTATCGCTATGTATTTATCAGCTTGTCTAAGCTGTTGATTTTTTTATATTAAGCAAATGTTGGTATCAATATTGTATTAATAAACTTCCCTATGGCGCTAGTAGGAGTTATTCCTATGTGTGATAGGTATATTTTGCTGTAAACAGGAGCGGTAATGATGAGGAGTTCGACCAGTAACAAGGGCCCACGGGGATCAATCCTGGTCTTGGCCATAATCAAACTTAGTTTTCTTTGTCTTGTTTTTTCCGCTCCCGCTAACGCGGCACTGGTTTCCCAGGACCACGCCAACTGGGGCGCTGGCAGTATTACCCTGGATACCGATACCGGCCTGCAGTGGCTGGATGTGGATCGCTCCGTGAACTACTCCTATAACAGCATGCAGGCTGCACTGGGTGATGGCGGCAGCTATGCCGGTTTTCGTTACGCCAGCCAGAGTGAGGTTGAGGCGCTGTTTATTAATGGTGGTGTGCCCGATGTCAATTCTGGCTCGGCGGCCAATGTTGACCCTGCGCTTGAGTTGCTAGCGCTGCTCGGAGCCACCTACGACTTCAGGGGTAATGAGGAGCTTTTTGGTATTACCGGCACCGCCAGTGCAGGCGGTATGGCATCGGGTACTATCGATCATTTCTTATCCAGTGGTATTGATTCTTATAGTGTCACTACGCTAGGCGCTGTATATGGGCTGAACTACAGTGCTGATTCTATTGGTAATTGGTTGGTGGTAGATACCGCTGCCATTCCCGTCCCTCCTGCCTTTTTGCTTTTTAGTTCAGCACTGGGAGTGCTGGCTTGCCTGAGGCGCCGATCAAGGTATCAACCCAAGTCTTCCTTAAAAATTTAGTCCAATTGCATCTGTGAGAGGGCTGCTCTGATGACGTCTATAATTCGTTTAGTATCGGTTATTTGTTTTTCCTGCTTGCTGCTGGCCTGCAGTGTTGAGAGCGGTGGTGGTGGAACAACAGGAACCTCGAGCAACGGTTTTTTACCCGGAAATGAACCTGTTGATCCGGGCAAGCCCGCGGAGCCAGGCAAACCGGTGAATCCGTTACCTCCCGTCGCCGGTAATTGCGTAGATCCCATCGATATTCATTCGACGATTCTCTCTAATGGTTTTGGCTTTAACCCGTCGAATACACGCAACCAGTCTTCGGCGATCAACAGCAGCAATGTGGCGGATTTGGCGCGCAAGTTTGAATACGTAAAGCCTGGCCTGATCCAATTGCGTGGCGCAGCAGCAGTTACTGAGCAGGCAATCTTTTTTACTGCGGGTAATGAGCTTATCGCTATTGATCGAGACAGCGGTTGTCGTTATTGGGTTTACCAGGCTGCAGGTGCCGGGGAAGGCTTTACCGCTGCCGCTATTTTACTGGCAGCGATACCCGGGCAGGACCCGGTAATTTTTGCCGGTGATTTCAACGGCTTTGTCTATGCCATCGACATGCAGTCGGGTGATTTATTATGGAAACAATTTGCCGGGATTACTGGTGATAGCAAAAGCGAATTCAATCATTTTATTACTGGCGGAATGCAATACGATAATGGCCAACTGTTTGTGCCAGTTTCCTCTAAAGAAATTGTTAGCAACTTGCTGGATCTTGATAACCCCTGCTGTGTAACTCACGGTTTATTGGTGGCGTTTGATGCTTTGACGGGGGATAGAAACTGGACTTTTCACACCACACACGCCGCTACAATCGCCAGCGATATTTACCGCATAGGTCCTAATGGCGCGGCAATTGATTCAACGCCAGTTATTGATCCCGCGCGCAATGCAATTTATATCAGTACCGGAGCAAACTATACCGAGCCGGTGAGTAATCTCTCCGACGCGATTGTTTCAATTGATATGACGAATGGCGGATTAATCTGGGTTTTTCAGGCGCGTGATGATGACCAGTGGAACGCTTCATGCCATTTTCCCGATCAGCAGATTGATGTCAACGGAGAGATGCACAATATCTATGATCGCTGTCCCGACCCCGAGGGTTCGGCTTTCGGTTTTCGTGCAGCACCTATTTTGACCGATGATGGCAATGCGCTGATTGCTGGAGATAAAGGGGGCACCGTATATTCTCTCGACCCTGATAGAGGTGATTTAAACTGGATACAAAAGGTCAGCACTGGTGGCATGCTGGGTGGTATTCATTGGGGCATGGCGGTTGATGAATGGGCTGTCTATGTTGCGGCGACGGATTTGACCATTGCGAAAGCCAGCGCCTTTGATGATTCGGTTGAGAATAGGATAGAGCCGGTTGCGGATGCCAGGCCCGGTATTTATGCGCTGGATCTTAGAACCGGTGGCCTGGTGTGGGAGACGCATCCCACACATGAGGGACTGGGTGGCTCAGTGCCGTCACTGTACTCGGCATCCCTGTCGCTGAGTAATGATGTGCTCTTTGCCGGGTCGCTTGATGGTGTGGTAAAAGCCTTTTCGACGCTAACCGGCGCCGAGTTGTGGTCCCTGGATACTGCGATTGCTGTCACCGATGTGAATGGTGTGGAAGGCAACGGTGGCGCTATTGATTCGGTGGGCGTGGTGATTGCTGGCGATACGTTGTTGGTCAATTCCGGAGCGGGTTCGTTTGACTTGGCAGGCCAGTCCCAGGCGGGGCAGGGCGGCGTCCTATTCCTGTTATCCTTGCCGGAAATTTAACATAGATTCATCAATGGCTGCTTGAACGGTGAGCCGCTGAAAAGTTTTTTTCTCCTGTTCTTCGATACAAAAATGACGGTCTTGTAAAATAATAGCCGAGGGGGTTAAATGAGAACCCTTTACTACGGCCCCTTTTCTGTTGTGTGGATTAAACTGGAGAAAATCGTCATGCCCTGGTTACGCTTTTTCGCCTGTACGGTTGTTAGCCTGGTCGCGTTGGTTTCCTATACCCATGCAGCAAGTGTTCAGGGGCTGGTGCGTGATAGCAGCGGCGAAGCCATTGCTCATGCCATGGTCACTTTTCGTCATACCGGGCTTGGTAAATCGATAACAGTTTACAGTGACGACAGCGGCCATTACCAGCTTGAACTTAAAGACAGTGGTGACTATTCTTTGCGCGCCCGTCGTATCGGTTTTAATACGGTGATGGAGACCGCTATTAGTATTACCCGGCAGTCGTTGTTGGATAAATCCATTACGCTTAAACCGGTACCCAAAAGCCAGTGGGTGTATGAGCTCCCCGCCAGCGACTGGTTTGCGCGCGCTGAATTTTCATCCCCTGAATTGCGTGGTCAGTTCGCCATTCAGTGTGCCATGTGTCACCAGCAAGGCAGTAGCACTACACGGCTAGCCCGCAGTGATGAGGAGTGGCATAAGCTCTTTAATATGATGGGTGAGTACGGTGCGGTGATGAGCCAGGCTTTGTATGACGAGGCGCCTGGCGTGCTGAACAGAGCCTATGACTTTGCCAACATCGATCTGGCTACTTTTCCCGATACGCCACTGGCTAAATACAGTGGCGAGGTAATAGTTACCGAATGGGAGATCGGCGATGCCACGGCCTTTCTGCATGATATGGTGGTTGGGCCCAAGGGCATCATTTACAGCGTCGATTGGATTAACGATAAACTTTATGGATTGAATCCCGATACTAATGAGATCCATGAGTGGCCGGTTCCCATCGGCGATTTGCCGCCAGGTGGAATCCTTGGCGCTTTGTCAGAGCGTGGTCGTCGCTACCTGCATCATACGCCCACGGTAGCGCCACACAGTTTACAGCTTGGACCTGATAATAAGATTTGGATGACGCTTTCCGTTGGTAAGGGCCTGGCCAGCTTTGACCCCGAGAGCGAAAAATTTACTACATTCGATCATCCCGACCGGGTGAAATACCCGCATACGTTGCGCTTTGATAACGAGGGCAACGTCTGGTATACGGTCTCGATGACCAATCATCTGGCAAAATTCAATCTCGAAAATCAACAGTTCACTATTTATGATTTGCCGACACGAAATTTCACCCAATGGGCACTGGCTCGAAGTATGGGCATGTTGATTTGGGCCAGTAATACCTTTGGCTTTAAGCCGCAGGCGGTGGTTGCCGATCCGGAGATGAGCCCGGTACCCTATGGCATCGATATTACGCCGGATGGAAGGGTCTGGTTTAGCCAGTTTAATAGTCGTCGTATCGGCAACATTGACCCTGTTACAGAAGTTATCAGCATGGTGGATACGCCTTTTTTGGGGCCTCGTCGATTACGGGCCGACAGTCAGGGCCAGTTGTGGATACCGTCTTATAATAGTGGTGCGTTTTATCGCTACAGACCCAGTGATAACAATTTCAAGGAATACCATATACCCACAGGCGCAGGCGATATGGTATATGCGCTGGCCATTGACCCGCGCGATGACAGTGTGTGGCTATGTGGCACTAATTCCGACAGCATGATTCACTTTCAACCGGCCAGCGAAAGTTTTGAGGTTTTCCAACTGCCGACACGGGTGAGCTTTACTCGCGAACTGGAAGTGGATGAGCAGGGTAATGTGTGGACCAGTATCTCCAATATGCCTTTTTATCAAGTTGAGGGTATGCGCGGTAAATTACTTCGCCTGTCTTTTCCCGATGCGGCGTCAGCGCCAAATTAACAGCTATATCCTGGGCACCTCTGAATAATGGCAAACGCAGCAGCTGTGCCCTTCTGGTCACGCCCTTCGGAGCCTCCAGAGAGTATTTGCCATTATTCAGAGGTGCGCTAGCTATGAGGGTGGCTCAGCCAGGGTTAATAATGTGCTGGAACTTGTTTTGTTTTGATCAGGAATAAATATGCTTATCGTAAAAATAAATAAATTCATTGTTTTTCCCTTTTTGCTACTGGGCCTGTTGGCGGCTTGCGACAACGAGCCAGTATCCGATCAGGCCATACAATCTGTTTCCGGACACAGCGATGTTTCGGGTGTTAAATTGGAAGTGGGTAAACCGGCGCCAAATTTCACGCTGGCATCGATGGATGGGCGTAAAGTCGAGCTATCGCAATTACACGGTCGCGGTGTGTTATTGATTTTTTATCGGGGTTATTGGTGCCCGTTCTGTATTGGTCACCTGGATGACATCCAGAGCTTGCTGCCAGAGCTGGCAAAAAAAGATATACAGGTCATCGCGATCAGCCCGGATGATCCTGATGATTTAAAAACTATGGCCAATCGGCTGGACAACCCCTATTGGTTTTTGTCAGATCCTGACCTGGCGGTCATAGAGCGCTATGGTATCCGCAAAGACGAGGAACTTCCCCATCCGGCTGTTGTATTGATTGATAAGGCGGGTGTGGTGCAATGGTTTTATGTGGGTGAAAATTATAAAGAGCGTCCCAGTGCTTCACAGATCAGGGCGGTAATAGAACGATTAAAATGGTAAGCGGTCGAAGTATCGACGCTAAGGCTAGATTTTAATCGCGAGTTAAAACATCAGGAGGTGGAATGTTAATTATCGCTGTGCTGAGCGTTTTTATCGTGTTAATTCTATACGCGGTGTATTTCACTAAATTTATGCGCTGGCAAAAAGAGCAGACTCAGGGTGACGCTTTCTTTGCGCGCCCACTGGAACAGCGACGAGCACTAAAGAAGCGAATTAAACGCCAGGCGCCATTGCTGCTTCCGGTATTTAAGTTAATGGCTATTCTTAAGCCGTTCAAGATGCCGCCACTTTTTTTTTATAAAGGTGTGGCCGGCCCTGCCGCGGTGGCTTCTAAAAAATCTTTCCAGGCCGCCGGCGATTATAAGGCCAGCGCCGAGGATATCTTTATTGCCACACAAATGAAGTGCGGCACTACCTGGATGCAGCAAATTGTCTTTGAGATTTTACATAAGGGTGAGGGAGATCTTTCCGACCAGGGCTATGGTCATATGTACGCCCTGAGCCCATGGATTGAAACCAGTCCCAGGGGCAGTGTATCACTGGAGCAGGCGCCCCTTGTCAGCGAATATAAAAAACGGCTTATCAAAACACATTTACCGACAGCTTTGTGTCCCTATAGTGAGCGGGCGAAATATATTTACGTTACGCGTCACCCTGTCAGTTGCTACGCTTCCATGGCGGATTTCATGGAGTTCCTCATCGGGCCGTTGGCACCGAAGCGTGAATACTTACTGAACTGGTTTTGCAGTGATAGTTTTTTTTGGCTTAACTGGGCTAAAAATGTTGAGGGCTGGTGGCAATGGTCCCAGCAATACAAAAACGTTAAATTTATTCACTTTGAAAAATTGAAAGACGACCCCGGTAAACTGATTGATGAAATAGCAGGTTTTCTCGCTGTACCACTGACGGCAGAACAGCGGGAAAAAGTTATATTTAAAACGAGCTTTCAGTATATGAAAGACATGGAAGAATATTTTGAAATGGCCGCACCGAGTATTTTTTCCATGAGCAGTAGAAAGCGCTTTATGCAAAGTGGGAAAATCCGGCGACACAAGGACGTCAGTGAGCAGGATCGTCAGCGGATTAATGCCTATATGGCGACTGAATTAAAAGACAGCGATTACCCGCTGGAACAGTTCTATCCGGATGTACGGGCTTGAGTTGTTCAGGCGGGCCTGGAAATGGCGAATAACTTGACAAGAAGCTGTCGTTATCAATTATGCTGCTAATCAGTTTGCTGCTAAAACTATTTCATTCTAATAAGACCTGGCCTGAAGGCATATACTAGGGGTAACTTTATTATGTGTTTATGCAGGAGCAGGTAATATGAGTACAGTCAGCCATCACGCACCGGCGTACCCTATTCGAAATGTCCCCCTGACCAGGCCTTTTATCTGGATAGCCAGAGCCTGGGGCGACTTGTTACATCATCGCCTTGCCAGCCTGGCTTACGGCGTGATGATATCTTCACTGGGATTTTTTATCCTGGCTTATGAGCGACACCCTGTCTATGTCGCTGCGGCCATTTCAGGTTTTTTGTTAGTCGGGCCGATTCTGGCAGCCGGCTTATGTGAGCTGTCCCGTTGCAGCGACCTTAATGAAAAAACAGACTTTGATACTTCCCTGAAGGCGTTACGACGAAATCATGATAGCCTGCTGGGCCTTGCCAATCGCTTACTGGTAATCAGCATGACCTGGTTTGCTTTTTCCTATTTGCTGATGCAGAGCGTACTGCCGACTGTGACGCCGGGTATTGAGCAAACGGTTTGGGGCGATGTCATGCGTCATTTGAGCGAAAGACAAATCGCGTCCTATTTGCTTTCTGGCGGTATTCTCGCGGCCATCGTTTTTGCCCTTTCGGTTGTTACCGTGCCGATGATTATTGACCGGCATGTGGATGCCAACACGGCAATACGTACCAGCTTGCGGATCTTTTTTAAAGATTTACCGGTGATGATGGTTTGGGGTGCTTTGGTGGTGGTATTAGTCGCTGTTGGTTTTGCAACTTTCTTAATCGGTATGGTAGTGATTTTTCCGTTGCTGGGTCATGCCACCTGGTATGCCTATCGTGATTTGGTAAGGCAATAAAAAAACAAGCGGGCTTTTTTCTGATCGATTTTAAGGCCTGTAGCGAATGGGCGATGCCGGGTCGCCCAACTGTTTTGAGCGGGCGTTAGTTTTTATGGTAAACCTTGCGTTCTTTCAGTGACGCCGCCACCTGATCAGTCGGTAACAGGAATTGTTGGTACCACTGGCGCAGGCGAGTCAATGGGCCATCGCCATCACAGAGGATGGGGTTATCAATAGTCACCTTATCCTTCCAGATAGCCAGGTCGGCAAATACACCCTCACTATTTTCATCGATTTGCTGATTGACGAATTCAATCTGGGCAACAATATTGCCCTCCATTCCGGGCGGAACAGGGTATTTGAAACCGGCCAGGAATTCAAAGCTTTCCAGGCTGGTTGGTACGTTCATCACCAGTGACATGAAGCGCGTATTGATGCCGATATCCATGTCTATCTGCATGCTGTGGATCATATAGCCTGGCCCATAATAGGTGGCTTTGGATTCCATGGTGCCGGTGGGTGAACGGCCATTCATTAGCTGGGTATAGGTGTGACCCTCACTGATGTTGGTAAACAGGGTGATTTCCTCGGTGCCGTGCACTGGGCCGAAGTGGGCTTTGTCGGCCATGTTGTCGATCAGCTCGCGACAATTACTGGCAACCGTTGCGCGGCGGATAACCCAGGGTGTCCAGCCATCTTCAAACACCTCATCATTACGGGGAATAACTTGTTCCTCGATGGGTGGCCCACCATCGGGGTCGTGCCAGACATAGACCAACTGGTTTTCTTCCATCACCGACCAGGATTTTATTCGCGCCTTGTCGGGAATTTTTTTTGCATAGGGGATGTCATTACAAAAGCCATCCGAGCCCCAGCTCCAGCCGTGAAAAGGGCAAATGACCGAATCCCCCATCACCATGCTGCCTTCACCCGCCAGATTGGCGCCCATGTGTGGGCAGTAGGCGTCAAGAATATGTACCTGGCCGCTAACCTGCCCCCGGTAGGCGACCAGTGAGCTGCCGAAGTAATCCAGTTTTACTGGCACGCTGGAAAACTCGTAATCAGTGCCGATACAGAACCATCCCCTGGGATAGCGATCGGGCAATATTCCTTCAATAACATAGGGGGCGGGTAGGGGCTTGTTCATGGTTTGCTCCTTGCAGGGTGGTTGTTGGCAGGGCGATGTCTTAACTATACGTTTAATGCCTTATATACCGCCATTAAATTTTTGTTAACTGTGCAGCTGATGACGTGCATCAACAGCAGGCAGAGGCCGTGACAAGCGATGATCTTTCGTACTACTATCGGTTATTATCGATCTTATTAACCACATTGTTACGGTGAGCTGTTTGCAAAAAATATCACGCTTGTTAATTATAGCGCTCCTACTGCAGAATTTTCTGTTGGTATCCGGTAGTTATGCTCAGGATCCAGACGATAGTTTGCCGGAATTTGGTGGCGGCTATGTTACTTCGCTGGGGCAGGAATATTTTTTGGGTAGGATCTGGCTAATGTCATTTCGACGGCAGGCGCCAGTTTTTACTGATCCAATTATGCAGGACTATGTCGAAAGTTTGATTTATCGCCTGGCCGCTGTCAGTGAATTAAAAGACCGTCGATTAGAGCTGGTGATGGTCGATGATTCGAGTATCAATGCCTTTGCCGTTCCCGGTGGCGTTGTTGGTGTTAACACCGGGCTGATTAATAAGGCCGTAACAGAGGCGCAGTTTTCCTCGGTACTAACGCACGAATTAGCCCACGTGAGCCAGCGGCATTTTGCTCGGGGTATTGAAGCACAAAAGCAGGCGTCGATGACGGCCATGGCGGGGTTGCTGGCGGGTGTGTTGGTTGCAGTGGCCGGCGGGGGGGCTGAAGGTGCGGTAGCGGCTATAGCCGGTAGCCAGGCCGCCGCGATGCAGGGACAACTACGTTACAGTCGCCACAATGAGCAGGAAGCTGATCGCATCGGTATAAAAACCCTGGCGCGTGCTGATATGGACCCCCAGGGTGCGGAGCAAATGTTTAAAATTATGCAGGAGGCCTCCCGCGGTTATGGCGGCAAGCCGCCTGAATTTTTATTGACACACCCGCTGACAGAAACACGAATTGCCGATGCGCGTAATCGAGCAATGGAATACCCGCGCCGGGTTTATGAAGAAAACTTGATGTACCAGTTGATGCGGGTTCGGGTCGCATTGAGTTATATCGAGGACAAGGATGAGGCCGTTGCCCAGTTTAGGAAAAAATTATCCCAGGGTGGCCTGAACGCCGAGCCGCATCAATACGGCCTGGTGCTGGCATTAACCCGGCAAGGAAATACAGCGGAAGCAAAAAAATTATTAGCCCCACTGCGCTCGTACACACCGAGCAATATGGTTTATGGCATTGCCGAGGCGGAGCTATTGATGGCCGCGGGAAAATACGATAAAGCGCTGGAATTGCTCAATCGTGGTATGGATCTGGTGCCGGGAAATTACCCAATTACAATGGCGCTGGCCAATGCCTATATAAAAATGGATGATTATTTTAAAGCCGCAGCGGTACTTGAGAAACAGGCGGAACTTAGGCCGACCGACCCCGCTGTCTGGTATTTACTCGCCGAGACCCAGGGTAAGGCGGGCAATATACTCGGCGTTCATCGAGCCCGCGCTGAATATTTTCTGTTAAATGGCCTTCCCGGCAAAGCCCGGCAACAACTGGCTTTCGCCTTACAAATGGAGGGTATTGATAACTTGACCACGATACGGATAACTGAGCGAATGAAGCAGATGGAGCAGATGGAAAAGATGCTGCGGGGGTTTTAAGCCTGGCATGAAAACGATGGCCTAATCAATCAAGCAGGGACTTCCATGAATTCAATAACCACGCTCACCGACCTTGCGAATATTATTGAGCTGGCAGTTGCTCCGGTATTTTTATTGGCGGGTATTGCCGGCTTCCTGAATGTGATGTCGGGGCGGCTCGGTCGAATTGTCGACCGGGCAAGGGTCCTTGAGAGAAGGGTGTCGGCGCTGGACGCGGCCAAAGAAGCTGTCGTGCCTCGGGCGGAGCTAATGACCATCTGGCGGCGGGTGAGAATAATTAACTGGTCAATAGGTTTTTGTACTATGGCGGGACTGCTAGTGTGTGTTCTGGTTGTCAGCCTTTTTGCCGGTGGTTTTTTGTCCCTGGCTATCGATGGTTTAATTGTAGGTTTATTTGTGTTGTCGATGCTGTTGTTGATTTTCTCCTTGAGCTTGTTTTTAAAAGAAGTTCAGCTGGCAACCCGAACAATGCGTATTGGTGGTGAATCCCAGGTGGAAGAACGTCTGCCGTGAACTTATCCGGCTGGGGTGAATACTAGCTCGGGGTTAATTCAGTGGCTGCCTGCGCCGAATGTTGACCTGGTCTGTGCTTTAAGGCTTAAATACCAGCATCTGGATAATACTTCCCCGAGGGCGCTATGTTTAAAAAAATTACTATGCTGTTGTTGTTAGGATCGCTGCAATTTTTGCTTGCAGGTATAGCTGTCGCGGAGACAGTCTGGATTGATGTTAGGTCGCTGGATGAGTATAAAGCGTCACACATAGAGGGTGATTTACATATACCGTACTCGTCGATAGTTGCCGATGTTGAGTCGTACCAGATTGATAAAAATGCAGAGATAAAACTTTATTGTCGCAGTGGTGGGCGTGCGGGGAAGGCAAAAAAGGCGCTGGAGGCCGCGGGTTATACCCATGTCGATAATGCCGGTGGCATTGATGATGTCCGCCAGTCGAGATCATCGGTGCCTTGAATTGATCGCTGCCGTTTGCCAATCACTGCTCGGCAATGATTTTTGCAGCAGGCTTGATGCAAAATTATCAGCGACTTACCGCCGCTACTTCAGCGTATATTAACCGGCGTTAAGCTATTCTTTTGCGGTGACATTTCAGCGTGGTAAAGGCCAAAGCTGCCGCCTTCAATATTTTCATAAGCCTGGATGATGGAGTTGTTGGCCTCAGGGTAGGCAACTTCATCCCAGGGCAGTTCGTCGCGGCTAAAGAAGCGAGCTTCCAGCGCTTCATCGCCGGGGTGGCAGCTTTCACTATCTATGCTGATATGAAAGGCGATATACACCTCACTGATAAAGGTAATGGTGCCGACCATATAGAGTTCCAGCTGTGCCGCGTTAATGGCTATACCGGTTTCCTCGATCAACTCGCGCGCAGCGGCTTCAGGCAAGGTTTCGCCGTTCTCCATAAATCCGGCAGGGATTGCCCAGTAGCCTTTTTGCGGTGCAAGGGCTCGTCGCATCCACAGCAGTTTGTTGCCGCAACTGACGAAGCAGGCAACCAGTAGCTTGGGGTGCTGGTAAAATAGTCGCTGGCAGTCATCGCATTGATACACCGGGTGTTGTCGCTCACCCTGTTGTTGCGCCGCTACTTTGCCTCCGCAAGCACTACAAAACTGCATTGAAAAATCCTGTTGATGTCGGTGCGCCAGCTTACACCCTCTGTAGCGAGGCATGCAAAATACCTTTGCGGCCGACCGGGTTTGTTAGCGCGGTATCAGCGGGGTCTGTCGGTGAGCTTTTCCCAGCGGGTGCCCCGCCCCCGCCCGCTGGCCTTGATTAAACCTTTGTTACGCAGCCTGCGTAATACCACCCGGATCATGTCGGGCCCAATGGTGGGAAAGGCGGTGCGAATCTGTGAAAATAAAAAAGGTTGCTTCTGCTGGGTAATAAAATGCTCAATCAATGCTGTTTTGGCGCCGCGACCGGGAGTGATATTGGCCTGTTGAAGTTGGTGATTAAAGCGCTGGTAGACTCTTTTTACCACTACCCACCAGTAAGCCATCCACCGAAATGGCGGCGTATTGGCCTGGCTGCAATGGTGTAGCGATTGGTAAAAAGCTTTTTCCGTTGCCTGCATTTCTGATTCGAGATCGACATAGCAGACCACAGGGTGGCCGTACAGGTTGAACAAGTGCCGCATCAATAAGAGCATTACCCGACGATTACCATCGAGATAGGGAAACACCCGCATAAAATCCAGGGCAAGCAGAGGAATGGCCACCAATGGCTCGGTGCCTGTCATCATAAGCCTATTGAAGGCTGCCAGTAATTCGACCAGCGTGGCTTCGATGTCGCTGGTAGCCGTTGCCGTTTGTAGGAGTTCGTTCTCTATATGGCGCAGGGGTACTCTTGGCTTAACCTGCCGTAACTGGCCCCCGGCGGCATTGAGTTGCCGATGCAGCTGGTTAATATCGTTCAGGGATAGAGGCTTTGCCGGGGGTGATGAGCGGAGGTGTAGCAAAGCCCGCTGGTAGTGGAAGCCCTGCTGCGGCTGGTCATTCAGTGCCGAGGCGGCCAGTTGGGATTTTACCTGCATGCCTGCCAGTAAGTCTTGCGAATAATCATCAAGCTTGGATGCCTGTCCCTGCTGGTAGCTAATGCCGGCTAATTGCTGCGCCAGGGCCAGGGGCAGCTTGAGGCTGGGAATTGTTAGCAGGGCGGCTGTGTGCATGACTGACACTATAAGTGGTATTTATTAATATTAGTACCTATTTATTAGTCAGTGTGTTTATCCTGTTAATGGGCGAGCTTCTTAACTGAGTAATAAATGAAATTAATACCATTTATTGTTTCTGCCGGGTTGGCTGCAGTACCGATGGTCAGTTGCTCTGGCGTGTGAGTGAGCTGGAAGGGTATCATGGCAAGCCGCTTAATCGGCAGAGTTGTGATATCAGCTCTTTAGGGTGCGAAACCGGCGTTTAACTCTGATAGAATGCCCCGCCATGGATGTCTCTTCAATTTTAAATGATCTCAACGATGCACAGCGCAATGCGGTGGCCGCAAAGCCGGGTAATAGCCTGGTATTGGCGGGTGCAGGCAGTGGCAAGACGCGGGTGCTGGTTCATCGTATTGCCTGGCTGGTGCGCGCGGAGGGCTTGTCGCCTCACAGCATCCTGGCGGTGACCTTTACCAATAAGGCGTCGCGGGAGATGCGTTCGCGGATTGATGCGTTACTGGGCATGTCGACCGGCAGTATGTGGGTGGGAACCTTTCACGGTATCGCCCATCGTCTGTTAAAAGCGCACTGGAAAGAGGCCGGGCTGCCACAGAACTTCCAGATTCTCGATTCAGATGACCAGTTACGGATGCTCAAACGCATTCATAAAGAGCTTGATCTGGATGAGTCCCGCTGGCCGTCGCGGCAGAGCCAGTGGTTTATTAATGGCCATAAAGATGAAGGGCGGCGGGCAGGGCATATTGAAGATTATGGCAAGGATTTAGCGCATAGCATGATGCTGCGCGTCTATCTTGCCTATGAACAGGCTTGCCAGCGGCAGGGGGTGGTGGATTTTGCCGAGTTATTGCTGCGTGCCCATGAGTTATGGCTTAAGCAGCCAGAAATTTTACAGCACTACCAGCGCCGTTTCAGGCATTTACTGGTCGATGAGTTCCAGGATACCAATACCATTCAATATGCCTGGCTACGGGTATTGGCGGGCAAGGACATTCCGATAACCGCCGTTGGTGATGATGATCAATCCATCTATGGTTGGCGCGGTGCCCGTATCGAAAACATTCAAAAATTCTCCAAGGATTTTGACGGCACGCAAATAGTCAGGCTGGAACAAAACTATCGTTCCACGGCGACAATTTTACAGGCGGCTAATGCGGTAATTGAAAATAATACGCACCGCATGGGTAAGGAATTGTGGACGGAGGGCGATGAGGGTGAGCTGATTTCATTATACACCGGTTATAATGAGAAGGATGAAGCGCGTTATGTGGTTGAGCGTATAGAGGACTGGATCAGCGAGGGTAATAGCCGCTCCAGTATTGCGGTGTTATATCGGTCCAATGCGCAGTCGCGGGTATTAGAGGAAGCGTTAATACGTGAAGCCGTGCCCTATCGGATTTATGGTGGCCAGCGATTTTATGATCGCATGGAAATTAAAAATGCCCTGGCCTATATGCGGCTGATTAATAACTGCGATGATGACACGGCGATAGAACGTGTCATCAACATGCCGGCCAGGGGTATAGGCAATAAAACGGTAGAAACAATCCGCAATTATGCCCGTGAGCACAGTGTCAGCTTATGGCGAGCGGCGAACAGCATCCTGCAACAAAAAGGGCTGCCGCCCCGGGCGTCTAGTGCCTTGCAGGGTTTCGTGAGTTTGGTGGAGAAAATGGCTGCTGAAACAGTTGATATGGCGTTGGGTGACTTGGCCGATCATGTGGTGGCGCTCACCGGCTTAATTGAATTTCATAAAAAAGAAAAAGGAGAAAAGGGACAGGCACGAATTGAAAATCTGCAGGAATTGGTGGTGGCGAGTAAGCAGTTTGAGCCAGAAGATAAAGAGACTAGCGCCTTGCAGGCATTTCTTGATGGTGCCGCTCTGGATGCAGGCGACCAGCAAGTCGAAGAGTTTGAGGATGGTGTGCAGTTAATGACCTTGCATTCAGCCAAGGGTCTGGAGTTTCCACTGGTGTTCCTGGTGGGTATGGAAGAGGGCTTGTTCCCACACAAAATGTCAATGGAAGAATCGGGTCGGCTGGAGGAAGAACGGCGGCTCTGCTATGTTGGTATTACCCGGGCGATGGAAAAATTGTACATTACCTATGCCGAAATTCGCCGAATGTATGGCAATGAAAACCACAATGCACCCTCACGTTTTATTCGCGAAATTCCCCAGCAATTGTTGCAGGAAGTGCGATTGAATACCACCATCAGTCGTCCGGTTAGTTTTTCCCCGGCGATGAGTGACTATGAGTTGCCTGGTACGGGAATCAGCTTGGGTCAACGGGTCAGGCACTCTATTTTCGGGGAGGGTACAGTGCTGAACTTTGAAGGGCAGGACAGCAATGCCAGGGTGCAGGTCAACTTTGATGAAGGGAGTAAATGGCTGGTGCTGCAATACGCTAAACTGGAAGTTTTATAATAATTACAAGCGAAAAAGCTATGGGCGAAAAACAGCTTAATATCTACCCGGCCATTATTCTGTTACTGGTAACTGCGTTGACAGCCGTGTGTTGGCTCTATGCGGTTGATAAGGCCGCCGAGGTAAAGGTACGGCAACAAATACCGCAACAAGCACAGTCGCACAGCGAAGAAATCTATCATTGGAAAATGGTTACCACCTGGCCGAAAAATTTTCCTGGCCTGGGTACAGCGCCGGAACGTTTTGCCGAGGTACTGAGAATCATGAGCCGTGGACGAATGGATATCACGGTATATGGTGGCGGTGAGCTGGTCCCGGCCATGGGGGTGTTTGATGCGGTATCGCTGGGCACCGCTGAAATGGGCCACGGCGCCGCGTATTATTGGAAAGGGAAAATCCCCTCGGCCCCCTTCTTTACAACAGTTCCTTTTGGCATGACGGCCCAGGAGATGAACAGCTGGCTCCATTATGGTGGTGGCGAGGAGTTGTGGCGTGAGATATATGCCCCGTTTAATCTATTGCCAATGGCCTGCGGCAATACCGGCGTGCAAATGGCCGGTTGGTTTAATAAGGAGATTAATTCTGTGACCGACCTGAAGGGCCTGAAAATGCGTATCCCGGGCGTGGGCGGTGAAATATTCAAGCGTGTGGGCGGTACCGCAGTAACCTTGCCGGGCAGTGAGATCTATACCTCTCTACAGACGGGAGTATTGGACGCAACGGAATGGGTTTCACCCTATAATGATATGGCGCTGGGCTTACATGAGGTGGCGCAGTACTATTACTACCCTGGTTGGCATGAGCCAGGCCCGACATTGGAGCTTATTATTAACCTTGATGCTTTTGCTTCCTTGCCCGAAGACTTGCAAAAAATGATTGAGGTGGCGGCACGTTATGCCAATCAGGACATGCTCGATGAATACACTGCCAGAAACAATCAGGCACTGGTACAATTACAGGCCTTGTCTACGGTAGATGTGCGTCGCCTGCCAGATGATGTAATACGTGCGTTACACCAGGCTTCTGATCAGTATCTTGAAGAAGTGATTGCCCGGGATGAAACGGCTAATAAGGTATACCAGTCATGGAAGGCATTTGCCGATGGTGCCAGGCACTACCATGAAATTTCCGAACAGGCTTATATTAATGCCAGGGATTTATAAGGTTTATGTTTGTTGTCAGCTCTATGGCCAGTTTGTTGATTAGGATAGTTTGAATGAATCACTGCATTTTATCAATAAAAACGCCAGCGCAAACAATGTTATTGGCTGCTTTACTGGGTTTGGCGGCCTGTCAGCAGCAGCCGACCGTAGTCACTGAAACCGCTTCGGTGGCAGCGGAATCTACGGTTCAACATTCTGCGCCGGTTGAGGCCTGCGAGTGTCCGCATACTAAGGAGGAAAGCTGCCCGCAACTGGTGGCTGCTGTCGTAGTCGAGCCGGAGCAGGAAAAAAACCGCACGGTGAATGACAAATTGCTGGTGGGGCGTGTGGAGTATGTGACCTTACAGGCAGATCAGTTAACATTGAAAGCCAAGATTGATACCGGGGCAAAAACCTCATCCTTGCACGCTTTGGATTTGACGGCCTTTGAGCGCGATGGTGAAAAGTGGGTCAGGTTTGCTATGCTGGATCCAAAGACGGATAAGAAAATTTCCTTTGAAAGTCGTGTGGTTAAGGAAACTAAAGTAAAGCAGCAAGACGCACAGACTCAGCTGCGGCCAACCGTATCCATGAGTATTACGTTTGGCACCGTGGAGGAGCAAATTAATTTCACCTTAACGGATCGCAGCGGCTACCTCTACCAGGTATTAATTGGCAGAAATTTCTTACGTGATCGCGCCATTGTCGATGTAAGCCATACATTTATTACCCGTTCAATGGAATAAGATCATGTCACCCAAGGCTCAGGTTTATTTTTTAGGACTCACATTAATTATTATTGGTCTGGGCCTGGTTGCTTACAAATATTTTCAGCTGGGTTTGCCGGTTCTTCCCGGCGAGCATCAAACGGTTTGGACCATCGAAGCTAAAGTCTCATATACCGCCCTGGGCAAGCCTGTTAATGCATCACTGGCATTGCCAAAAACCCAAAGCAATGTAGAAATACTCGATGAGGTGTTCAGCTCATCGGGTTACGGCTTTAACATTGAGTCGGTTGAGGGCCATGAGCGCGCAGTGTGGACCAAACGGAAGGTGGAGGGTCGTCAGGCGCTTTATTATAAGCTCGATATTTACCAGAAAAATACCGGCTTAACGATTGATGATGAACGGTTTTCTACCGAGGTAGGGCGCCCAAACTGGTCGGGTGCGCGAAAGGCCGCCCTGCGCTCTGCTGCAGATGTGGTGATCAAGGATAGCTGGCAGGCATCGGCTGAAACAAAAAGCTTTACGGCGCAATTAATTAAAAACCTCAACGATGTTAATAATAGTGACGGGGTGATTATTAAGGACAGCTTGCCGGGCAAGAGTGAGGTGCAGCGAGCGCTGGAATTACTGGCACATGCAGATATTCCTGCTCATATTGTACGGGGTATATACCTGGAAGATGATCGTAGCAGAATTCAGGCGTCTGAGTTAATTGAATTTTTCGACGGCGAAAGGTGGTTGATGGTTCACCCGCAGACTGGCCGCATTGGTCTGCCAGGTAACTTCCTGATCTGGCAGCAGGGGGATAAATCGCTACTGGATATTGTCGGTGGGAAAAATTCTAAAGTGAGTTTTTCGGTATTGGCTAACGATATTCCCGCGCGGGAAGTGGCGCTTAAGTTAGCGGATAATGAATCTTCAACACTGGCTGATTATTCAATTTACAGTCTGCCTATCGAACAACAAAGTGTTTTTAAGTTTATCCTTTTGGTTCCCGTTGGCACCCTGGTGGTTATTTTTCTGCGCGTGCTGATCGGGGTAAGAACAGCGGGTACTTTTATGCCGGTGTTATTGGCAGTTGCGTTTATCCAGACTACCTTGCTTACCGGAGTGATTATTTTCCTGCTAATCTTAATGGTTGGTTTGTGGGTAAGAACCTATCTCAGTCGTCTGGATTTACTATTAATTTCGCGTATAGCGGCAGTGGTCGTTATTGTGGTGGGGATGATGGCGATTATCAGTATTGTCAGTTATAAGATGGGCTACGATCAAGCCTTAACCGTCACCTTCTTTCCAATGATTATTATTGCCTGGACCATAGAGCACATGTCCATCCTGTGGGAAGACGATGGCCCTACGGAAGTATTAATACAAACGACCGGCAGCCTGGTGGTGGCCATCATGTGTTATTTGGTGATGACCAATCGTTATATAGAACACTGGACATTTAATTTTCCGGAAATGTTACTGGTCAGTTTGGGGATGATTATTATTCTTGGTCACTATACCGGTTATCGTCTTTTTGAGTTGCTGCGTTTTCGGCATATGGAAACAAGTTAATGCTGTGGGTCTCGCCAAAGCGTTTACGAGAATTGGGTGTGCTGGGGATGAACAGCCGCAACGTCGAATATATCTCTCGTTATAATCCTCGTCATTTTTATCCCGTCGTCGATAATAAACTGAATACCAAAAAACTGGCCCAGGCTAACAATATTGCTGTGCCAGAATTGCTCGGTGTTATTGAGGGGCAGTGGCAGCTGCGTAAGCTTGAAAGTATGCTGGCATCGCTGGATAAATTTGTGGTGAAACCAACCCGGGGCAGTGGCGGTAAAGGCATTTTGGTGATCACCGGGAGGGAAGGTAATGGATACAAGAAGGCGAATGGCAGCCTGGTAAGCCTGCGTGATATTCATCGCCAAATTAATAATATTCTTGGTGGGCTGTATAGTCTTGGTGGCAAGCCCGACTCGGCGATGTTGGAAGCCCTGATTGAGTATGATGAGGTGTTTGAGCACTACACCTGTGGTGGTGTGCCCGATGTGCGGGTGATTGTGTTTAAGGGGTATCCGGTAATGGCGATGTTGCGCTGCGCAACAAAATCTTCTGATGGCCGCGCTAATCTTCATCAGGGAGCGATTGGTGTGGGTATTGATATTGGCTCTGGTCGCTGCCTTAACGCGGTTCAGCACGACCACCCTATCGCGGCGCATCCCGATACCGAAAAGGAATTTTCAGCGTTGGCGATTCCCTATTGGCAGTCGATTCTGGAGTTGGCGTCTGGCTGTTATGAGATGAGCGGCCTGGGTTATATTGGCTGCGATATTGTACTGGATAAAACCCATGGTCCGATGATTCTGGAGCTTAATGCCCGCCCTGGTTTGGCGATTCAGCTTGCCAGTGGGGTCGGTTTATTGGATCGGCTTCATCATATTGAGTCCATGGAAGAAACGTCAACGCCCAGTGTACCGGTGCGGGTTAATTACGCCCAGCAACACTTTTCCCTGCACCAAAGCCGTACTGAGTCAGCTCCCCCTGGTTAGGGGTTCACCCGCCGGGTGCGGCCCTCGTCATCCATCGCAACAAAAACAAAGATACCTTCAGTGACTTTAACGGGTTCGAAGCTTTCCTTATGGCTAATCCAGACATCAATGTTGATCTTTATTGAACTGCGACCTATTTCAAGCACTTTGGTATAGCAACTGACGACAGCGCCAACGTGAACCGGGGTTAAAAAGACCATGCTATCAATGGCAACGGTGGCTACGCGTCCCCTGGCGAGCTTGATCGCTGAGATGGAGCCGGCGAGGTCCATTTGTGAGACTAACCAGCCGCCAAAGATATCGCCGCTGGCATTGGTATCGGCAGGCATGGCCACGGTTTGTAGCGCCAGTTCCCCTTCGGGCAGTGGTGCTTCATCGATGTCGCTCATACGGTTGTTCCTGATTGGCGGGGCCGGCTAGCTTACTACAAGTACGCAGAATTGAGCAGTTTTTATTCGTCGCCCGGGTGGCGTTGGTGCTAATACTGCCCGGTGTTAATACAATGAGGGTAGCCAGGTTACCAGCCCGGGGAAGAGCGCCAGTAACATCAACAACATGAGCTGGATAATAATAAAAGGAATGACGCCGCGATAAATATCGGTGGTGGCTACCGAGGGTGGCGCTACGCCGCGAAGATAGAACAGGGCAAAGCCAAAGGGCGGTGTCAGGAAGGAAGTTTGCAGGTTGAGCGCCAGCATGATGCCCAGCCAGATGGGGTCTATTCCCATGGATAATAGAATCGGCCCTACAATCGGTACTACCACAAAGGTAATTTCGATAAAGTCGAGAATAAAGCCGAGCAGGAAGACCACCAGCATAACGATAATCATGGCACCAACGCTGCCGCCGGGCATATGCTCGAACAGTCGATAAATTAAGCTGTCGCCACCAAAGCCTCGAAACACCAGTGAGAATACGGCGGCGCCGATTAAAATCATAAATACCATGCAGGTAACTTGCAGTGTGGTAATGGCAATTTGGTGCATTTTTTCGACGCTGAGTGCACCCTTGAGTGCGGCCAGTCCGGTGGCACCCAGGGCGCCAACACCCGCGGCTTCGGTGGGGGTGGCGGCACCGGCCAGAATCGAGCCGAGTACGGTGATGATGAGTATGATCGGCGGCAGCATACCGATTAACAGGGCGCGACGGTTGAGCGGCTGACCTTCCGGCTCGGAGGGTGCGGCCGAGGGGTTCAGTCGGCTGTATACAAACAAGTAAGCTATGTAGGCGCTTACTAACAACATGCCCGGAATGATGGCGCCGATAAACAGGTCGCCCACGGATACGACCTTAGGATTGAAGATGCCCATATTGAGCTGCGCCTGTTGATAGGCGCTGGATAGAATATCGCCCAGTAACACCAGGGCAATGGAGGGGGGAATGATTTGGCCCAGGGTACCGGTGGCGCAAATTAATCCGGTGGCCAGCTTTGGGTCATAGCCCCGTTTTAGCATACTTGGCAGTGATAACAGCCCCATGGTCACTACCGTTGCCCCGACAATGCCGGTGCTGGCCGCCAGTAGCATGCCGACCAGAACCACCGAGATGCCCATGCCACCGGATAAGCCCCTGAAGGCGGCGGACATATTGTTGAGTAAATCCTCGGCCACACGGGACTTTTCCAGCACCACGCCCATTAATACAAACAGGGGCACGGCAATCAGTGTGCTGTTGTTGATGGTGCCAAAAATGCGGTTGGGCAGGGCGCCGAGGAAGCTGGGGTCAAAGTGGCCGGCGGCAATGCCGGCGCCGGCAAAAATAAGCGAAACGCCGGCCAGGGTGAAAGCGACTGGATAGCCTAGCATCAACACCAGACAGATCGCGAGAAACATAAACAGCGGGATCAGTTCAACCACCGAGCTTAGCCCCTGTCCGTATGGATTAGCAGTAGAGCGTTGCGAAAAATTTCGGCAACTCCTTGAAATGAAAGGGTAATTGCCATTAGCGGTAGTAGTGTTTTTAGCAGGAATACGGCCGGTATTCCGCCGGGTTCAGTGGATACTTCACCTACAGCCCAGGACTGTAGAACAAACTCCCAGCTGATACCAACAATAAACAGGCACAGGGGAAGCAGGAAAATAATGCCACCCAGGCTGTTTACCCAGGCTTGCTGGCGTGTTGAGAAATTGCGGTAGAAAATATCAACCCGAACATGGCCATCATGTTTCAAGGTGTAGGCCAGACCCAGCATGAACAGGCATGCATGCATATAAGTAATGGATTCTTGCAGGGCAATTGAGCCAAGTTCTAAAACATAGCGCAGCACGACAACCCCGGCCATGGCCAGCATCATTAGCAATACCAGCCAGGCAAGCACGCGGCCGAGGGCTTCGGTAAAGCGGTCGATGATAGCGATTAGGTTCTGGAGTGACTGCATGGGTGAAAAGGAGCCTTTATTATTGGCGCATTATAGACGAGCCTCAAGCATGTCGCACCTGTACTTGCTGTAGGCTTAATTAGATGCCGTAATAACAGGATTAGCGATATACTAGGGAGCACTGGCTGCCATAGCCGGCCAATAGCGGGAAGCATCGACCACAGTAATGAGAGTGTTAGTATGACGGCAGCCACACACAGCAACACAGAGCCCACCATCGAGCTGCTTGCAGGTCAGCACCCCAATGGTGAGGCAATTATTGAGCGGGTATTGGTGGCACCCCAGTCCCAGGCCGGGGCCTATCTGCTACTGAAATCGCCGGTATTTGTACGCGGTATTGCTCGCGGTGATATTATCCAGCAAATGCCTGAGCCCAAAGGGGCGTTTAAGATCGTTCAGCACTCGGGTAATCTTTGTATCCGTGTGTATGCCAGGCAAGGCCTGGGCGCTCTGGAATCGTCGCTGTCGTCGGCGATTGAAAAACTGGGTGGTGATTTGGATGTGGGTGAAGAGAGGGCGCTGGTGTATAGCATTCATGTGTCCTGTGGCTTTAACGCGATTGAAAAAATATTTGACCAGCAGTTGGCGGGCACGGCGGACGCGGCGTGGTCATACGGCAATGTGTACGATCCCGATAGCGGCGAGCCATTGAACTGGTGGCAGGCTATGTTGACTCCAGAATAAGAAGTGATGATTAGTTATGTTAATAGTAATTTCGCCGGCAAAGACCCTGGATTTTGAAACGCCAGCGACAACAAAAAAACACACAACGCCCGACTTTCTGGAGCATTCGCAGGTCTTGCTGGAGCAATTACGAACGCTATCCCCTGCGGATATTGCCGATTTGATGGGGGTGAGTGACAAAATTGCAGTATTAAATTATGATCGTTTTCAACGTTGGCAGGCGCCGTTTGATACCGGTAACGCCAAACAGGCGGTGCTGGCTTTTAAAGGCGACGTCTATACCGGGCTGGATGCAGCGGATTTTACTACGCTGGAATTTAATTTTGCGCAAAAACATTTGCGTATTCTCTCGGGTCTTTACGGTATGCTCAGGCCGCTAGATTTGATGCAGGCGTATCGTCTGGAGATGGGAACCCGGCTAGTCAACCAGCGTGGCAATAATCTGTATGGGTTTTGGGGAGAGACGATTACGCAAGCGGTCAATAAACAATTAAAAAAAATCAACAGTGGCGTGCTGGTTAATTTGGCCTCTAATGAATATTTTAAAGTGCTACAGACCAAGGCCATTAATGCGGAGATTATCACGCCGGTGTTTAAAGACCTGAAAGCCGGAAAATATAAAATTATTAGTTTTTATGCTAAAAAGGCCAGGGGCTTGATGAGCGCCTATATTATTAAACATCAATTGGAAGATGTGGAAGATATCAAGCAATTTGATACTGGGGGCTATCGCTATAACTCAGCGATGTCGACAGCCAGCGAGTGGGTTTTTACCCGGGATCATGCCGCATGATGACAGCTTATGACGATATCGGTTCTTTATAGTTACATTAAGTGTCCTTTTTCCCTGCGCTCGCGCATGGCGCTTTCCTATGCGGGTGTTCGCTGTGAAGTGCGTGAGGTCGACCTCAACAGTCCCCCGGAAGAAATGACCATGATTGCGCCCAATGCCAGGGTGCCATTACTGATTTCACCCGACGGCCATGTGCTTGCTGAAAGCATGAAAATCATGCGTTGGGCATTGGCGCAGAGCGACCCCGACCGATGGTGGCCCGACAATATTATACGCCGCCAGTCTATTCGTAACTTGTTAGATACCAGCAACGGGGCTTTTTCAACCGCGTTGTTTTACTACGCCTTTCACCGCGATTATCCCCGTCGCAGTAAAGAAGAATATCGATTGGAGGGCGAGGTGTTTATGGCCGAGCTGGAGGCGAGACTAAGTGTGAGTCGGCATTTGGTGGGCGACAATATTACTCTTGCCGATGTGGCTATTTTTCCTTTTATTTATAATTTTGCCCGTGTTGATCAATACTGGTTTAACAGTTGTCCCTATACGCGGTTACGACATTGGCTGGATGACTTTATCAACAGTGAGTTGTTTCGGCAAGCCATGCAAAAGCATCAGGTATGGAGGCCGGATAACCGGCCGGTTTTTTTACGCGCGACTGCTTGAACGCTTTTCCCTTTCGGAAGATTACCAATGGAACGACCTTTTTCCCAGGCCTGTGAAAACAACAAGGCCGCTATCCTGAATGTTATTAAGCCGCTGTTAAAACACAGCGGCAAGGTATTGGAGATCGGTAGTGGCACCGGCCAGCATGCGGTTTATTTTGCTGAGGAGATGCCACAGTTATTTTGGCAGACCAGCGATTGTCGAGAAAATATTGCCGGAATTAATCATTGGCTGGATTGGGCGGGGCTGGAAAATATCGGCAGGCCAGTTGAGTTGGATGTAAATAATCGTTGGTCGGTAGCAACTGTTCCCGCACTGTTTTCTGCAAACACCTTGCATATTATGAGCTGGCAAGAGGTGGAACGTTTTTTCCTGCAGCTGGCAGCGGTGGTGGCCGATAATGGTCTTGTCTGTGTTTACGGGCCGTTTAACTACGGTGGCCAGTATACCAGCGAGAGTAATGCCAGCTTTGACCGCTGGTTGAAAACGCAGAATCCCTGCAGTGCTATCCGCGATTTTGAAAGGGTTGACGCGCTGGCGAACGAGGCCGGCCTGGTGCTGGAGACTGATTATTCTATGCCTGCCAATAATCGCCTGTTGCATTGGCAGAAGCGGCGGCCTGAAGCCGCTTAAGGGTTAATGCGGATTAAGCTGAGCAATTTAATTTCGTAGAATAGACGTGATGACATCAATTGAGAAAAGACTGTGAGCAAACCTGAATTACTTTCCCCTGCCGGCACATTAAAAAATATGCGCTATGCCTTTGCCTATGGTGCCGATGCGGTTTATGCGGGCCAGCCCCGCTATAGCCTTCGTGTGCGAAATAACCAGTTCAAGGAACTGGCGATACTAAAACAGGGTATTGATGAAGCACACAGTCAGGGCAAGCAGTTTTATATTGCCTCTAATCTTGCCCCCCATAATGATAAGGTGCGCAGCTATATCCGTGATTTGGAGCCGATTATTGAGATGGGGCCGGATGCACTGATTATGTCTGATCCCGGTTTAATTATGCTGGTCAGGGAGCGCTGGCCGGAACAGATTATTCACTTGTCGGTACAAGCGAATGCAGTGAACTATGCGGCGGTGAAATTTTGGCAGGGCGTGGGTTTGTCACGAGTCATTCTGTCGCGGGAATTATCTTTGGAAGAAGTAGCCGAGATTCGCCGGCAAGTACCGGATATGGAATTGGAAGTTTTTGTCCACGGGGCATTATGTATTGCTTACTCCGGCCGCTGTTTGCTCTCAGGCTATATGACGCACCGGGATGCCAACCAGGGTGCCTGTACCAATTCCTGTCGTTGGAAATACGATGCGCATGAGGCCAGGGAGAACGAAGTGGGCGAGCTGATTCCCACGCAGCCCGTTGAAAGTTGGCAGCCGGAATCTCGGGATGATGAAGATGCCCCGGCCTTTTTGTTACAGGAAAAGGGTCGCCCCGGTGAATACATGCCTGCTTATGAGGATGAGCACGGCACTTATATTATGAATTCAAAAGATCTGCGCGCGGTGCAGCACGTCAAGCCACTCAGTGAAATGGGGGTGCGCTCTTTGAAGATCGAGGGGCGAACCAAATCGCATTACTATGTGGCGCGTACGGCGCAGGTTTACCGGCGCGCGATTGATGAAGCGGCGGCGGGTCGGGAATTTGATATGGCAATGATGGACGAGCTGGAAACATTGTCCAATCGGGGTTATACCGAAGGGTTTTATCGCCGTCATCCGCCTGGGGAATACCAGAACTATGAAATGGGTTTATCCACGGCAAAACAACAGCAGTTTGTCGGTGAGGTGCTTGAGTCCGATGAGCAATGGTTAACCATTGATGTAAAAAATCGTTTTGAATGTGGTCAACAGTTTGAATTAATGTCGCCTGGAGGCAATACACGCTTTACTCTTGATGCGATGGAAAAATCAACCGGTGCTGCCATCACGGTGGCGCCTGGCTCCGGTCATATTGTGAAGATACCTCGTCCTGAATCAGCCGACGTGGAGCAGTCGTTTGGCTTGCTGGTTAAGGATATTAGCGGCACAGATAGTTGAGCCTATTTTCTCAATTGTTTGTAGGCTGGTTAAATTGCAGCTATTACTGCATTTAGTTATGGCGGTGAAAAAATTATTCGATTATTGATTTAAACGGCAGCAATTTGCCACTATCGATCAGGTATTGTTCCATGCCCGGTGTTTCCCTGGCCAGGAAATCATTGACGGCTTGTTGGAAGCCGGGGTGAGCCAACCAGTGATTGGACCAGGTTGGCACCGGCTTGAATCCCCGTTGAATCTTATGTTCGCCCTGTGCGCCGGGATCAAAGCGTTGCAGTTTCTCGGCAATACAGTACTCGATACCCTGGTAATAACAGGCTTCGAAATGCAGGTAGTCGAATTCTTTTGTGCAGCCCCAGTAACGACCATAGAGTGTATGGCTGTCGCGAAAGTTTAATGCACCGGCGATGTAGTTTCCGGCATGTTTGGCCATCACCAGGACAATATTTTCCGGCATGCTGTTGGCGATTTGTAGGAAAAACCCCAGTTCAAGATAACCGCCATGGCCACTTCGTTTGGCATAGGTAAACTGGTAAAAATTATAAAAAGTTTGCCATAGCGCTGGAGAAATATCGCCTCCTTCCAGTACCTCTACTGTTACGCCCTGGTTTAACACCCGCTGTCGCTCTTTGCGTAAATTTTTCCGCTTGCGCGAACTAAAGGTCGATAGAAAGTCGTCAAAATTGCTAAAGCCCTGATTAAACCAATGGAACTGGACGCCCATGCGGCTATTGAGACCCCGAACTTTCAGTTGATCACTTACGGTTTTTTCTGTAAATAAAATATGAATAGACGAGGCGCTGATTATCTCTGCTTGTTTGTAGAGAGCATCAGTGGCGGCTGCAATGATTTTGTTCTTGTCTTCGCCAGTTTTTATACAGAGTCTTGGGCCGGTGGCTGGTGTATAGGGAATGGCAGCCAATAATTTTGGATAATAAGGCAGGCCATGTTGGCGGTAGGCATCAGCCCAGCTCCAGTCAAAAACATATTCGCCATAGGAATGGCTTTTGATATAGAGCGGCATTAGGGCGATGAGTTCCTTGCCGCGATGGATCTGCATATGCCAGGGTTGCCAGCCTGAGTGGGCATTGGTGGCACCACTATGCTCCAGGGCTTGAAGGAATTCGTGGCGGGTAAAGGGGTGGTCAGTGCCGGTAATGGCATTCCAGTCAGCTTGCGCGGCCTTGTCGATGCTATCAATAAAGCTGATTTGCATGGACATCAACCCTTAAGCCAGTAGTGAAGAAAAATACCTGCAGAGAGTATAACACTGCTTTTGTTTGAGTATTTCACTCGGCGGTGGGTATTGCGCCCCTCTACGCTGATCCAGGCGAAGTGTATTGTCGTGGGAAGGTGGGGTGGCGGATTTCGGCCGCCCCCCGGGCTTATGCTTACTGAATCAAAACAGTTACAGGAGTGGTCAATTGGCTGAATACACCGTCGATATCAACGGCGGTAATGGCCAGGGAGTAGCTGCCCTCGGCAACGGATTCTATGGTGTATTGTGATGTTGCATTCACTTCGTCAACGAAGATGGCCAGACCCTGGTCGATGGGTGTATTGCCTGCGGCGAGGTAAATAACGTAACCATCAATTTCGTAAAGCGCAAGATCGCTGCCATCTTCACGCGAGTCGGGGATAGTCCAGGAAACGTTAAGGTCCCTGGCTACCGGTGTCGGTTCAGGAGTGGGCTCCGGTTCTGGCGTTGGTTCGGGCTCGGGAGTTGGCTCCGGTTTTGGTTCGGGCGTTGGCTCTGGCTCGGGAGCTGGTTCTGGTTTGGGCTCGGGGGTTGGCTCCGGTGTGGGTTCGGGAGTTGGTTCCGGTTTGGGAGCGGGCCCGGGTGTTGGTTCGGGAGCGGGTTCTGGCTCAGGCGTTGGAGTCGGTTCAGGTTCGGGCAATGGTTCTTCAATGATAGGCGTATCGGGAGTTGAATTATCTGGCGACCCCGGATTACCGTTGCCAGGGTCTTCAGAACCACCACCACAGGCGACGAGAATGGAGCTTAAAAAAATCAGGGTAAACGCACGGCTAACAAAGGACATAAATTTTTCTCTCAACAGCTGTAAGCAACGTTTGTTATGCGTTACTTATAATAAGTAGCGTTAATGATTGATTCGCTTAAGCCCTTTTACAAGCATTCATTGGGGCAGTGCTTCTATCTG
>JAUXHA010000153.1 GCA_030621845.1 Spongiibacteraceae bacterium
GTCTTCGATTTCAACAAAGGCACCGTAATCAGTGATATTGGTAACCTTGCCAAATAAGCGAGAGCTTTGAGGATAACGACGCTCAAGGTCCGCCCAGGGATCACCACCCAACTGCTTGAGGCCCAGTGAGACACGCGACGCTTCTTTATCAAACTTTAATATTTTAACTTCCAGCTCATCACCCACATTCAATACTTCTGAAGGATGGCGCACGCGCTTCCAGGAAATATCCGTGATGTGCAACAAGCCGTCCAGACCGCCCAGATTGACAAATGCACCGTAATCGGTCAGGTTCTTAACAATACCCTTAACCGACATACCTTCTTGCAGGCTGGCCAGCAGCTCTTCGCGCTCTGCCGAGTTAGCCTTCTCCATCACCGCGCGACGGGAAACCACAATGTTATTGCGTTTCTGGTCCAGCTTGATGACTTTAAATTCGAGTTCCTTGCCTTCCAGGTGAGCGGTATCGCGCACCGGGCGAACATCAACCAGGGAGCCGGGCAGGAATGCACGGATAGAGTTAACGTCAACGGTGAAACCACCTTTGACCTTGCCGTTGATCACACCCGTGACCACTTCATCCGATGAGTAAGCCGCTTCCAGCACTTTCCAGGCTTCAGCGCGTTTCGCTTTCTCGCGGGAGAGTTTGGTTTCACCCCAGCCATCTTCTACGGCTTCCAGGGCGACCTGTACTTCGTCACCAATTTCAAGGTTAAGCTCACCAGCTTCGCTAACAAACTGGCTACGGGGAATAACGCCTTCCGATTTTAGCCCGGCATGTACCGTGACCCAATCGCTGTCGATATCGATAACCACACCGGTCACAATAGAACCGGGCTTCATATCAATGGTTTTTAAACTCTCTTCAAATAACTCAGCAAAGCTTTCGCTCATCACTCTAACCCTTCAATCAATAGCAAGCGGCGTACTGTTTTCGTTGTTGCAGTCGGTCGCTTCTCCACACCTTCCAGTAGATGCGGGCCATCTTTACAAAACCCAAATCTGGCGACAACTGGGTTACGCGCCAAAAATGGAAGTTAAAAACTTTTAATATCAGATAGTTACGAAGACTTTTTAAAGTCAGCTATCACCTGATTAAAGACATCATCTATCGCCATCGAGGTGCTATCAATAATGATCGCATCGCTCGCCGGCTTCAGTGGCGCGACCTCGCGGTTCATATCCCGCTCATCACGCGCTTTGATGTCCTCTAAAAGGGCGGCGAGATTAACATTATGCCCCTTATTTATCAACTGCTTATAACGTCTATCTGCACGCTCCTGCGCGCTCGCCGTCAGGTAAATCTTCAGCTGGGCATCGGGGAATATCACCGTGCCCATATCACGGCCATCGGCGATCAAACCCGGCGCCCTGGCAAAGCTTCTTTGCAAGACCTTTAAGGCATCACGCACCGCGTTATAAACCGCCACCCGGGAGGCATAAGTACCGCTGTCTTCGTGGCGGATTTGGCGGCTGATATCCTCGCCATCGAGAAATACCGCCGCCGGCTCGCCCGACTCCCCTGCCTTAAATTCAACATCAAGTTCAGCGGCCAGCTCAGCAAGGGCGCCCTCATCAGTAAAGGACACATCCTTTTTCACCGCTGCCAGGCCGACAATACGATACAGCGCACCGCTGTCGAGTAAATGCCAGCCCAGACTGTTCGCCAGCATCTGGCACAGCGAACCTTTACCCGAGCCACTGGGACCATCGACAGTAATCACCGGTGCACTCATCAACATTGCTCCAATTGCAGGCCCGCTGTAGACGCCAGCTCAACAAAGTTGGGGAAGGAAGTGGCCACATTGTCGCAACCCTCGATAGTAATCGGCGCTGAAGCTCTCAGCGCCGCCACCGCAAAGGCCATCGCAATGCGGTGGTCGTGGTGGCTGTTGACCGTGCCACCGCCGTAGTCACCGCCCTCAATCACAATGCCGTCAGCGGTCGCCTCGGCGTTAACACCCAGGGTATTCAGGCCATCGGCCATCGCCTGTATTCTATCGCTTTCCTTCACCCGCAATTCCTCGGCGCCGGTCAATACCGTTTTGCCCTCGGCGCAGGCAGCGGCAATAAACAGCACCGGGAACTCATCAATCGCCAGCGGTACCTGTTGCTCAGGAATATGAATCCCTTTTAAATCCGCCGAGCGCACCCGGATATCTGCCACCGGCTCACCACCAATGTCGCGCTCATTGAGCAGGCTAATATCGGCCCCCATCAGCTTGAGAATATTGATCACACCGATGCGGGTGGGATTGATGCCGACATGGATAAGGGTGATGTCGGAGCCCGGGGCGATCGAGGCCGCCACCATAAAAAATGCCGCCGAGGAAATATCCGCTGGCACATCGATGGCCATTGCGGTGAGTTTACCGCCCCCCTCGACACTGGCGGTAGCACCCTGCACAGTAACCGCATAACCAAAACCATTGAGCATGCGCTCAGTATGATCACGGGTCGGCGCCGGCTCGGTGACCGAGGTTTTACCCTCGGCATATAAACCCGCCAGCAGCACACAGGATTTCACCTGCGCACTGGCCATCGGCAACACATAGTCAATCGCCTTAAGGCCAGCGTTATTTTTAATCGTCAATGGCGGACGACCACCCGCCTCGGTTTGCACCTCGACCCCCATTAACCGCAGCGGCTTGGCCACCCGCTCCATGGGGCGCTGACTCAGGGAAGCATCACCGGTCATGGTGACAGAAAAGTCCTGCCCCGCCAGCAAACCGGCCAACAAACGCATGGAGGTGCCGGAATTGCCGACATAGAGTTCCCCCGCCGGTGGCTTCAGGCCGTGCAGACCCACACCTTCTATAGTGACGCAGCCTTGCTCCGGGCCCTGAATACTGACCCCCATGGCACGGAACGCATTCAGCGTTGCCAGTGCATCCTCCCCCTCGAGGAAACCCTCGACCCGGGTGGTGCCTTCGGCCAGAGCCCCTAGCATAATAGAACGATGTGAGATGGACTTATCGCCCGGCACTCGTAAAGTGCCAGACAGCGATCCACCGGGTTTAGCTAAAAAATCCACCTTGGCTTTTTCCTGTAACGGGGTTTATTCCCGAGTTGTCGTTGACTGGTTTTGCTGCGCCAGGGTAGCAGAGAAATCATCCCTGGCCTGCTTGGCGCGCTCGAAGCAGGCCATTATGGCCTCACCATCGCCCTCGTCAATAGCCGCGCGTAAACCGGCCAGTTGCCCGGTGAACAAATCGACCATTTTCAATATCGCGTCGCGATTGGCCAGACAAATTTCCTGCCACATCAGCGGGTCACTGGAGGCGATACGAGTAAAGTCCCTGAACCCTCCGGCGGCAAAGCGAAAAATATTCTGCTGTTCATCCTGCCCGGCGAGGGCATCCACCAGCGCATAGGCCAGTATGTGCGGTAAATGGCTGGTAGCGGCCAGCACCTCATCGTGCTCGGCCACCGGCATCGAACTCAAACTGGCACCGGTTGATTCCCACATCGCTGTCACCGTTTGCAGCGCTGCCGGGCTGGTTGCTGTGGTGGGCGTAAGAATAACCCGGTGATTGACAAATAAATCGGCCTTGGCCGCCTCGACACCACTTTTTTCAGAGCCGGCAATGGGGTGAGCCAACACCAGGTTGGCCGGTATTTTACCAAAGGCCTGTTCCGCCGCCGCCAGTAAATTACCCTTCACACTGGCAACATCGGTGATCACTGTGTGTTCATCAATAATCGGGGCAAGCTGCCCAAACATGGTTTCAGCAATGCGGGTGGGGGTGGCAATAACAACAATATCAGCACCGGCAACCGCTTCGGCTAAATCCAGGCTGTAGCGATCGATCACACCGAGCTGCAGGCCTTTTTTTAACGACGCTTCCCGCGGCCCCCAAGCCACTACCTCGTTGGCAAAGCCATTGTCTTTGACCGCCTTTGCCAGCGAACCGCCGATTAAGCCCAGGGCTAAAATTGTTATCCGATTAACGACTGCCATTATCGATTCAAAACCTTTTTTAATGCGTTGAGAAATACCCGGTTTTCTTCGGCCAGGCCAATCGACACCCGCAGATGTTGCTCCATCTGGTAAATACCAATGGGTCGGACAATCACCCCTTCCGCTAATAGCTGCTGGTAAACGGTCATCGCCTCTGCAGGCATCTGCACCGCGAGGAAATTACCCCGGGAGGGAATCCAGCTCAAGCCCATGGCTGCAAAACCCGTCTCAAGTTGCTGCATACCCTCGCGATTCAGCTGACGCCCGGCCTCAAGATAAGCCTCATCACCCAGTACCGCCACCGCCGCCGCCAAGCCCAGGGCGTTCACATTAAACGGCGCGCGCACCCGATTCAGTAAATCCGTTATCGCCTCCGATGCCACACTGTAACCTACCCTCAGCGCCGCCAGCCCCCAGGCTTTGGAAAAAGTACGGGTCACCACCAAATTCGGGTAGCGTGAGAGTAAAGCGACTCCGTCCGGGAAGTCATCACCATCACTGTACTCGATATAAGCCTCATCCAGTACCACGATGACCCTATCAGGCACCTGGTCAAGAAAATCAAGCAACGCGTCCCGGGCAATAAAGGTGCCAGTAGGATTATTCGGGTTGGCAATAAAAAGTAATCGTGTATCGGCCTCAATCGCCGCCAGCATCGCATCGAGATCGTGCCCCCTCGCCTTCGCCGCGGTGACAATAGGCCGGGCGCCACAAGCTTGCACGGCCATGGCGTAGACAATAAATGCATGCTGGGACAACACAGCGGATTTACCCGGCTCAAGAAAGGTTCGTGCGAGTAACTCCAGTACATCGTTGGAACCATTACCCAGGGTCAATTGCTGCGGACTCACCGCCAGGCGCTCGGCAAGTACCTGCTTAAGCTGGTAAGCATTGCTGTCGGGGTAACGCGCAATATCCCCGGCGGCCTGCGCCACCGCGGCAAGCACTTTCTTGCTCGGCCCCAGCGGATTTTCATTACTGGCCAGTTT
>JAUXHA010000098.1 GCA_030621845.1 Spongiibacteraceae bacterium
GACCAGAGTGAATAGAGCGATTAAGTGATCAAAACCCACCGCTTGGTGGGTTTTTTTTGTGCCCGACCAAGCTGGTTTTCAGGCTGTTGAGGTGGAAATAACCTCACGTCACGTCGATTAATGATTGCCGTGACGTTGTCTTGTTAGCTAACTATGTTATAACAAGCAAAATCAATAATATTGCCAGTAGGGGCAAAGCTATCGATATTGAAATTCCCGGTTATCGCATTATCCGCTCGATTGGCAAGGGGGGGATGGCGACCGTATATCTGGCGATTCAGGAAAGTTTCCAGCGTGAAGTTGCCTTGAAAATCATGTCGGCAACCCTGTCTGAAGATTCCACTTTCAGTCAGCGGTTCCTGCAAGAGGCGAGAATCGTCAGCCAGCTTATTCATCCCAATATTGTCACTGTACACGATGTGGGAATCCACCAGGGGCATCACTATCTGTCGATGGCCTACGTGCCGGGTGAGGAACTGAAACACAAGTTACCCGGCTTGACCGGTAAACAAATACTCAGGGTGCTCACCGAACTGGCTTCAGCGCTCGACTATTCAGGTAAAAAGGGCTACGTCCATCGTGATGTGAAGCCTGAAAACATCCTCCTGCATGAAGAAGACGGCCATGCAGTATTGATGGACTTTGGTATTGCCCGGGCCGCCGATGTGGCCAGCAGTATGACCATGACGGGGATGGCATTGGGCACGCCGCATTATATGAGCCCGGAGCAGGCTCGCGGGAAATCCGTGGACCCACGCTCGGACTTGTACAGTCTCGGTGTATTAATGTACCTGATGCTGATTGGTGCCGTGCCCTACGAGGCGGAAACCGCGGTGGCTATTGGCATCAAGCATATTTCTGAGCCCATCCCCAATTTGCCCGCGCCGCTGTCCAGTTTTCAGCCAGTGATGAGCAAGCTGATGGCCAAGGAGGCGAAGGATCGATACCAGACCGGAGCCGAGTTGATTAAAGCGCTGGCATTACTCGATCCCGCTGAGATAGATCGCTGGAAAGAGGCGAATGCACAAAAACCTTCAGGTCGACGCAATACCCCCGTGCGCGGGGTGAAGTCGATTCAGTCCGGCAGCGGGAAGACAGCCGCCGAAACAGCTTCAAAGCCTGCTGTGAGTGGTACTGCCCGAACCACAACGGAAGAAGCCTTGCATATTCCGGCTGAAGATATTTCCGCACGTAAAACGGCAGTACAGGGTTCCCCGCGCAAGGGTTTGTGGGTGGCATTGTTATTGTTGGTCGTTGCCGCCGCCATGTTGGCTTACCAGGCTATTATTTCCCCCCAGGTAGTTGATGACGGATTAATTACCATGGGGCTTAAGCCGGCTGTGGTTACTGATCGGGCTGAGCCGGTGGTAGCTGAGCCTGTTGCCCCACCGCCGGAAGAGCCCCCGCCGGAGGTTGCAGTCCTGGAACAATTGCTGGCGCAGAGCCGCCAGATGGCATCGGTGGAAGTAATGGAGCCGGGGCAGGAAGAAGGCTTGTTGCAAGTCTATCGGGATATTCTTGAGCGGGAGGCCGATCAGCCTGAAGCGGCAGCCGGCTTGGCGGTAATGCAGCAGCGGGCTTTGCAAGTCGTCCGCGAACAGTTGCCAGAGGGCGATCTTGATGTGGCGGACGAGGCATTGATGACGGCTTTGTTGCATTTTCCTGAGTTGGCAGAAGCGCTTGCTTACCAGGATCTGGAGCAGGCGATCATGAACCAGCGGCAAGCCAGGGAAAAACTGGTGCTGGCGGAACAGTATTTTCGGCAGGATAAGTTAATGGCCCCTGCGGGTGAAAATGCCAGAACACTGTACGAAGCAGTGCTGGTATTGGCCCCGGATAACAAGGAAGCGCTGGCGGGTCTGGCGGCCATTGCAGCTCGCTATCACCAGCTAGCCACCGCTGCCCGGCAGCGTGGTGACTACAGCGGGGCGATGACTTTGGTAGCCAGGGGCTTGTCGGTCGACGATGATGACCTGGCTTTGAATGCCATGGCTGACGAGCTCAAGGGGCAGATTAATGTGCAGCAGATTGTTGATAAGCTGCTGCTCGAAGCGGAGGCGTTTGAAGAGAGGGGAATTTGGTTCTCGGTGGATAACAGTGCCGGACAACGTTATCAGCAGGTGCTGACATTGGACGCCGGGAACACTGCTGCGTTAGAGGGTTTGCAGCAATTGATCGATGAATTGCTGCGTCAGCTCAATGTGCAACTGGAGCTGCATAATCTGGCGGAGGCAGCAGCGTTGCTACAGCCAGCGCTGGATATATTGCCTGAGGATGCGCAGTTGCAGGAGATGGCAAAATTGATAGCGGCGAGTCAGCCACGAGTGGATGCCTTGCTGTTTAGTGGTTCACCGGATTTTGATCAGGAAAAGAATTCATCAGAAGCCATACAGGCAGGAAGGACGATTTATGTCCGTATCGAGTTCAGTAATTTCTACCAGTCAACCACGGTGTTACAGGCGGTGCTGTTTGATGGATCCCGCTCAATCCAGATCGCTGCGGTGCCGGTGATACTCAGTGGTGAGCAGGGCAGCAGTTCCTTCCGTATTGATCGCCCGGTGGAAGGTTTCAAGAAAGGAGGCTACCATATGGATATTCTTTTAGACGGTAAGCGCATTGCGACCAGGGCTTTTGTGGTGGCGCTTTAATAATACAGGAGAGATTGAATGCGCTATTCAAGCGTTTTACTGTGTATGGTGTTGGCAGGTTGTCAGACGCCACCGGATGTTCAGCAATTACAGGATCAAAATGACACCCTGGAGCGTCAGTTGGCTGAAAGCAATAAGCAAATTGATAGTTTAAAGGCTGACCAGACTTTACTGAAACAGGATAAGGACGAACTCAATCGGGTTATCGCTGTGTTGGGTAGCGAAAAAAGTTCACGGGTGGAAGAGTCAACCAGTCTGCGCGGTGATGTTCGCCAGTTTGCCCAGCAGCAAATCGATCACCTGAAGCAATTTCTGCTAAAAAGTAACCTGGTGGATTACATCGGTGGTGAATTGGTGGAGCGCAAGCAAAGGGATTCGGAGCCGGTGTTGTTGGTGGACAGGGGACATAAAATACCGCGCAATGGAACCTTAACCGGAGTGAATGCGTTTTTTGCTGGCCCGGGTAGTTTGACGGTGAAGGTATTGAGACCGGTGAAGGACGATTTGGTGACGGTCTGGGAAAGTGAGCCGATTGTGGTCAGGGAGTTGGGTGCACAACGGATTAACTTCAGCGTCTCGATCAGTGTTGAGCAAGGTGATGTGATGGCTTATTACCTGGAGCCTGGAATGGTCGGCTATGATACGGGTACCGGGGAAATGGGTTACCGTGATGAGGACGTCCATGTTGGCGGTGTGCTAGGGGATTCTTCCCTGCTCGGTGAAGGTGAAAAACGCTCTTATGCGATCGGCGTTTATGGTTTATTAAATGCGGAGTGATTTTTTGAGTAATAAAAAAAGCGGCTACCAATAGCCGCTTTTTTATTGCCTGTTGACGATCAGGAATTCATTTTACTCTGCTGGTAATTTTGCAGGCCTACTTTTTCAATCAGGCCCAGTTGGGTTTCCAGCCAGTCAATGTGTTCTTCTTCCTCTTCGAGGATCTTTTCAAACAGTTCGCGACTGACATAGTCATTGACGGATTCGCAGTAAACGATAGCTTCTCTCAGGTCTTTGGTTGCGATGAATTCCAGTTTCAGGTCGCAGGCCAACATTTCTTCAGTGTTTTCACCGATGAGCAGCTTGCCCAGGTCTTGCATATTGGGCAAGCCTTCAAGAAATAACACCCGTTCAATCAGTGTATCGGCATGTTTCATCTCATCGATGGATTCTTCGTATTCGTGTTCAGCCAGTTCTTTTAAGCCCCAGTCCTTGTACATTCTGGAGTGCAGGAAATACTGGTTAATAGCGATTAGCTCATTGCCGAGAACTTTGTTCAGGAATTCGATAACCTTGCTGTCACCTTTCATAATATGATCCTCGGGAGAAGTATAAGGGGAGAGATTGTTGACCGGAGGGCGTTAGCTGTCAATAAGCAAGTGTTTGATTTTAAGAAAATTGATGGAATGAGAATGCCTGGTAATTAGCAACAGCAGTCGATGCGGGGGGATTAGCTGACAGCGTAGAATAGCTGTTCCTGATCCACTGCGAGCTCCAGGCTTTGGTCGAAAACCTCTCTGGCGAGTATGCCGCATTTGCCACACTGTGAAGCCAGACCCAGCTCCTGGCGAAGTTGACCAAATTTAGTGGCACCTTTCGCGACAGCTTCGCGGATTTGACTGTCGGTAACGGATTTACAAAGACAAATATACATAGCTTGGGTGGAAATGCTTGGTTTCAGTTGTGCTAAACGATAATTGAAATGAGAATCATTGTCAATTGGAGTTGAGGGGGATTTCCTTGTTCCAGGTCAATAATCGGGCAGCTTCTATTATTGGTTTGTTTTTGTTGTATCTACCTTTTAATAGATTAAACCTATCGTTTTCATTGTAAAATTTTTATGGGATTGCCGGTGCGGTCTGTGTATTATTCATCGCCTGTCCCCGGGCAATCAATGCGGTATGGGGGTGTTTTCTTAAAACTTTTACTGGAGGTTAGAAAAGATGGGTGTACTCGTAGGTAAACCAGCTCCCGATTTTACATGTGCGGCGGTACTTGGCAGTGGCGAAATTGTAGATAGTTTCACCCTCAGCGAAGCGGCGAAGGGCAAGTGCGCGGTGGTATTCTTTTATCCGCTGGATTTCACGTTTGTCTGTCCCTCCGAGCTGCTGGCGGTTGATCATCGTATGGATAAGTTCAAGGCGCTGGGTGTGGAAGTGATCGGCGTTTCTATCGATTCGCATTTTACCCATAACGCCTGGCGCAATACGCCGATTGAAAAGGGCGGTATCGGCCCCGTTGCTTATACGCTGGCAGCGGATATCAACCACGATATCTGTCGTGCCTATGATGTTGAATCAGCGGGTGGCGTGGCTTTCCGTGGTGCTTTTATTATCGATAAAGAAGGTGTGGTGCGCTCTCAGTTGGTGAATGATCTGCCCCTGGGTCGTAATTTTGATGAGGTGATACGCCTGGTTGAAGCCCTGCAGTTTCATGAAGAGCACGGCGAAGTTTGCCCTGCTGGCTGGAAACAAGGTGACAAGGGTATGGATGCTTCGCCAGATGGTGTGGCAGCTTACCTGTCAGAGAATGCTGACAAACTGTAAGCAGCGCGTTAGACCAAAAGGGCCGATTGTTTCGGCCCTTTTTTATTGAGTCGATTATGCCGGCCTGCGCTCTATGCAGGCTGAACATCAGTCGCTAAAGATTTGACTGAAATTGTCTGCGGGCAAGTTCCAGCCTCCCAACTCCTTCCAGCGATTAACAATCAGGCAAAACAACTCTGCGGTTTTTTCTGTGTCGTAGGCAGCGCTGTGAGCCTCGGCATTATTGAACTCGATGCCGGCTGCTTCGCAGGTTTTGGCCAGCACCGTTTGACCAAAGGCGAGGCCGGCCAGCGTGGCGGTATCAAATACCGAGAATGGGTGGAAGGGATTGCGTTTGATCTGGCAGCGCTCTGCTGCGGCCATAACGAAACCCAGATCGAAATGAGCATTGTGGCCCACCAGCACGGCCCGTGTGCAGTGGTGAGACTTCACCTGTTTACGAATGGCAGTAAATAAATCGGGGAAGATGATTTCCTCGGATTCCGCCCCTCGTTGTGGATCGTGAGGATTAATGCCGGTAAATTCCAGTGCTGACGGCTCCATATTGGCACCCGCAAAGGGTTCAACGTGGTAGTCGTAGGTTTTATCAATCAGCAGAAACCCCTGTTCATCCATGGTCAAGGTGGTTGCAGCGATCTCCAGTACGGCATCGGTGTTTGCGTTAAAGCCGCCGGTTTCGACATCGACTACAACGGGTAAAAAGCCGCGAAAACGGCCTGCGAGGGAATTGCGGTCATCGTTATCCAATCGGGTTCCTTAGGTCACGACTTGCCATGACAGGGGTTCGCCTGCAAGCAGGGGGGTGAGTTTATCCTTGCCGAGATTAATTTCCCGAGGTGCTTGCCAGCTCTGCTTGCGCAAGGTGATGGTATCGCTATTGCGTGGCAAGTGGTAAAAGTCGGGGCCGAAGTGGCTGGCAAAGCCTTCAAGTTTATCCAATGCCCCGGCCTGTTCAAAGGCGGCGGCATACAGTTCGATGGCGGCGTAGGCGGTATAACAGCCGGCACAGCCACAGGCCGTTTCTTTCTTGCCGGTGCTGTGTGGCGCTGAATCCGTACCGAGAAAGAAGCGGGGGTTAGCGCTGGTGGCGGCCTTCAGTAGTGCCTGTTGGTGGCGATTGCGTTTGAGAATAGGCAGGCAGTAATAGTGCGGGCGAATACCGCCGGCAAGCATATCATTGCGGTTGAACAGCAGGTGATGGGCGGTAATCGTTGCCGCCAGCTTGTCCGTGGCGGCGCTGACAAAGTCAGCGGCATCCTCGGTGGTGATATGTTCCAGTACCATGTGTAGCGCGGGGAAATCTTTGCAGAGCTGGCTCAGGATGGAGTCGATAAAGACTTTTTCTCTATCAAAAATATCAACCGCCGCATCGGTGACTTCTCCGTGCAGTAGAAAGTTCAAGCCCTCTTCCTGCATCGCTTCCAGTGCCGGGTAGACTTTGTTGATATCGGTGACACCGGAGTCGGAGTTAGTGGTGGCGCCAGCAGGGTATAGCTTATAGGCAACAATGCCCGCTGCTTTGGCGCGCCGGACGTCTTCTGCGTTGGTATTGTCGGTGAGGTAGAGCACCATCAATGGCAGCACCTGGCGATCACAATGGGCCTGTGCGGACATAATGCGTTGTCGATAGGCTTCGGCCTGTTCGCTGTGCATCACCGGTGGCAGCAAGTTGGGCATAACAATGGCGCGGCCAAAATAGCGCGCCATGTCTGCTACTGTGTGGGGCAGGGCATCGCCGTCGCGCAGGTGTACATGCCAGTCATCGGGGCGGGTGATGGTGAGTTCAGTCATACCAGTTCAATAAGTTCTGTGGAGCAGGCATGCTACCGGATTCGCTGGATACTCCGCAAGGGAAGAGGCGAGAGAAATTGGCGGCGAGGGATAAAAAGGGCGTTTCACTGGCACTGAGTGGGTATTTTACCCGGCAAACATAGCCTTTAGGCTTAAACACCAGTAAAATGGCCGCCCTCAAAAAACCTGTGTTAACAAGGCGCGGAGCTTACATGTCAGAGATCAATAAAGTTGTTTTAGCCTATTCCGGTGGTCTGGATACCTCGGTGATTGTGCGCTGGTTGCAAGATACCTATGGCTGTGAGGTGGTGACTTTTACCGCGGATATAGGCCAGGGCGAAGAAGTGGAGCCGGCCAGGGCCAAAGCTGAGGCGCTGGGGGTGAAGGAAATCTACATTGATGACCTGAAGGAAGAGTACGTTCGCGACTATGTTTTCCCCATGTTCCGTGCCAATACCCTTTATGAAGGCGAATATCTGTTAGGTACGTCGATTGCCCGACCGCTCATTGCCAAGCGCCTGATTGAGATTGCCAATGCAACGGGGGCCGATGCAATATCCCACGGCGCTACCGGTAAAGGTAATGACCAGGTGCGCTTTGAGCTGGGCGCCTATGCGCTTAAGCCGGGAGTGAAGGTAATTGCCCCCTGGCGGGAGTGGGATTTAAATTCCCGGGAAAAGCTGATGGATTATTGCCAACAGCATAATATTCCGGTTGATTTCGCCGGCCAGAAGAAAAAATCGCCATATTCCATGGACGCCAACCTGTTACATATCTCCTATGAGGGCGGCATTCTGGAAGACCCCTGGGCGGAAGCCGAGGATGATATGTGGCGCTGGAGCGTCTCCCCCGAGCAGGCACCCGATAAAGCTACTTATATCGAACTGACTTACCAGTCGGGGGATATCGTTGCGATTGACGGCAAGGCAATGTCAGCGGCTGAGGTGCTCACTGAGTTAAATCGCCTTGGTGGTGATAATGGTATCGGTCGTTTGGATATTGTTGAGAACCGTTACGTCGGGATGAAATCCCGCGGCTGCTACGAAACACCGGGCGGCACGATTATGCTACCCGCCCATCGCGCCATTGAATCGATTACCCTGGACCGCGAAGTGGCCCATTTAAAAGATGAGTTAATGCCCGGCTATGCCAAGCTGATTTATAACGGTTATTGGTGGTCGCCCGAGCGCAAGCTGTTACAGACGATGATTGATGAATCGCAGCAGGTAGTGAATGGTGTAGTGCGGGTGAAACTCTATAAAGGCACTGTTACGGTGGTGGGTCGCAAGTCGGATCAATCACTGTTTGATGAGAGTATTGCTACCTTTGAGGACGATGAAGGCGCTTACAATCAGCAGGATGCAGAGGGCTTTATTAAATTAAATGCGCTGCGGCTGCGCATTGCGGCGAACAAAGGGCGGAGCATGTTGTAAGTGCTTGTTGGAATTGCTTAAGGGTTGCTTCGGCGCACTACTGTCCCACAAATACTGAATAGAGAACTATTCGGCCTTGGTAAAATTGTGCCTTCATAGTATTCAAGCAGTAATAAACACGAAAAACGCTGTTTGAATTCGATGGGTGGAGTATTGAATCCAGGCGATGGTGGCTGCCCGCTGTGGATCGGGGATTGCCCATGGCCGTCCGGCGGCGGCTGCAGAACTCAACGATTTTTGCGCTGCAAAAATTCGGATTCGAACAGGCTTCGCCGACTTCCCCGACGGACGGCCATGGGCAAAAGCATCCCTTGAAAGATCCGCAGCGTAAGGTTTTTGATAAGGTAAAATAATGTGCTTTTCGTGTATTTGATTTTCTCGAAAAGCTAATATTCTCGATGGGTGTAAATTAGGGTTTTAAGAGTATGGTAGACAGCAATTATCTCAATGAAATTAACAGGAGACGTACCTTTGCCATCATCTCTCACCCCGATGCCGGTAAAACAACCATCACCGAAAAGTTGCTGCTATTAGGTCAATTGATTCAGGTGGCGGGTACGGTAAAAGGGAAAAAGTCTGATCGTCATGCCACCTCGGACTGGATGAGCATGGAGCAGGAACGGGGTATTTCTGTTACCTCATCGGTGATGCAGTTTCCCTATCGAGACCGTATAGTTAACTTGCTGGATACACCCGGACATGAAGATTTTTCGGAAGACACCTACCGCACCCTGACCGCTGTTGATTCGGCGCTGATGATTGTAGATGGTGCAAAAGGCGTTGAGGCACGCACCATCAAATTGATGGATGTTTGTCGCTTGCGAGATACGCCGATTCTCAGTTTTGTCAACAAGATGGATCGGGATATTCGCGATGCCATTGATTTGCTGGATGAAATCGAAGCGGTGCTAAAAATAAAAGCGGCGCCGATTAATTGGCCCATCGGTATGGGCAAAGAGTTCAAGGGTGTATATAACCTTTATACCGATACCATTCATGTTTTCAAACAGGGCCAGAGTAATATTATTTCTGAGGACATACAGATTGACGGCCTGGATTCCCCCGCGGCGAAAGCCTTATTGGATGTGTATTACGAAGATTTCGCTGATGAGGTTGAGTTGGTGCGGGGAGCCAGCCACGAATTTAATCTGGATGAATATTTGTCGGGGCAGTTGACCCCGGTATTCTTTGGCACGGCGCTGGGTAATTTTGGTGTGCGTGAAATGCTGGATGGTTTTGTTGAATGGGCGCCAGCACCTCTGCCGAGGATCACTGCCACGCGTGAAGTGGATGCTCGTGAGGAAAAATTCTCCGGTTTTGTTTTTAAAATCCAGGCCAATATGGATCCGAAGCATCGCGATCGTATTGCCTTTATGCGAATTTGTTCAGGGACCTATAATAAAGGCATGAAGATGCGCCATGTGCGTATTGCCAAGGATGTAAAAATTGCCGATGCGGTGACGTTTAAAGCGGGTGAGCGTGAGGCAGTTGAAGCGGCAGTATCAGGGGATATTATTGGCTTGCATAATCACGGTACGATACAGATTGGCGATGTTTTTACTGAGGGCGAAGAATTAAAATACACCGGTATTCCTCATTTTGCTCCGGAACTATTCCGTTTGATTCGGCTAAAAGATCCGCTAAAAACCAAAGCGTTGCAGAAAGGCTTGCAGCAACTCTCTGAGGAAGGTTCTACCCAGGTTTTTATGCCGATTAGTAATTCCAACCTGGTGGTTGGGGCCGTAGGGCCTTTGCAATTTGATGTGGTCTCTTATCGGCTAAAAGACGAGTACAAGGTTGAGGCGATGTATCAGCCGGTCAGTGTTTATACCGCGCGCTGGATTGACTGTGATGATGCAAAAAAACTTGAGGATTTCAAGCGTAAGGCGAGTGAAAATTTAGCCATTGATGGCGGTGGTCACCTCACTTATCTGGCACCGACGCGGGTTAACCTGCAGTTGATGGAAGATCGCTGGC
>JAUXHA010000150.1 GCA_030621845.1 Spongiibacteraceae bacterium
GATGGAAGATCGCTGGCCGGATATTCAATTCCGCGCTACCCGTGAACACTGATCAAGGTCTTCTCCGTCTTCGCGGAGTGGGCGCTTAAGAATAAAACAACGATATACTTAAGTGTGCAGGCAGGTATTAATGGGCCGCTGCATGAAGAGTGAATGACTGGGTGTTACTGATGCGTTTGGATCGATACATTGCCAGCGTTACTGACTACTCGCGCAGTGAGGCCAAGATATTGCTTAAAGCGGGCAGGATCACTGTCGATGGGCTTATGCAGCGTTCTCCAGCTTTTGCTGTTGAGAGTGTTTCAGTGGTTGCGTTCGATGGCGAGGCGTTACGCGCAGTTGCCTATCGTTATTTTATGCTCAACAAACCTGAAGGTTATGTTTGTGCCAATAAGGACAGACAGCACTTAACAGTGATGGAATTACTGGAGGAAGATAATCTCCAGCAATTGCATGTTGCTGGCCGGTTGGATATCGATACCACTGGGCTGGTGTTAATCAGTGATGATGGTCAGTGGTTACATAAAGTCACATCGCCACGCCGCCGTTGTAAAAAAACCTATTATGTTGAAACAGTCGAGCCTATTGGCGACCATTACATTAGGCAATTTTCCAGCGGTATAATGCTCGATGGTGAAAAGCGTGAAACCCTGCCCGCGGAATTAGTCCTGATTGATGAGCAGTCGGCCAGACTGACTATCACAGAAGGAAAGTATCACCAGGTTAAGCGCATGTTTGCTGCCATGGGTAATAGAGTCGATTGTTTGCGCCGAATTCAAATAGGTAGCATTGTGCTGGACAGTAAATTACAGTCTGGTGAGTATCGTTCGCTCACGCAACAGGAATTAAGCAGTCTATGATCGATCATGCCTTTGCATTGCTGGTGCCGACCTTGAATAATCTTCAGGGTCGTGTGCTGTGGCTGGTTGATGAAAATATTAGTGCTGAAGCGATTGCCCGGATCAAACCTCGTGCTGAATTAAAAGTGATAAGTAATCGTTTTGATAGTGTCTCGCTGTTACGCCGGGCAGGTTTTAGTGTGCAGCTCAGCGACTTCGATTTTTTCGGACTGGAGGCTTGCTACGATGCGGTGGTTTATCGAATATCGAAAGAAAAGGCGCTGGTTCATCATATTATCAATAGCAGTATGTATTGTCTGGTCGATGGGGGTAACTTGCTGTTAAGTGGCTACAAAAATGAAGGGATTAAAACCTATACTAAAAAGGCTGGGCAGTTACTTGGTGAAACAGTAGAGAAACAGCGAGGTAATAAATCAGCTCAGTGTGTCACTCTTTGTAATTCAGGCGGTGATAGTCAACGCCTGGAGGATAAAGATTATTCTGAAATTCGGCGGCTTGAAGTCGATAAAGACACGGTGTTTTATAGTAAGCCTGGCGTTTTCGGTTGGGAAAAAATAGACCGCGGCAGCCAGTTTTTAATTGAGCAGTTACCCGTATTGCTAGAAGCTTTCCCCCACCCGCCACGTTCTGCCGTTGATCTTGGCTGTGGCTATGGTTATCTGAGCCTTAAATTAGCTACTATGCTCGATACGAAAATAACAGCAGTTGATAATAATATTGCCGCGGTAAATTGTTGCAGGAAAAATTTCCAGGCTTCTGCCATTGATGCAGAGGTAGATTGCGATGATTGTGGCGACTCATTACAGGCGGGGTTCGATCTGTTACTCTGTAATCCGCCTTTTCATCAGGGTTTTGATCTGGAATCCGACTTAAGCGATAAGTTTATTGCGGCCAGTCATCGATTGTTAGGCAGTGATGGCAAGGCCGTTTTTGTCGTCAATGCCTTTATTCCTCTGGAGCGAAAAGCAAAGGGTCTGTATGCTAGAGTTGATGTCGTTGCCAATAATAAAAGCTTTAAGGTTTTATTGCTAAGTAAAACCTGACAAGCAGGGAGAGCTAATGCGAAGTTTACTCGCAATCAGGGGCATGGTGCCCTATATCCTGGTGGTTGTTCTCAATGCCTTTGTTGACCTTGGGCACAAAATAACCATCCAGAATACTATCTTTAAAGTTTATGACGGCACTACCCAGGTCATTCTCACCGCGATTGTTAATGCGCTTATTCTGCTGCCCTTTATCCTGTTATTCAGCCCGGCAGGTTTTCTAGCTGACCGCTATCCAAAAAATAAAATTATGCGTGTGGCGTCATGGTTGGCAGTAGCGATTACCCTGTTAATTACCCTTTGCTACTATCAGGGCTATTTTTGGCCAGCGTTTGTTCTTACTTTTATTCTCGCGATACAGAGTGCGTTTTATTCGCCGTCAAAATACGGCTATATCAAAGTGTTGGCGGGGAAAGACCAGCTTTCCCAAGCCAATGGTCTGGTGCAAGCGGCAACCATTGCGGCTATTTTGGCGGGTACTTTTATTTATTCTATTATTTTTGAGCATTATTATGAGGGTCTGGAGCAGCCCAGTAAGAGCGATATCCTGTTGGCGATTGCTCCGCTGGGCTGGCTGCTTGTTGCCAACAGCGTGTTTGAGTTGGTCATGGCTTATCGCATACCTGAGCTGGAGAAGCCAAGGCCGGAATTGAAATTTAGCTGGCCGAACTATTTATCAGGCAGGGCGTTAAAGAAAAACCTGCAGCCTATTCGGAATAATAGAATTATTCGTCTTTCCGTATTGGGTTTGACAGTATTCTGGTCTATTTCACAGGTGATGTTGGCCGCCTTTCCGGCTTTTGCCAAGGAGACAATGTCGATTAGCAATACCGTGGTGATCCAGGGTACCCTGGCCGCCAGTGGTGTCGGTATTGTGGTGGGCTCGCTGTTGGCCGGGCGTTGGTCACGACGCTATATAGAGACAGGCATTATCCCCTTTGGCGCCGGTGGCATTGCGCTGGGTCTGTTTTTATTGCCGGGTATTGAATCGGTTACCGCACATATTATGAATTTCTTTTTTATTGGTGTGATGGGTGGTTTGTTTATCGTACCGCTTAATGCATTGATTCAATTCCATGCGCCCGATGATGAGATGGGTATCGTCCTGGCGGGAAATAATTTGATCCAAAATATTGGCATGTTGGGCTTTTTGGGCTTAACGGCGGCCGTTGCCTATGCCGGTATTGCTACTGCTAATCTGTTATATATTATCGCGGTGGTTGCCTTAATCGGCGGTGCTTATACGGTATTAAGTTTTCCCCAATCACTGTTGCGTTTTCTTATCACTTATATGATGACTCGTCGTTATCGGGTTAATGTACAGGGATTTAATAATATTCCTGAGCGGGGTGGGGTATTGATGCTGGGCAACCATATCAGTTTTATTGACTGGGCGATTGTCCAGATAGCCTGCCCGCGACCGGTGCGTTTTGTTATGTTCAAAACGATTTATGATCGCTGGTATTTAAAAGGCTTTTTAAAATTTGCTGGTGTGGTCCCTATCGGTGGGGGTGGGGGCAGTAAAGCCGCACTGAAGACCATGTCTGAGTTACTTAATCGCGGTGAAGTAGTTTGCCTGTTTCCGGAAGGTTCGATTAGCCGAACAGGGCATTTAGGTGAATTCAGGCGGGGTTATGAAAAAGCCTGTGAACTGGCGAATGATGATGTTCTTATCCTGCCGTTTTATTTGCGGGGTTTATGGGGGAGTCGTTTTTCGCGTTCCAGTGATCGCTTGAAATCAGACAACAGTTTTACCATTGTTCGGGATCTTATTGTGGCTTTTGGAGAGCCGCTGGAAAAATCAACCAAAGCTGATGTGGTGAAGCGTCGCGTATTTGATTTGTCGGTACAATCATGGACACACTATGTAATGAGCTTGCCAACGATACCCGAAGCCTGGATTCAAACGGTCAAGGCCCAGGGTAGTGAGTTGGCCATTGCAGATACTCTGGCAGAACCTCTCTCGGCGACCAGGGCGTTAACCGCAGCGGTAGTGTTTAGTCGGAAAATTAAACGTTTGAGTCCGGCACAAAATGTCGGTCTATTGCTGCCGACAAGTTCCGGGGCAGTAATCGCCAATATGGCCGTTTTGCTAAATGGCCAGACGGTGGTTAACCTGAATTACAGTGCCAGTGTCAGTGCATTGGCGAATGCGATAGCGCTGGCTGAATTACGCTGTATTTTTAGTTCGCGACGTTTTTTGGAAAAATTAAAACTTCGCGGTGTTGATGTTGATGCCTTAACTGAAATTGTTCCCTTTTATTTTCTGGAGGATATTAAAGAGGGAATTAATAAAGTTGAGATGGTATCGACTTTGTTGAGTATTCGTATACTACCGGCAAGGATTCTTAAATACCTCTATTGCCATGCCCATAATCCGGAAAAAACAGCGGCGATATTATTCTCCAGTGGTAGTGAAGGTATGCCAAAGGGGATCAGGCTGAGTCACCACAATGTTCTTGGTAACCTGAAGCAGATTTCTGATGTTATCAATTTACAGAGCGATGATGTGGTGATGGCTACCTTGCCACTGTTTCATGCCTTTGGATTAACGGTCAATCAATTTATGCCGTTAATCGAAGGGGTGCCGATGGTGTGTCATGCTGACCCTACTGACACGGTGGGTTCAGCCAAGGCAATTGCCAAGTATCGCGGTACCGTTTTTTGTGGTACGCCGACATTTTTGCGTATGTATGTTAAAAATCGTCGCGTTCATCCGCTGATGTTGGGTTCGCTTCGTTTGGTAATTGCGGGTGCGGAGAAGCTCAGTGACGATGTCCGTCAATCATTCAGGATGAAGTTTGGCAAGGATATTTACGAAGGTTATGGTGCGACAGAAACAACCCCTGTGGCGAGTACCAACCTGCCTGACCAGCTCGACACCAGCTACTGGGAGGTTCATCTGGGTTCCAAAGCTGGAACCGTAGGTATGCCGTTACCGGGAACCAGTTTCAAAATTGTTGATCCTGATAGCCTGATGGAATTACCTTCCGGTGAAGACGGCTTGATATTAATTGGTGGTTGCCAGGTGATGCAGGGGTATCTTAACGATCCGCAAAAGACGGCGGAGGTCATTGTCGAAATTAATGGTGTGCGCTGGTATAAATCCGGCGATAAAGGACATCTTGATGGCGATGGATTCCT
>JAUXHA010000154.1 GCA_030621845.1 Spongiibacteraceae bacterium
CATGATGGCCTGGATATCGAATATTTTCTTGCCCTTCCCGCTGGGGTAAAAAAACCTCCCTTGTTGGTAATGCCCCATGGTGGCCCTATTGGTATCAGCGACTGGCGGGGGTACGATCCTGCGGTGCAGTATCTGGCATCACAGGGCTTTGCAGTGTTGCAGGTTAACTACCGGGGTTCCAGTGGTTATGGTGAGGAGTTTGTTGATGCGGGCAAAGAGCAGTTTGGGAACAAAATGCTGGAAGATATCGAGCTGGCGGTAGCAAAGGTGATTGGCAGTGGACAAGTGGACAGTGGCAGGGTTTGCTCTATCGGCAGTTCCTACGGTGGTTATGCTGCGGTAATGCTGGCCATTCGCGCTCCGAATCAATATCGCTGTTCGGTAAGTTTTGCGGGCGTGACGGATATTGCCCTGTTATTTATGAATAGCCGTGCTGAGTCGAGTGGGGCGCTGGATTTCTTTCGTGAATATATCGGTGATCCGGCTGAGGACTACGAACGTCTGAAGTCAATATCCCCGGTTTTTAACATAGATAAACTACAGGCCCCGTTGCATTTGACCCATGGGGCTAAAGACACTGTTGTCGACATCGAGCATGCTTACCGACTGAAATATATGCTCGAACAATCCAATAAGCCTTTCTTTTGGCACGTCTATGATGAAGAAGGGCATGGCTTCGAAGAGGCTTCGGGGGCGGCAGCTTATTATCAGTCTGTTGCTGATTTCCTACGGGAAAATATCTAGGGAACGCTGAGTGCCTGATGTCCTTTGAGGCTCTCTTGGGCTGCAATATCTATCGTCATTTCCGCGCAGGCAGGAATCCAATTATAACGCTACCCTTTAATTAATATGGTCTATAGTTAAGGTTTATCTTTACCCAAACGGACGAATTAACTAAAGGAACAGCTGATGCTTACCGTTTTCCGACACTTCATTTTTAGCGACATCCATTTACCCCTGGTAATAGTAATCCTCTTGTCATCGATGGCCTTGCCCTCTTTTGCTGAGGAAGAAGATGCCATCATCATGACGCGCATGCCGCATTTCCATAGCCATATTATCGCTCAGGAGGACCATACCTTCACCCGTAAGGCCGACTGGTCGTTACAGGTGTTGGACCAGCGCGCTTTGGAAAAAAATAAAAAGACCAGTGTGAGTTATAGCACCAGCATAGAAGATATTGAAATTCACCATGCCTACACACTTAAGGTTGACGGCACAAAAATTGAAGCGCCTGAGAACAATTACCAGTATCGCAGTAATACCGGCTCGGGTGGGAATGTTCCGGCATTTTCAGATCGCTCCAGCGTGACGATTATATTTCCTGATGTAGAGGTAGGGGATAGCGTATTTTTTGCCTATACGATTACCAATAAACAAGCTATGTTTCCTGGTTATTTCACCTCAGCCGCCACCTATTCGACGGCTTACGCCTATGATGATGTGCTGGTAATTCTCGACGTTCCCGACAGCTTTCCCGGTTTCTACCGCACGCGGGATATGACTCAGAAACTCAGTAAAAAAGAGGGACGCGTTGTTTATGAATGGGGCTATAAGAACGCTCAACCTAAACGGATCAAGCGCCAGAATTACAGCATATGGGACAGAGAGGTCGTCCCTGGTTATGAATACACCACATTTGATAGTTACCAGAAAATTGCCGAGGCTTACGGCGCGCGCGCCAAACCCAAAGCCAGGGTTACAGCGGAAATTTCAGCACTGGCGGACAAGATTGTCGCAAATACTGATGATAAAAAACAACAGGCTCGCTTATTGTATGAATGGGTGGCGAGAGAAATTAGCTATGCGGGGAATTGTATCGGTGTAGGAGCGGTGGTTCCCCGGGATCTCACTTTTGTTGTCGAGAACCGCATGGGGGATTGTAAAGATCATGCGACGTTACTGGAGGCACTGTTAACAGCCAAAGGCATAGCATCAACCCAGGCACTAATAAATTCCGGCACAATTTATCAGTTGCCCGAGGTGCCTATGGTGTCTTCTGTCAATCATGTTATTAATTATCTTCCCGATTACGACCTGTATGTTGATGCTACCAATCAGAATATGCCCTTTGGCCTGATTGGTTTTTCGATTGCCGATAAGCCGGTACTGCATGTTGATGACTTCAAGAAGGGCCAGCGTACACCGGCCGATGTCCCTGCAGATAATATCCAGGAGATGATTACCGATATCAGTATTGCCGAAGACGGTTCAGCCAGCTTAGCTATGTCGGTGAATATCAAGGGGCGACAGGCTGCTGCTGCCAGGGCCATGTTTCGCAACATCACCGATCCGGATCGAAAAAAAGTGATTGATAATATTCTCCAGGCCCAGGGCTTTACCGGCTCGGGTGAATTAAAAAATGATGACCCGGCAGGGCTGGAGGCCGAGTTTAGCTATCAGGTGAGCCTGCAAATCGATCGCTTGATTAACCGGCCTGGTGCCGGTGCCTTCACCATAAACCCGCTGGCCTTTAGCTTCATGCCCATATCCACTTATTTTGATGCCGCCAATGCTGACCCGGTACGGGTAGAAATTTCCTGCTCGAATGGTTGGTCGAAAGAACAGTACCGGATAACAATTACCGATAGCATGAAACTGCTAGCCACACCCTCTGGTATTGAAATTGATGAATCCGATATTTACTATAAGTCTGATTATCACTGGGAAAATAATATCCTCACCGTTAACCGTGAGGTGAAAGACAATACCCACGGTAACCGCTGTTCTCCTGATTATATTAGTAAACAACAGATAGTCGGTTTAAAAGCCCTGGAGGACCTGAGGCAGCAGGTGGTTTATCAGTAAGGCATGCCCGCGTGTAAGCTTGCCTACTGCCCCAACGCTTCACTGCGCCGCTCGGACTTCTCCCACACTCGCAGGTAGCCCTCGGCAGATTTGAACAGGGGTTCCAGTTCCTCATCGGTGACACCGTCGCGACGTACGTCTTCGATAAGCTCTGCCACCAGCCCCAAATGCACCATGCCCTCGGTATTGAAGTCCAGGTTGCGATCACCCACCACTGGGCGCTGCAGGGTGATGTCACCGGCATAGGATGTAAACGGATAGGTGATGCCCTCATCCGTTTGGCCAGAACAGCCGCTGTTGTCACCAAAACGCGGTCCCGGTGCACCGGCAAAACCATTGAGGTCAAAACCGAAACCTTCCGCGGGGAAGGCATTCATATCACGCATCAACTGAATGTTGCGCTGGAAACTATCGTCCATGGTCGCCGGGGTGTCCGCAGATCGACAGCGCCCCAGATTGGATTTTGACATGCCACCCAGTTGGTACAGCAGGCCATTGTTATTGCGGCCATGCGTTCCCATGGCGGGGTAGTCATTTTCAAGCAGTAACTCATAGGCGCGTTTATAGCTCTTTCTGGGCATGTGATCGACTTCGATGATCATTCCCCGCTTCATCATTTCCAGTATCAGGAATTCACCGAGGTCGGTGAGGCCGTGGTTCTGGCAGTACTCTCCCTCCAGCGCTTCACTCGAAATCAGGTTGAAGAAAGGTAACAGGGAGCCAAGCACATTGTCGGCGAAGCCACTCATATCCACCGGTGGCGGTGAGTCGTACACCTCCCGCGGCTGATTGAGCCCGGAGAAAGTTACCCCACCGGTATCAAACCCGCCGGGGAAGGTGAGCAGCTCTGCAGGGCACTCTATGTAATTGTTGTAGTGCCCGGTATGGCCAAAATTACCGACATCGAGAATACCGCGGTGGCCATCGCCGGCGGAAAAGCCATTGTCGTATTTATGCACTGGAAAGAGCACCCGCACGCCCTTGTCATAGTATTGGTCCAGTTTGGCCACAACATCCGCTTCAGTACACTGGGTGAAATCACCGTAGGGGACCAGGAAGCAGTCGAACAACACCGATGTCTCAATACCCAGCACCACGGCCAGCTTGCCCGCCTTGATTTCCTCGCGCGCTTGTTCCGGGCTGTAGACAATACGGAACCAACCCTTACCCGGCCCTCCTGCCTGTGCATCGATGTATCGCTCCATAGCATGGGTGGCGTCGAGGATCTTATCGACATTGACCATATCGTTACAGTCGTGACGTTCCGGCTGCGCATCGATGCCGACCATCAGTTCGCACAAAAAACTGTTGGTGGTAGCATGCTGCACTAACAATCGCAGGCCAGACAGGTAGGCGCGCTCAAGCCACTTGTAATACTGTACCTGGTGGGTGGCGCTCGAAGGGGCGTTGGGCCAGTCGGTAAAGACCGGGTAGCCCTCGGTGTTGTGATTTTTTTCAGCTAGCTCACCGGTGATCAGTGCCGGCAAAATGGCGTCGAAGTCGCCGCTGCCGCTGAAGCCGGCTCCCATCAAGTCCTTGCGCCCATCCACGCCGTGCACCAGGTCGCAATCCGCCAGTGCATGTTCCACGCCCAGGGGGTGGAATGGTGCGCCGTGAAAGGTTCCGCCGCCGCCAAAGGCTATATTGGTGAACAGGTGAGAATGGCTCTCGACAAAGCCGAAGACGGAACCGTCTTCAAATTCGGTGACGGCAATCTCGCCGGAAGCATCGAGCGACAATTCAGGAAACTCAGCACAGCCTTGCTGCGCAATAAAATCGAGAGGGGCAGCCGCCGCTTCGTCACCCAGCGTACTGTCCTCGGCGATATAGTTTCCCGACTTGATGTGTTGCAGCATGAAGCGACCGTTCTCGGCCGTCAGTAATTGCCACTCGCCCTCGGATTGCAGCTGATCTTCTATGACCACTTCGCCGTCGACAACCGTGGTATCAAAT
>JAUXHA010000167.1 GCA_030621845.1 Spongiibacteraceae bacterium
AATTCCGCTGAGGCGGTTTGCAGCGAGTGCTGTTGCGCCTTGGATGCAGCTTCAATGGTCGTCTGCTGCGTTTCAGATGCGCTCCGGATGGTTGCTTCCTGGGTAGCTGATACTGCCTCTATAGAGTTTTTCTGCGCTGCGGCGACTTCGTTGATCTCTACGGCGAAGCGTTCGGCGGTGTTCGTCAGTTGTCGGCTTGATTCTGCCTGGCTCGTGGCCAGGGTGTCAGTCCAGCGCTGCAGGCGTTCGCTGTCGGCCTCGCCGATTGTCGTGATGATCTCTGCCAGAGTGCCCGCAAGTTGCGTAGATACAGCCTCCAGTTGTTCGCGCGCGGTGTCGGTCAGGTGTTGCTGGGTGGCTTCTGCGTGTCGGCCGACACCGGCCATGGTGGATTCGACAAGAGGCGCAATATGCTCGCCTGCAAGCTTGCCGTAGTCTGCCAGGCTTTGCTTCAGGGTCTTATCCACCGAATCTGCCAGTTCCGTATAAACCGCTGTAGCGGATTGGTGAAACTGGTTCTGGTTGGCAAGCAGCGTCTCGGTCAGTCGCTCGCCCATATGTTCCAGGTTGCCGGCCAGTGCTGCCAGTTGTTGGGCGACTGCGGGCAGCGCATCGGCCTGCTGTTGCAGTGCTTTGTAGGTTTCCTGGCGCTGGTATGTCAGTGAGTGTTGACGGAATACCGTGCCAATACAGCGTTCCAGTTGCCTGGCCGCCAGCAGGCGTTCCCGACGGCTGAGTGTGGCGTTAAGGCCGAGCATGGCAGAGGCGGCGATACCGGCAACCGAGGTGCCAAAGGCCACGCCCAGGCCCGCGATGGGTGCTGCCAGACCATTGCGGATGGCTTCCAGCTCGGTGCTGCCCTCAAGCGCTGCCACAGCGCCCTGCAGAGTGTCCACCATGCCGACGAAAGTGCCCAGCAGGCCCAGCATTACCAACAGGCCGACCAGGTAGGGGGTAATGATTGGAGCGGGCAGGGCAACGGCCTCGCCCTCAATGCGCAGCCGTACCGGGTTTTGCAGCGAGGGGTGCAACTGTTTAACCCAGTCGGTGGGGGCGGGGCTGTCATCCCCGGCCGCTACCGGCAGCGAGTTTAATGCCACCGCAAGGCTGGCGGTGGCCTGTCTGTAGCGATATAGCTCCAGGATGCCAATCAGGTAGGCGCAGCCGATAACGACGGTGACGGTAAACGCCAGTGCATCAGTGCCCAGAAAATCCGCCCCCATCCAGATAATGGCTGCGGCTCCAAGGAAGGTCGCGCCTGCAAATAATATTCTTGTCATATTGTTAAGGTTTCTTTGTGTTCATCCAATGCTTCGATCAGGCCTACTGTGGGCAGTAATCTGGCCTCGGTTTCGGCCAGTAGCAGTGCCTGCATTTCCCGGCAGACCTGCTCATGTGTGTCGCCCCAGGTCTGTTCAGCGTGCAGTTTCTCAACGCGCCTGGCGAACAGTCGGGACACGGCACCAAATCTTTTCTTGCTGTGGGCGGCCATGGTTTCCCCCAGCACGGTGTCCAGCGCACAGAGCTGGCCGAGGGCCGGAGAGATACGCCCTACCTGATCGCGGAAGCGCTCGTGTATATGCCTGACCTTGAATTGCAGTTCACCGTGGCGGGCTGCGTAAAACTTCTGATAGGCCTCCCGTGCGGCATCGGGCTCAAGGGGGGGAGTCGTGGCTGGCCTGGGCATGCTGGTGCGGACGCCGGGGGCGAACTTGCCAATCACCGACTTCACCAGGCCAGTCCGGGCGCTGGTGAACTCCGCCAGTATGTGATCCCCGCTATCCCCTGAAGACTGGAAATGGGAGGAGCGCAACTTGCCGTGTGCCATGGATATTTTTATGGAGTCCGCCAGGTCAATCATCTCACCCAGTCGCTCGCTGAAGCGCTCCGGGGAGACCCGGGTATCCGAGGTGCCAAGCTCTGTCAGCATACGAACAAGCCTGGAGCTGTCCAGGGGGACTGCGGTGGTGTTTGGCGTCATTTGAAATCTACAAACTGGAGGGAGTCAGGGCTATTGCTCAGGTTGGGGTATTTCTGTCTATTTATTGAGCAGCTACATCTATGCCCTGGTAGCGCCGGAGCATACTACATGGAGTGGTGGCAGTCGAACACTTCGGTACGTTTAGCCACCGTAACTGAGGTGTTTCTGGCCGGGTAACCGGGGGACAGTTTACTTAATTTTTCTGCGAGACTACTGATGTCATCAATTAAGTAAGCTGTCCCCAGAATACCAGTGGTTTGAATTTGACAATAATAATCAAAATGATTAAATTAATCAAAGTTGGTTTATTCCTAAAGAAGGGCGGTTTTCATGGAAACGATTAGTGCCAGCGACGCCAAACGCGAATTTGGTGAGATGATATTAAAGGCTCAAAAAGGCCCTGTTGGTATCAACAAAAACGGCAAGCCTGTGGCCGTGATGGTGTCTGCATCGGACTTTGAAGATTTTCAGGCCATGCAGCGTGAGTCATTACAGCGAGCTATTGATGATGGCATTGCCGATATTAAAGCGGGCCACGTGGTTGATGGTGCAGAAGTTTTTTCAAACCTGAGAAAGCAACTCCTTGATGCCAAGATATAGGCTTTCCAAGAGCGCCAACGCTGATCTAAACGATATAGCCATCTACAGCAGAGATACCTGGGGCAGCGATACAGCCCTCAATTATCTTGATGCGCTTCAAGAGCTAATAACCCAGTTGGCGGAAAGCCCCAAACTGGGCAAAGCCTGCAATGATCTGGCCGAGGGTCTACGCTCGTTCCAGCATCAAAGTCATGTAGTTTTTTACCTCGAGAAAAAAGGCGGCATTGTTATTGCGCGGGTACTTCACGAGCGCATGAATGCGCCGCTGCGGTTAACCGGGGGACAGTTTACCTAATACGTGTCTTCAACATCGGCTGGTTGGAGCGTGTCTGGTGACCGTAACCCACCCTCGGAATTTAACGCTTCCCCGGCAACGCCCCACCCTACTTTTGGCCACTAATTCCAGAGTGAGAGTCAGGTCTCGCGTATGACATCCGCAGTTAGCACACTGGATATCGGTGACTGCTGGCGGCTTAACTTTTCCCGCCGCGGGAATGTCATGCACCGACTTCACGCTACTGCCCCGGTTCACCACACACCATCCGACTGCGTCGGGGGAATTGGTCAATAGCCTCGCAGGTTTGATTGTAAACTTTCACCAAAATAGCATACCCTGTAAAATTATTTCAGGCATCGATAATTCAGGAGATTCTTTGATGCCCCAAACTGGAGACCTGATGCTTTTTAAAAATCTTTCCCGCGTGTCGGACCGAACAGGTCCCAGCGAATTTCATCCGACTCATCCGGTTCCAGAGACTGAAATCAAGGACTTTAAGATCTCTGGCGGGATACTGGGGGCCATTGGCGGCACACCGCTTGTCCAGCTTGAAAAGATCTTCGGGGCCACACATTTCGACTGCTTCGCAAAACTGGAAGGCCTGAATCCCGCTGGCAGCTCCAAGGACCGTCCCAGCGTCGCCATGATTGAAAGGGCGCTGCAGACCGGCCAGATCGATTCCGACACCCTAATCATAGAAGCCAGCTCTGGCAATTCCGGTATCGGACTGGCGATGGTGTGTGCCTACCATGGTTTGCGCTTTCGTTGCCTCATTGACCCCAAGGTTACACAACAGAATGTTGATATCCTCCTCGCCTATGGTGCCGAAATCGAGATGATCGGTCATCCAGACCAGGCGACCAGTGAGCTATTGCCCGCCAAGCTGAAACGCACTGAGGAGATCCTCGCAAAGGTTGAGAATAGCTTTTGGGTTAATCAATACGCC
>JAUXHA010000012.1 GCA_030621845.1 Spongiibacteraceae bacterium
CTTATATGGGCTATATTTAGCCACAATAATGATGGAATAAAGACTTTTTAAACGGGGACACAATTCATGAAAAAGATACTTTTAGCAAGCTTGGCTACATTGGCTGTTTCTGCTGCCAATGCGGTCAGCCCAATACCCGAGGAGACCGGGTTTAGCGGCTTTGTTAACCTCGGCGTCGGTGGTGCCCGGGTTAAATCGAATACCCTGGCTAAAATCCTGGGTAATGATATTGGTGACGACTCTATCAACGATCTCGGCAAATCGCCTGGCGAGCAAAATACGTCGGTGCCTGCCGTTGCCTTCGAGCTCAGTTATACCTTTGGTACCGGCACGCAAATATTCGCCGGTCAATTACTTGAAGATTATGTTCGTTTTGATTCCTCAACGCGGGCGGGCGTGCGCCAGCAGCTGGGTGGAGCGGGCATTATGTCAGCAGCACTGCTAACGACACCTCTTAAGACCAAGGTTTGGAAAGACCCTTACCAAACCGGCGGCAGGAAAAGTACCCCTCGCAGCGCAAGCGGTATCAGGCTAGCCTGGGGTGAAATATTTGGCACCGGCCTGGAGGTGCGTTACTCCTTCCGGAAAATGGAAATTGATGATGAGGAAAGTGGTTCCGCGATTAACCTGGGGCTGTCGGCAGCAGAGCAGCGCTTGTTGCAGCGTGATGCGGATATCACCAACTTTGATGTGCGCTATCAGTTTGTATTGAGCGAAGGTAGCAGCTTGATGCTGGGTGTGACGTATAAAGAAAACGACGCTGATGGCGACGCCATGTACTATGACGGCTATGTGGGCAATGTTAACTGGATTCAGAAGGCGGGTAATTGGCGTTTTGTTACCAACCTGAGCTATGGTCAGTTTGATGCAGATAAGGCTAATCCGGTGTTTGGTGAGGCGGCTGATTTTGATCAGTACGGTGCCAGTTTTGCCACCTTCTACGCAGCTCCGTTTGGCTGGGAAGGTTGGAATGCTAACATGGGTATCGCTTATGGCCTTGAAGACAATGACATCGACTTTCACGAAAATGAATTGACGATGATTACTGCCGGTATGCTTTATCGTTGGTAAGATGAACAATCAGTAATAAAAGCCTCCTTTTTTAAGGGGGCTTTTTTATTTCAGCAGCAGACCTGTTAAACTCCAGCGGAAAACTGAGGGCTAAGATTAATGAAATTTTTGCAAAATGCTGTGCTGATGTTAAGTGTCATTTGCCTGAGTCAGTCGGCGCTGGCCTCTAACCCGGCGATGTCGGGGCTGTTTGCCACCGCGGATGCGGCTGAAACGGTGGCCACTAACCCGGCGGGCATGGCCAGGTTGTCAGAGGGGGCTCATAAGGAAGTCCAACTAATGGGGATTGTCTCAATTGATGAATTCGATGTTGATGAGGGTAAATCGACGGAGGGCGGTGATCCCGATAATGACTATTATCCCAAGGCAATTCCTTCAGTTTACTACGTCAACAGTTTTAATGAAGACTGGCGCTACGGTTTGACCGTCAATATACCCAGTGGTTTTGGTGCGACCAATGGCAAGGACTGGGCTGGTCGTTACTACAGTGATGATTTTTCATTGGTTTATGTATCGTTTTCCCCGGCACTGTCCTATCGGGTTAATGAACATTTATCGCTGGGTGTGGCGATGAATATTACCTATAACTATTCCAGCACCACGACGCGAATTAATAATGACTTGCTTGACCCCGGTACCGAGGATGGCAAGTTCGAATTTAATGCCGGCTCTTTTGGTTACAGCGGCACCATTTCCATGCTGTATGAATTTAACCAGAAGACGCGGGTGGGCCTGGTCTATGCCGGTGAGGCGGATGCTGATCTGGAAGATGATATGCACTTCAAAAACCTGGGGCCAAATACCCAGCGGGCACTAGAGGCCTCGGGGGTGAAGGATTCGAAACTGACGGTTAATAACATCATGCCGCAGCGTGTGCAGATGGGCTTGTACCATGAAATGAGTGGCGGCAATTACTTTACCCTGGATGGCGTTTGGGTTGATTTTTCGAAATTTGGTACCGGAGAAATATCCCTTAATGGCGACGAGGTTGCCAAGCCCGATGGTATCTATGACGATATATGGTTGTTTTCCGCCGGTTACGGTATACCGGTTGATGCCAGGATGACCTATAAATTCGGTGTGATGTATCTTTCTCCTGCCGTTGATGATGATAAGCGCACCCTGAGTATGCGCCTGGACGAAATCATGGGTGGGGGTGTGGGTTTTACTCGCACACTGGAGAATGAGCGGGCACTGGATGTGAACTTCAATATTCTTTATACCGGCAAAGGAAAAGTTGATACCGGCTCTTCACTCGCCCGTGGTCGTGTTGTCGGTGAGAGTAATACGCCCTATGTGTTTATGATGGATGTGGCTTATCACTGGTAGATTCAATGGCTGACTATCCAGATGCCTCCCTTGTGGAGGCTTTTTTATAAGCGCTTACTAAAGAAGTAGTTGGTCGAGGCCTGAAAGCTAATGGCTGCTTACTGGATGGTTTCATTGTCGCTGAATTCGCCTTCAAACAGCGCGGTGCTGAGGTAGCGTTCGGCTGAGTCTGGCAAAATAACAACAATGGTTTTACCTTCGTTGCCGGCTTGCCTGGACACTCGGTCGGCCACCGCCATGGCGGCGCCCGAGGAGATACCGGCGAGAATGCCTTCTTCCTTCATCAAGCGATGGGCCCAGGTCATTGCTTCTTCGTTGCTGACTTGCTCTACCTGGTCGATTATCGACAGATCCAGATTGACGGGGATGAAGCCGGCGCCGATACCCTGGATTTTATGGGGTCCGTGAGTGGCTTCTGTTCCCGCTAGCGCCGAGGCAATAACTGTTGATGAGCTGGGCTCTATGGCGACCGCGGTGATTGCCTTGCCCTGTTGCTTTTTAATATAACGGGAAATACCGCTGATGGTGCCGCCGGTGCCTACGCCGCTGACCAGGATATCGATAGCGCCATCGGTATCGTTCCATATTTCAGGGCCGGTGGTTTGCTCGTGAATGGCGGGGTTGGCGGGGTTGCTAAATTGTTTCGGCATCCAGTACTTGCTATCGCTGGCGGCAATTTCTTCAGCTTTGGCCATGCAGGCTGGCATGCCCTTGCTGCCATCGGTGAGCACGATGGTGGCGCCCAGGGCTTTCATCAACTGGCGTCGCTCAAGGCTCATGGTATTGGGCATGGTTAAGGTGATGGGGTAACCGCGGGCGGCGGCAACAAAGCTCAGGCCAATGCCGGTATTACCGCTGGTGGGTTCAATGATTTCCATGCCGGGTTTGAGGGCGCCGGATTTTTCGGCCGCCAGAATCATTGAAGCGCCAATACGGCATTTCACCGAATTGGCCGGGTTGCGACTTTCCAATTTGACGTAGATGTTGCCGTCGCTGATACGACGGATTTTAACCAGAGGGGTGTTGCCGATAGATTGGCTGATGTCGTCGAAAGTATGGCTCATGGTGAATCCTTTGTATCATGGCAGGCGTGTTGGGTTTAAAAGCAGATGGAAAAGAGTAATGCTGACAGATAACACTGTCCAGCGTTAAATACGTCAAGCTGTCGCCGTCATTCCCGTAGGCGGGAACCCAGTAGATGTTTATTGGGTCTCCGCGTGCGCGGAGACGACGATGTTGGGTTGTGGAGGAGCATAAAAAACGGTGCCATAGGCACCGTTCTTGTAAAGCGTCTGGCATCAAGCGTCCAGTGTCTGGCGATAGGGACTACTCGTCGAGGAAACTGCGCAGGTGATCGGAGCGGGAGGGGTGACGCAGTTTGCGCAGGGCCTTGGCTTCGATTTGACGAATGCGCTCGCGGGTAACATCAAACTGCTTGCCGACTTCTTCCAGTGTGTGGTCGGTATTCATATCAATACCGAAACGCATGCGCAGCACCTTTGCTTCGCGGGCAGTCAAACCGGACAGCACGCCGGTAGTGGCTTCTTTTAAGCCCTCGCCGGTGGCCGAATCAATGGGTTGATCAACGGTGCTGTCTTCAATGAAATCACCCAGGTGTGAATCTTCATCGTCGCCGATCGGGGTTTCCATGGAGATGGGCTCTTTGGCGATTTTCAACACCTTGCGGACCTTGTCTTCGGGCATTTCCATGCGCTCGCCCAGTTCTTCCGGGGTGGGACCGCGACCCATTTCCTGGAGCATCTGACGAGAAATACGGTTTAGCTTATTGATCGTCTCAATCATGTGCACAGGGATGCGGATGGTTCTGGCCTGGTCGGCAATAGAGCGGGTAATCGCCTGGCGAATCCACCAGGTGGCGTAAGTTGAGAACTTGTAGCCGCGACGGTATTCAAATTTATCCACCGCTTTCATCAGGCCAATATTACCTTCCTGGATCAGGTCGAGAAATTGCAGGCCGCGGTTGGTGTACTTTTTGGCAATGGAGATAACCAGTCGCAGGTTGGCCTCAACCATTTCTTTCTTGGCGCGGCGGGCGCGAGCCTCGCCGATGGACATGCGGCGGTTAACTTCCTTGATGTCAGTAATGGTCAGGTCGGTTTGTTTCTCAACCAGGGCAATTTTTCTCTGCAGTTTAACTACTTCGCTCTTGACTTCATTCAGGGCGGGTGCAATTTCCTTGTTGGCTTTAATAATGCCATCAATCCATTTCAGGTTGGTTTCATTGCCCTGGAATGTTTTGACGAAATCCCTGCGGGGTAATTTACATTTGGTAACACATAGCGCTGCCAGCTTTTTTTCATGCCCGCGGATAACATTCAGTTTAGAGCGAACGCGGATGGTCATTGGGTCAAACACGCGCGGGGTCAGCTTGAGAAACTTGAAGACCTCGGCGACTTTCTGCAACTCTTTGGCGGCTTCCTTGGTGTAGCGCCCGTGCTTATCAACGACCTTGGTGAACTTGTTTTGCTGGGTGCGTAACTTTTTAAAGCGCGCTTTGGCTTCAACCGGATCGGGGCCCGAGGGTGTATCGTCATCGCTACTGTCGGTGGTGGCTGCCTGTTGTTGCTGTTGCTGTTGTTGTGCGGCGGGTGGAACGATATCGGTAGGGTTAAGATAGCCGATTAAGGTGTCAGCAAGGCGACGTTGACCTTCTTCTTCGCCGACATTGGCGTATTCTTCGAGTATACCCGGTACGGAATCGGGGTAAAAAGCCAGTGCCGCCATAACGTCGCGGATGCCTTCCTCGATACGCTTGGCAATGGCGATTTCGCCTTCGCGGGTCAGCAGCTCGACGGTACCCATTTCACGCATATACATGCGTACCGGATCGGTGGTGCGTCCAGCCTCGGATTCTACCGCGGCAAGGGCAGCGGCCGCTTCGGCGGCGGCAATATCGTCGGGGGATTCGTCTTCAGCGAGTAGCAGTTCATCGGCATCAGGGGCTTTTTCAAACACCTGGATACCCATGTCGTTAATCATCTGGATGATGTCTTCAACCTGGTCAGGGTCGGAGATGTCTTGTGGAAGGTGATCGTTAACCTCGGAGTAAGTCAGGTAGCCCTGCTCTTTACCTTTGGCAATAAGATCCTTTAAACGAGACTGTTGCTTAGCGGTTTCGCTCATAGTTGGTCTGTCACTTGTGTGGGTTGTACGTTCGAAAGTTAGCCGCCCATTATAACGGAAAGAGTTATATGGTGGCTAGTTTTAAAAAATCAAGCCTGTGCACCTTGCCAGGGCCTAAAATTGTTGCAACGAACCGGGATGAAGTAATTACTTACTATGCTTGCTACTCAATAATAACTTGAGCTGTTCCTTCTCATCAGCGCTAATATCAGCGTAGTTGCTGGCGCTTAGTTTGTCGACCTGTCGGTCGATGTCCCGGTGTTTTATTCTTGCTTCCAGCATCAGTATGGTATCGATGAATTCTTCTTCCATGCCATCGAGGGGAATTAGCTGGTCCATTTGTAGCAGGGTGCGCAGTGTTTCACCCCAATTTTCACCATGCCAGTGGCCTATTAACATGGCCGAGGTCGAGTTGGGGCGCTTGCCCAGCAAATCCAGCATGGCCAGTAATAAAGCCGCGTGGTTATTGTCTATGGTGTCCAGCTGGATGTGCTTATCCAGTCCCCTGGCGGCCTTGGGTTGATGTAGTAGCAGGCCGATGGCATAGAGGACGGGGTTGCGGGTGACTTCCGGCGGCTCCCATTTGTCCTGGGCCTGGCGCTGTTTGGGCTGTGTGCTCGCGGGTGAAATGGCTGCGCGGTTTTTATTGGCGGGCGCGGGAGGTGTGTGTTTGCTGAGTATGCTATTCAGTTTATCCCTTGATAGCCCGGTGCGTTCAGCCAGCGAGTCCATCATTAATTCCTTGAACACGCCGTCGGGGAGCTGGCTGATCAGCGGGGCGGCCAGAGTGCTTAAGCGGGCTTTGCCATCAAGGCTATTGATGTCCAGCCCGGCTGACTGGGCATCAAACAAGTAGGTTTCCAGTGGGGTGGCCTGGTCAACCAGGCGGGTAAACGCGTGGGCTCCTATTTTTCGTACCAGACTGTCGGGATCTTCGCCCTGGGGCAGGAATAAAAATTTGGCTTGGCGGCCATCTTCCATCATCGGTAAGGCGGCTTCCAGTGCCCGGGTGGCGGCTTTGAGTCCGGCTTCATCGCCATCGAAGCAAAACACCACTTCGGGGCAGTGACGAAATACCCGTTTCAGGTGCTCGGTGCTGGTGGCGGTACCGAGAGTGGCCGCCGACCAGGTAATCTGGTGTTGAGCGAGGGCGACGACATCCATATAGCCCTCAACAATTAACAGGCGATCCAGGCTGCGGTTGCTTTTACGGGCCTGGTACAGTCCATAGAGCTCTTTGCCCTTGTGGAATACCGGGGTTTCCGGGGAGTTCAGGTATTTGGGTTTGTCATCGCCCAGTACCCTGCCGCCGAAACCAACAATCCGTCCTCGATTGTCACGAATCGGGAAGATGATGCGGTCGCGAAAGCGGTCATAAAGCTTGTTTTCTTCCTCGTTGCTGATCAGCATGCCGCCGTCGATCAGCAATTGTTTGTCTTCGTCGCTCTGTCCCAGTTGTTTTAACAGTATATCCCAGCCCGGTGGGGCATAGCCGATATCGAAGGCCTTGGCGACTTCGCCGGAGAGACCGCGTTGCTTGAGGTAATCCACTGCACGCTGGGCCTGGGGGTGGCTGCGCAGTTGTTCACAATAGTGGGCGGTGGCTTTTTCCAGCAGGGTATAGATATTTTTCTTCTGCCGAGGGGGCTCCTGAAATGCTCCGGCTTCCCTGGGAACTTCCAGTCCGGCGGCCTCGGCGAGGGACTCCACCGCCTCGGGAAACTCCATGCGGTCATAGTCCATCAGGAAGCCAATGGCATTGCCGCCGGCACCGCAGCCAAAGCAGTAATAAAACTGTTTTTCCTGGTTAACGCTGAATGAAGGGGTTTTTTCGTCGTGGAAAGGGCAGCAGGCGGTGTAATTACGTCCGCTTTTCTTTAGCGGTACGCGGCGATCAATTACTTCGACAATATCGAGGCGATCAAGCAGATCGTCAATAAAATTTTGCGGTATGCGGCCGGCCATCGGGGAGGTGTCACCACGTCGGTTGAGTGTTGTATTAAGGCTTGAGCGGAGGTCAGTGTAGGGTTTTTAAGCCGCGAATGCTATGTACTGCGGTGTTTGTTAGGCCAGTCGTGCCTTGATTTGCTTGCTGACGTCGCCCATGTCGGCGCGGCCCTGTAGCTGGGGCTTGAGGATGCCCATAATCTTGCCCATATCCTTCATCGACTCGGCACCGGTTTGCTGAATCGCTGTAGTAATCATGGCGTCCAGTTCGTCGCTGCCCAGTTGAGCGGGCAGGAAATCCTGGATCACGGTGATTTCAAAGGCTTCGATTTCGGCCAATTCGTTACGACCGGCATTGGTATATTGCTCAATGGAATCGCGGCGCTGTTTACACATTTTGTCGAGAACGGCTAAAACACGCGCGTCATCAACGTCAATGCGCTCATCGACTTCGATGCGTTTGAGTTCCGCCAGAATAAGGCGGATGGCAGATAGCCGCTGCTTTTCCCGGGCCTTCATGGCCGTTTTCATGGCTGCGGCAATGCGAGCTTTAAGTACTTGATCCGTCATCGGCCTGAACTCGCAAAATTGGGAATGGGCAGCGTGCAGAAGGGCTTAATACAAGCGTTGTTGCTTTTTACTCTCGCGAGAGACTTTTTTGGCATGACGCTTAACGGCAGCCGCCGCCTTGCGTTTGCGGACAGAAGTTGGCTTTTCGTAGAATTCGCGACGACGGACTTCGGCCAGTACACCGGCTTTTTCACAGGAGCGCTTGAAGCGACGTAGAGCGATATCAAATGGTTCGTTTTCTTTCAGTTTTACAGCAGGCATTGGCCCTACCTTTGATCAGTTGATGTTGTCTGTTTATCACGCTGCCACAGGGGTGGCTGGCGCAAGGGCGGGCATTGTAAACGCTTGGGATTTAAAAAGCAAAGCCCTAGCCCATGGCCCCTGATTTCTTATATCATCCGCGACTGAAAGAGGGTAAGTATGCTTGTTCTGGGGATTGAGACATCTTGTGATGAAACCGGTATCGCTATTTATGATAGCGGCAGGGGCTTGTTGGCGGAAACATTGTACAGTCAGGTGGAGTTACATGCGGAATACGGTGGTGTGGTGCCGGAACTGGCCTCGCGTGACCATATTCGTAAAACCCTGCCGCTGATCGAGCAGGTACTAGCTGAGGCGGGCTGTGGCCGTGGTGATTTGGATGCGGTGGCCTATACGGCGGGGCCTGGCTTGATCGGGGCGTTGATGGTGGGGGCGATGATCGGGCGATCGCTGGCCTATGCGCTGGGCATTCCCGCCATCGGTGTTCATCATATGGAAGGGCATTTGCTGGCACCCATGTTGGAGGAGAATCCGCCGGTTTTTCCCTTTATTGCGCTGTTGGTCTCTGGCGGCCATACCCAGTTGATTCGGGTAGAGGGGGTGGGTCAGTATCGTTTATTGGGTGAGTCCCTGGATGATGCCGCCGGTGAAGCTTTTGACAAGGCGGCAAAAATGCTTGGTATGAGCTATCCGGGGGGGCCTTTGATTGCCGCCCTGGCTGAGCAGGGCGAGCGGGGGCGGTTTGTGTTCCCGCGACCGATGACCAATCGACCGGGGCTGGATTTTAGCTTTAGTGGTTTGAAAACCTTCACCCTGAACACTTGCAGTGAGCATCGCGATGCGCAGGGGCTGATTGCCGAGCAGACCCGGGCGGACATTGCTTGTGCTTTTGAGGAGGCGGTGGTGGATACGCTGGTGATCAAATGCCGTCGCGCACTTAAGCAGGAATCCCTGCAACGGCTGGTCATTGCCGGCGGGGTCAGTGCCAATAAACGGCTGCGGGAAAAATTACCCGAGGCTTTGGCAAAACAACGGGCACAGGTATTTTATGCCCGCCCGGCGTTTTGTACCGATAACGGAGCGATGATTGCCTACGCCGGCTGCCAGCGCCTGGTGGCGGGGCAGGGTGATGGTCTCGGTGTCACCGCGAGGCCACGCTGGCCAATGGAACAGCTGCCTGCTGTATAGGGCAGTTGACCTGATTAACTAGTTGGAAGGTAATGATGGATATTGTTTACATTCGAGATTTGAGAATAGAGACAGTGATTGGTATCTACGATTGGGAGCGGGAGATTAAGCAAACCGTCAGCCTTGATCTGGAAATGGCGCACGATATTCGCCTGGCAGCAGCCTCAGATAATATCGAGGATACGCTGAATTACAAAGCGGTGGCCAAGCGGCTGATTGCCTTTATTGGTGACAGCGAATTTCAGCTGGTTGAAACCATGGCGGAGCAATGTGCGGCGATCGTCAGGGAGGAATTTAAGGTACCGTGGTTGAAGTTGCGATTGAGTAAGCCGGGAGCGGTGCGTGGGTCCCGGGATGTGGGGGTGATTATTGAGCGTGGGATGAAGCAGTAATGGCCCGGGTGTATGTCAGCATCGGCAGCAATATCAATCGTTATCGGCACATTGCCGCGTCTCTGGATGCCTTGCAAGCGGAATGTGGCCAGTTAGTGATTTCGCGGGTTTACCAAAGTGAGTCGGTTGGTTTTGAGGGTGATGATTTTTTAAATCTTGTGGTGGGTTTCGACAGCGATAAGCCGGTTGACGCGCTATCGTCATGGTTGCGCAGCGTCGAGGACAATAACGGTCGCCGCCGCGATGGCCCCAAGTTCAGTTCGCGTACTTTGGATATTGATATTCTTAGCTACGATGAGCTGGTGGGTGATATCGATGGAGTGATGTTGCCCAGGGATGAAATTGAACACAATGCTTTTGTACTGCGGCCGCTGACTGATATCGCCCCGCAGCGATGCCATCCACGATTAGGGCGCAGCTACCAGTCGATGTGGAATGACTACGATAAATCGCAACAAAAACTCTGGCCGGTAAGGTTTAACTGGAATGGACGGGAAATTTCAACGGCGGATTAAGATCAGCAGTGCTCGGCGTTTTTTAAGCTTGTTCCGGCGGCAGCCCAAAAATCAATCGCAGTTGAATTAACGACTGACGCTGCGGCCACCATCCACGGCGATAATCTGCCCGCTGATGTAAGGGGCATTGCAGACCAGGAATTTCACCGTTTTGGCTATATCTTCGGGCTCACCGGTTTTCGCCAGCGGTATTTGTTTGAGAATATCCTGTTTCACCTGTTGATCAATTTCGGCAGCATTTTCTGGCCAAAGAATCGCGCCGGGAGCAACGCCGTTAACCCTGATCTCAGGTCCCAATTCCCTGGCCAATGATTTACACATCATCGCGGCTCCCGCTTTGGCAATACAGTAAATGCTGTGATTTTCAAGCGGTGCCTCGGCGTGAATGTCGATGAGGTTGGTGATGCTGCCGCGGTTTTTTTTCAGGGCGGGGATTAATGCCTGGCTGAGGAAAAAAGCGCCTTTGAGATTACTGTCGATCAGCTCATTCCAGTCTGTTTCATCGCAGTGATTAATGTCTGTGGGATAAAAGGCTGAGGCATTGTTAACCAGCGCGTCCAGCCTGCCCCAGTGGTTTACGCTGTCGGCGGCTAATTGTGTGATGTCCTGCTGCAGGGACAGGTTTGCCTGGAGACAGTGGGCTGAATGAGGGCGTAATTGATTGAGTTGTTCGACCAGTGCCAGCGCGGCGTTAGCCGAGCTTCGGTAATGCAATAGAATATTGAAGCCGCTGTGATGCAATTCGGTAGCAATGCATTTTCCAATTCGCTGTGCGGCACCGGTGACCAGCGCTACTTTATGCTCGGTTAGGCTATTCATTGATTTTCCAGTTTTGCTATCGCGGCGACACGGTGTTGGCGAATTGCTTCAGCAATTTTCTTGCCGCTGAACTGTGCTGCCAGTGGTTTTATGTCAATTGATTTGGCGCTGACCAGTGCCGCGTTCAACTGGCGTACAGTGGCGTTATTATGAAAGAGAATTTTGCAGCCCTGGAGAAAGTCATCGAAGCGTTCAGGGCGCCGAAAAGCATCCACTGATTCCAGAATTACAAGCTGTTGTTCTGCTGACAGTGAATCCTTATTGGTATTGCTGCCGTATTGATTGAGCAGGCAGGCGAGCTCGCGGTAACTTCCGGGTACCCTGATGACAGTGCATAGCCCGCGGCATTGCTCGGCGTCCAGCGCAGCCAGCATGCAGGAAAAAACTATGCGGCTATTGCTGGATTGTTGGCGCGCGGTGCGCAGGTTTTCGATGGCGGCCTGGTTAATGTCGGGAAGCAGTTGTGCCAGGGCATCACAGTGTTGCAGAGTAAGGAAGAAGGCCTCAGGATTTTTTTCAGTTAAGGCTCGTTGCATTTCCTTCCAGATTCTTTCCGCCGGTAGGGTTTTCAGTTCACCGCTGCGAGTGATGGCCTGCATCAATAATAGCGTTTCTTCAGCCACCTTAAAACCAAGGTGTTGATAGCGGGCAGCAAAGCGAGCGACCCGTAGCACGCGTAGCGGGTCTTCGCTGAATGCGGAGGAGACGTGGCGCAGTAGTTTGTTGTCGAGGTCTGCGCGACCGTGATAGGGGTCGATAAGTTGACCCTGGTCGCCTTCGGCGATGGCGTTGATGGTCAGGTCACGTCGTTTTAAATCTTCCTCGAGGGTGACCTCGGGGCTGCTGTAACATTCGAAACCAGTGTAACCCTGACCGACTTTACGTTCGGTACGGGCCAGGGCATATTCTTCTTTGCTGTCCGGGTGAAGAAAGACCGGAAAATCTTTACCGACAGCCTGGTAACCCAGTGCCAGCAGTTGATCAGGGCTGCCACCCACAACAACCCAGTCTTTCTCTGTATAGGGAAAGTTCAGCAGTTTATCTCTGACGGCACCGCCGACCAGGTAGATTTTCATAGGTTGTTAATTCCGCTTGCTGTGCAGGAGTCTGCTGTTACTTATAAGTGTACAGACGCTTGTCGTCAAGATTCATCATTGTCAGTGGGCCGCCCCAGACGCAGCCGGTATCGAGGGCATAAATATTTTTCGCCCTGGCTTTGCCTTGCAGGGATGCCCAGTGGCCAAAGATAATTTGCTGATCTTTCATTTTTCTCTGCGGATGAGTGAACCAGGGAGCGAAGTGTGGATCGCTGCTGGTATCCAGCTTGTTGAGCAGATCCAGTTTGCCTTCAGCGCTGCAGAAACGCATACGGGTAAAATAATTGGTAATCAGGCGATAGCGATTCCAGCCCAGCAGGGAGTCATCCCAGTGGTCGGGTTGGTTGCCGTACATATTGGCAAGCAATTCAGTGAAGCGATCGCTGCGCAGCAGGGTTTCTACTTCCCCTGCCATGGCGCGAGCCTGTTGAAGATCCCACTGCGGGGGGATGCCCGCGTGAACCATACTGTAATCTCCACTCGGGTCGGTATAGAGCAGCGGTTGATGACGCAACCAGTGTACAGTGTCGGCCAAATCCTCGGTCGCTAACAGATCGCTAAAGCTGTCATTTTTATTGATTTTTTTAACGCCACAGGCAACTGCAAGAAAATGTAAATCATGATTTCCGAGGACAATGCGCGTGCAGTCGCCGAGGTTTTTAAGCAGACGCAAGGTGCCGAGTGAGTCGGGGCCGCGGTTGATTAGGTCGCCGACCAACCATAGCTGGTCAGTGCGTGGGTTAAAGTGCACTTGCTCGAGTAGTGCCTGTAAGGGTTCAAGGCAACCCTGCAAGTCGCCGACGGCGTAGCGGGTCACAGTGACAGCGCCCGGGCTGTGGCGCTCATGGCTCATCCTTTTTTGTGGCATCGATATGATTGCTGATGTCGACAAATTGCTCCAGGCTCAATGTTTCCGGGCGTTTGCCCAGGTCAATGTCCAGCGTTTCCATTGCTTGCTTTGAAATAAACTCTTTCAGCGAATTGCGCAAGGTTTTTCGGCGCTGGTTAAAGGCGGCGCGCAGCAGCGATTGTAAAGTGCTCACATTGTTAGCCGGGTGGGCTATTTTTTGGTGTGGCGTGAGCCTGACAATGGCTGAGGTGACTTTGGGGCGAGGATTAAATGCCTCGGGGGGTACTTCAAATAAAGACTCAACCTGGCAATAGTACTGGGTCATAATGCTGAGACGGCCGTAGGTTTTATTGCCGGGTGGTGCGGCGAGGCGATTGACGACTTCCAGTTGCAGCATGAAATGCATGTCCTGAATTAACCCCGGGGTGGACTGTTGCTGGCTGAGTAAATGAAAAATCAGTGGCGTGGAAATATTATAGGGCAGGTTGCCAATGATACGCAGTTGGCCGCTTCCCTGGTGCAGCTTGCCAAAATCAAAGCGCAGGGCATCGGCCTGGTGAAGGGTAAAGTTGGGTTGATCGCTGAACCGCTGCTGCAATATCGATACTAAATCCCGGTCCAGTTCGATCGCGTTCAGGGGCGCTCCGCTAGCCAGCAACGCGCTGGTGATCGCTCCCTGCCCGGGGCCAATTTCTACCAGGTTCTGGCTGGCTTTGGCATTCACGGCGCGAATAATGTTATCGATAATACCCTGGTCGTGAAGGAAGTTTTGACCAAATCTTTTACGGGCGCGATGCGAATCTGCCATTAGCGACTCTTTTTGTTATGGGCCAGGGTAATGGCGTAGTCCAGTGCGGTTTGCAGGCTGCCGAGGTCAGCCCGGCCAGTGCCGGCTAAATCGAGGGCGGTGCCGTGATCGACCGAGGTGCGGATGATAGGTAAGCCAAGGGTGATATTGACGGCGCGGCCAAAGCCCTTGTATTTCAGTGCCGGCAAGCCCTGGTCATGGTACATGGCAAGCACGGCGTCACACTGGGCTAACTGTTTTTCAGTGAACGCGGTGTCGGCGGGTAGTGGGCCGCTTATGTTCATGCCTTGCCGCCGCAGTCGCTCCAGGCAGGGGATGATGGTGTCGATTTCTTCGCGGCCCATATGACCGGATTCGCCGGCGTGGGGGTTGAGGCCTAATACGGTGATTCTCGGTTCGGCGATACCAAAGTGTTTTTTCAGGTCCTTATCGAGAATCTGGATGACGCGGTGCAGGTGATGTTCGGTAATGTGCTCGGGAACCTCGCGCAGGGGCAGGTGAGTGGTGACCAGTGCCACGCGCAGGCCCTCGGTCGCCAGCATCATCACCACCTGGTCGGTGTTGGTGGTTTCTGCGAGGAATTCAGTATGGCCGCTGAAGGTAAACCCGGCATCATTGATCACACTTTTTTGTACTGGCGCGGTGACCATGGCGTCGAACTCGCCAACTACACAGCCCGCTGTGGCTGTGGCCAGGGTGTCGAGCACATAGGCGGCATTGGCGGTATTTAATTCACCGGCCTGGCAGGGGCCGAGCAGGGGTTTGGCGACGAAGGCCAGCTCCCCTGGTGCTGAAGGTGATGCCGCTTGCCCGGAGTGGAAACTGCGTAAGCGCAATGGCAGACCCAGTAACTTTGCGCGCTCTTCCAGCATTACCGGGTCGGCGATGGCGATAAGTTCAACGGCGTGAGTTTGTTGTGCGAGTTGAATTACCAGGTCCGGGCCGATACCGGCAGGTTCTCCTGGCGTCAGTGCGATGCGCAAGGTCATTATTTATAATCCACGTAGGCTTCATCGCGAATTTTTTGCAGCCAGGCTTGCAGCTCATCGTCGTACTTACGCTTATGAATATAATTCCTGGCCATTCGTTTGCGCAGATCCTGGGTGACATCTTTTACCCGGCGGTCTTCAATGAGCACGATGTGCCAGCCGTACTGGCTGCGAAAAGCCACGCTGATGTCACCAATGGGAGTGTCGTCCATGGCTTTTTGGAAGGCGGGAACAAACTGCCCCGGGCTGGACCAGCCCAGTTCGCCACCCTCTACCGCTGAGCCAATGTCTTCGGAATATCCTCGCGCCAGCTCTTCAAAATTATTTTTTTCAATTGCCTGTTGGCGCAGCTTATTGATTTCTTTTTCGGTAGCGGCTTCATCGCGAATGGCTGATGCTTTTAATAGAATGTGCCGGGCTTTGGTTTGGTTGATGGTCTCTCCATCGCCGCGTTTATCCACCATCTTGATCAGGTGAAAGCCACTGGGGCTTTGAATAGGCGGTGCCGTTTCGCCCTTGGCCAGGCCGGGGGCAACACTCGCCAGCAAAGAGGGCAGTTCATTGCTGCTACGCCAACCGAGGTCGGAGGTATGGATAGAGAATGGCCCGGTGCTGCGCACTACATCCTGATAACTTTTTCCCTGTTCAATTTCCAGGTAGAGTTCCTGGGAGAATGCCCTGGCGGCCTCAATCTGGTCAAATTCGGCGTTGCCGGGGACGGTTATCAGGGCGTGCATGATGCGGTATTGGGCGGCGGTCAGTGTTTTTCCGTCCTCGCTGTCGAGGAAATTGGCTATTTCCTGGTCGGTAATGTGTACGCGCTGGTTAACATTGCCCTGTTGAACGCGCTGAATAATCATTTCGCGGCGTATTTGTTCACGGGTGGTGAGATAGGATAAACCGTCTTTTTCCAGCGCTTCCTTGAATTGGGCCAGGTTCATACGATTTTGTTCGGCAATGCGAAGCAGGGATTCGTTCAGCTGTGCATCGCTGATGCGAACGCCATAGCGGTAGGCCATTTGCAGCTGGATGTTTTCCAGGATTAACTGGTCAAACATTTCTTTCTGGATGGTTTCCAGTGGCGGGGCCTTATCTTTCTGGTTATTTTTTTCCAGATTTATCATCACCGCATTCATGCGTTCATCGAGTTCGCTTTGCAGGATGACGTCATCGTCGACAATCGCGATAACCTGGTCGAGTAGCTGGACGCTGGCCTGGCTGAGGGCAGTGCCGAGTAGCAGTAATAGTGCCGGCAGGGTGTTTGTCACCCGTTTAACGAGTTTCTTCATAACCAAAAATACTTTCTCTGAATAGGTCGGCTGCTTTTTGACCAATGCTGCCAAGTCCTTTTAATTGAAATTCAATAAGGTAAATATTATCCCGTTCCTGCGACAGGTTACCGGGGCTCAAGTCTTCGTTCAATACCGCTTGCTGGTAGGCGATGCGTGTTAACCAGCAGCAGCTCTCATATTGAACGCCGATCATTTTTTCCAGTGAGTAGCTGGCATCAATGTCGTAGAGATAGCGTCCATACAGCGACCAGTTTTGATTCACTGGCAGGGCAATGGACACATCCGCCTGCTCAAGATCGCGAAATAAATCAGCCTCTTCGGGGGCGAAAATATTATCGCGATCAAACCGATAGCTGAGATTATACACGGTACTGGAGGCTGAGATGTAATGAAAAGCCACACTGGCTTCGGTCATATGGTCGCGTTTGGTTTCCCACAGCGTGGAACTGGTGACCCACAGGTTATCCAATGGCTGGAAAGTCAGCTGACCGGCAATTTCTGAAGAGGAGGTGTTGTCGCCTGGATCGGTGATAATGGGGCTTACCTGTACATGGCGGTCATCAAAATAGAATATCCTGCCGATACTCATACTCAGGGTTTCGCGGCCATCACCATTGCGAAGAAATCGTGTGGTGACGGAGGCGGAAAGCTGGTTGGCATCGTCCAGTCGATCGTAACCGGCGAAGCGTGTGTCGCGAAACAATTGGCTATAGGTAAAGGTGAGTTTGTTGGTATCGAAGTTCGGGTTATTAAGTTGCTGCTCATGTTCGCTGTAAAAATAATAGAGGCGGGGTTCCAGGGTCTGGGTATAGTCGTTTTTCCCCCAGAGGATATCGCGGTCGAAAAACAGGCCCATATCGACCGTGCCCAGGCCGACAGTGGTATCCGGGCTTTCTTCGAGGGACGAGCTGCCGGTATCGAGCTCATAGCTGAGATGGCGGACTTTGCCGGTCGGAATGATGTAACCGGCACTCCAGTTCATCGGAAAGCTCAGGCCGCCCTCTACGAAGTAGCGCTCGCCGGTGACATAGAGGCCACCGCTGTCCAGATCATCGTTGTGATCAAAACTGGTTAGTTGGGTAAGAAAAATCAGGTCGGGTGAAAAATTAGTGCCGGAGGCATTGTTCTGCAGGGTGAGCTGGGGCAGGCGTTTGTAGGGTTCCAGCACAAGATTGTCGATGGTTTGGTATTTAGCCGCCTCCAGTTCCGCAGACCAGCCGAGGCTGTTGTAGGCCATGCCTATATTCTGGTCGAGGTGGGTTTGTCGCTTTATATCAAGGCTGGACACGGTGAGATCCTTAAAGTAATCGTCATCGCTCACTTTGGTATAGTTCAGGTAGCTGGACCAGCCGTGGCCATAGCGCCCCTGATGCTTGGCGTCCTCAATCCAGCGATCCTCGCCGGTTTCGTCATCGTCGGCTAAATAGCCCCCGGACAGGGTGAGCCAGCCATAGCGGTTCAGGTAGCGAGCTTCCACTTCGGCCATATTGCCCCTGTCGGCCAGATGTCGGGGGGTTATTGTCATATCGAAATTGGGGGCGATATTGAGGTAGTACGGGGCGGCTATTTCAAAGCCGCTGTTACTGCTGTGGCCAAGGCTGGGCCAGAGAAAACCGGACATGCGGCGGTCGTCCAGGGGGAATCTGAGCCAGGGAAAATAGAAGATGGGTGTATCCCATAGTTTCAGACGCGCGTGTTTGGCGGTGCCCTGGCCGGTTTCATAGTCCAGTGACAAGTGGGCGGCTTTCAGGCTCCACAGTTCGGCGCTGGGTGTACAGCGAGTGTATTGGGCGCCCTCGAATTCCAGTTGTTGCTCGCCGATACGATCGGCCAGCTCTGCGGTGAGACGGTCACCGTTGTTGTAGTCCAGGAATATGGCATTGTCGAAGACACCCAGTTGGGTATCGGTATCAATGATGGCATGGTCGCTGCGGATTAATGTGCCGGGCTGCCTCAGGGTGACGCTGCCATCCAGCGTGAGCATGTTCGTGTTTCGATCCAGCTTGGCATTGTCGGCCTGCAGGCTGGAATTGCCCTTGGTGAGAATCACCTTATCACTGAGGGTGACAAAGCCCGGTATCAGTTCGGTGTTTCCCGAAGAGCTGCGCAGTGGCGCATGCTTCGGGTCGAGGTTGGCATCCGGCCAGTCCCGCAGGGGTTCTACATAGCTGCCGTCACAACCTGGCCCCAGCAGGCAGTCCTGGTCGGGGAGTTGATCTGCTGGTACAAAATCCCATTGGCTAAAAGGGTTGTCGGCGATAGCAACGGTGGGCTGGCAGCGGGTATTTTGAGGATGTGATTCATTCCCCGCTTCTACCATAGCGGGAAACACAAGGAATGCTATGCTCAATACTCGACATGCAATGCCGGGAAAGTCTGGTACAAGCTTGGGCATAAGGATTAAGATCAGTGGTTGTCTCGGCAGTGGTGGCTTTTTAGTGATTTTTGCCTGCTCCATAACAGCGCGAATAATAAAACATTCTGTGCCGGAATGCCCGCCGTGTGAGTATTTGTTTGTCCTGGGCGCTAAAAAGTTTACCGTTGATTAATTTAAAAGGGGAGAAACAGTGACAGAAAAGGTCGCCGACTTGCGTCGAGAGGCATTGGATCAATGGGTTGCTGAGTATGCGGGTGAGAGCTTGCAAGGGCAATCGGCGTCCAGTGATGCCAGTTTTCGGCGTTATTTTCGCTATCAACAAGGTGAGCGTACGCTGATTGCTATGGATGCGCCTCCCGAGCGGGAAAATTGCCAGGCTTTTGTCGATATCGACAGATTACTTGCCGCAGCGGGGGTGAATGTCCCGGCGCTACTGGCTGAAGATTTACCCCGTGGCTTTTTGTTGCTGGGCGATTTGGGTCGGCAAACGTATCTTGAGGTGATGGATTCGTCCAATGCCGAGGCGCTGTTTACTGATGCGATAGACGCACTGATTAAAATCCAGTCAATAAACTGCCCGGCAGATTTCCCGGTATATGACCGCGCACTGCTGCGACGGGAGCTGGAGCTGTTTCCCGAATGGTATTTGCAGCAACACTGTGGCCTGACGTTAACGGCCGCGTGGCGTGATTTGTTGGATGGCTTGTTTGAACAGTTGATTGAGCAGGTGTTGGGGCAGCAACAAGTACTGGTACATCGGGACTATATGCCCCGTAACCTGATGATCAGTGAACCAAATCCGGGTGTGCTGGATTTTCAGGATGCGGTGAAGGGGCCGATCAGCTATGACCCCGCCTGCCTGTTCAAGGATGCTTTTATTAGTTGGCCGGAAGCCGATGTTGAGGCCTGGCTGAGACAGTATTGGCAGCGCGCCGGGGCGGCGGGTTTGCCAGTACCGGATCGCTTTGAGCTGTTCCAGCGCGATTGTGATTTTATTGGCGTGCAGCGACACCTGAAGGTAATAGGTATTTTTTCGCGTATTTGTCACCGCGATGGCAAATCGCGTTATCTGGCGGACGTGCCGCGGTTTTTTAATTATTTGCAGACGGTGGCCAGGCGTCGGCCCGAACTGGCCTTGCTGGGTGAATTGCTCGATGCGGTGGATGCCTTGAAGAAAGAGTCTGCCCGGTGAAGGCGATGATCCTGGCCGCTGGTCTCGGCAAGCGTATGCGCCCGTTGACGGATAAAACGCCCAAGCCCTTATTGCCCTTGGCCGGCAAGCCGATGATTGAATATCACATTGAGGCGCTGGTGGCGGCGGGCATTACCGAGATTGTGATTAACCACGCCTACCTGGGTGAGCAAATTGAAGCCTGCCTGGGTGATGGCAGTCGTCTGGGAGCCCGCATCATCTATTCTCCCGAAGGCCAGCCGATGAATACGGGTGGGGGTATTGTGAATGCATTGCCCTTATTGGGTGAGCAAGCCTTTGTGCTGCTCAATGGCGATGTGTGGAGTGATTACCCGCTGCACCAACTGGTGGATAGGCCAGTGGATCACGCTCATTTGGTGATGGTGGCGAACCCGGGCCACAATGAAGCGGGCGATTTCTACCTGGGTGAAGATGGCTTGCTCAACTGTCACGCTCGCGGTCGTGGCTTGACTTTTTCGGGGATCAGCCTGTTATCCCCGGCACTGTTTGCGGGCTGCCCGCCGGGTGATTTCCCCCTGCGCGAGCCGTTGATTGCGATGATGGCGCAGGGTGCTGTCAGTGGCGAGTTTTACTCTGGCGGTTGGGTGGATGTGGGTACGCCGGAGCGGCTTTATTCGCTGGAGCAGGAATTGCGAGGGCGATCGGTTTAAGTCTCGCCGCCAGCCCTGCTTTTCAGTAGAATGACGCCAAAGCTATCATCAGGTTTGGATTCTTATGAGCGATTTTCAAATTGCCCCCTCAATTTTGTCAGCAGACTTTGCCCGTCTTGGTGAAGAAGTGGAAAACGTACTGGCTGCCGGTGCCGATATCGTTCACTTCGATGTGATGGATAATCACTATGTGCCCAATCTTACTATCGGGCCGATGGTTTGTAAGGCCTTGCGTGATTACGGTATCAAGGCGCCGATTGATGTGCACCTGATGGTCTCTCCGGTCGATAGCCTGATTGCTGACTTCGCCGATGCCGGAGCCAGTTATATTACCTTCCATCCCGATGCCTCTACCCATGTTGATCGCTCGCTGCAATTGATACGCAATGCCGGCTGTAAGTCGGGGTTGGTATTGAACCCTGCCAGCGGTGTTGAGTGCCTGAAGTATGTAATGGATAAGGTTGATATGATTCTGCTGATGTCGGTGAACCCGGGTTTTGGTGGTCAAAAATTTATTCCGGGCACTCTGGATAAACTGCGGGAAGTGCGCGCACTGATCGATGCCAGTGGCGAGGATATTCGCCTGGAAATCGATGGTGGCGTCACCACGGGTAATATTGCTGAGATTGCTGCGGCCGGTGCCGATACCTTTGTTGCCGGTTCGGCCATTTTCAGCACCGATGATTATCAGGCCGTGATTGAAGCCATGCGCGCCGCGCTGAGGACGGTGTAAGTTTGCATTAACACGGTCATTGAGTACAATCAGCCTTCAATATTTTCTTTTGTCCTGGGGATAATGGTGGATAAGCGAGACATCACAGCGTCATTGACGCTCTCTATGTGTGAAGTAAGCTGTTGGCGATGGTAGCCGGCCCCTTACTGCTGTGCTGTTTACGATTCATTTTTTTCTCTAAGGAATTCCTTTCATGACCTCCCAAGGCATTGATGCCCAAGGTTTTGCCGAATTGGCAGGACAAAACTATAACCGTATTCCGGTCTGCCGCGAGTTGCTGGCTGATCTTGATACGCCCTTGAGTTGTTACCTGAAGCTGGCCAACGGTCCTTACTCTTATCTGTTTGAATCGGTGCAAGGTGGTGAGAAGTGGGGGCGTTACTCCATTATTGGTTTGCCCTGTCGAACCATTGTCAAAGCCAATGGCTACCAGGTGACGGTTGAAACCGATGGCAAGGTAGTTGAAAACCTGGAGTGTGCAGACCCGCTGGCCTTTGTTGAGGAATTCCAGGCACGTTATCGGGTAGCTGAAATCGACAGTATGCCGGCTTTTCCCGGCGGGCTGGTTGGCTATTTTGCCTACGACACAGTTCGCTATGTCGAGAAGAAGCTACGTGACAGTACGCCGAAAGATGAGCTGGGTACGCCGGATATCCTGCTAATGGTGTCGGACGAGGTGCTGGTATTCGATAATCTTGCCGGTACTATCAAGTTAATCGTTCATGCTGATCCCGCTGAAGAGGGTGCTTACAACAGGGCCCAGCAGCGGCTGGATGAACTGGCGCTGCGACTGGGACAAGCGGTGCCTGCATTACCGGAGCTGGACCTGGCGGCTGGCGATGGCATTGCCGAAGAGGATTTTGTCTCCAGTATGGGCGAGGAGAATTACAAGCAGGCGGTTGCAACGATCAAGGAATATGTACTGGCCGGCGATGTGATGCAGGTAGTGCCCTCCCAGCGCCTGTCTACGCACTTTGATGCTGAGCCGCTGAATCTTTATCGGGCGCTGCGTAATTTAAATCCTTCTCCCTATATGTACTTTCTTAATCTAGCTGATTTTCATATTGTCGGTTCCTCGCCGGAAATTCTCGCTCGCCTGGAACATGGTGTGGTGACGGTTCGGCCTATCGCGGGCACTCGCCGCCGTGGTTACAGTGAGGAGGAAGATCTGGCCATGGAGCGAGAGCTATTGGCCGACCCCAAGGAAATTGCCGAGCATTTAATGTTGATTGATTTGGGTCGCAACGATGCCGGGCGGGTGTCCGAAATTGGCAGCGTTGAGCTGACCGACAAAATGGTGGTCGAGCGTTATTCCCATGTGATGCATATTGTCTCTAACGTTGAGGGCCGGTTGCGTGAGGGCCTGACGGCGATGGATGTATTGCGCGCGGCCCTGCCTGCGGGAACGCTCAGTGGCGCGCCAAAAATCCGTGCGATGGAAATTATCGATGAGTTAGAGCAGGTCAAACGTGGCATTTATGGTGGCGCTGTGGGGTATCTGGCCTGGAATGGCAACATGGATACCGCCATTGCTATCCGCACCGCGGTGATTAAAGACCAGACCTTGTATGTGCAAGCGGGCGGCGGCGTGGTTGCCGATTCGCAGCCGCAACTTGAGTGGAAAGAAACCATGAATAAAGCCCGAGCTATTTTTCGTGCCGCCAGTATGGTGCAGAAGAAGCGGCAGCAGGATTGAGATGTCACTATGTTATTAATGATTGATAATTACGACTCCTTCACTTACAACGTGGTGCAGTACCTCGGTGAACTCAAGGCCGACGTACGGGTGTACCGCAATGACGAGATTAGCGTGGCGGACATTCGCGCCATGCAGCCGGAGAAAATTGTTATTTCGCCAGGACCCTGCACGCCTAACGAAGCCGGTGTGTCGATGGCGGTGATTGAGGCCTTTGCCGGGGAGATTCCCCTGCTTGGAATTTGTCTGGGTCACCAGAGTATAGGCCAGGTTTTTGGTGGCAGAATTGTGCGTGCCCGACAAGTGATGCATGGCAAGGTCTCCTCGATTTATCACGCTAGCCAGGGGGTATTTAAGGACTTAAGCAACCCCTTTGATGCCACGCGTTATCACTCCCTGGTGATTGAAAAAGAAAGCTTGCCCGATTGTCTGGAAGTAACCGCATGGACGCAAACCGACAGCGGCGAAATCGATGAGATCATGGGTGTGCGCCATAAAACACTGGCGGTTGAGGGTGTACAGTTTCATCCGGAATCAATCCTCACGGATCATGGCCACGATTTATTGCGAAACTTCCTGGAGGCTCAGCTTTGATGGATATTAAAGAAGCGATAGCTGAGGTGATTGATGGCGGTTCACTGAATACTGGGCAAATGGTTGATGTTATGCGCCAGATTATGACCGGTGAAAGCAGTGATGCGCAGATTGCCGGTTTTTTAGTGGCACTGCGGATGAAGGGGGAAACAGTCGAAGAGATTAGCGGTGCCGCCCGGGTCATGCGTGAATTGGCGATACCGGTTGTGGTCAGTGGTGATCATCTGGTGGATATCGTCGGCACTGGTGGTGATGGTGCCAGTATTTTTAATGTGTCAACGGCATCGACTTTTGTGGTGGCCGCCGCCGGTGGACAAGTGGCTAAACACGGTAATCGCAGTGTCAGTTCAAAAAGTGGTGCGGCCGATTTGCTGGAGGCCGCTGGGGTGAGACTGGATTTGACGGCGGAAGAAGTGGCGCGCTGTGTAGAGAATATTGGTGTGGGTTTTATGTTTGCACTGAATCATCACAGTGCGATGAAGCATGCGATTGGTCCACGTAAAGAATTGGCTACGCGGACCTTGTTTAATTTATTGGGTCCAATTACCAATCCCGCTGGCGTTCCCAATCAGTTGCTGGGTGTATTCAGTAAGCACTGGCTGAGGCCGATCGCAGAGGTGTTGCGTGATCTTGGTAGTGAGCATGTATTGGTAGTACATTCTGCCGATGGGTTGGATGAAATCAGTATCGCCAGTGAAACCTTTGTGGCCGAATTGCATGATGGAAAAATTAAAGAGTATACGATTAATCCTGAACAGTTTGGCATAAACCGCAGGCCGTTAACGGGTTTGAAGGTGGCTAATGCCGAGCAAAGTCTGGCACTGATTAAAGCCTTGTTAAAAGGAGAAGAGGGGCCTGCCGCTGATATTGTTGCGCTTAATGCAGGGGCGGCTATTTATGCTGCCAATATCGCCTCCAACCTGGAGCAGGGCGTAATGATTGCCCAGGATATATTGGCCAGCGGTACGGCCAGCGAAAAATTAAAAGAACTGGTTGAAGTGACGCAGATGATCAAGGCCGCAGGAAATTAATACGATGAGCACGCCGACCATTCTGAAAAAAATCATTGCCAGAAAATATGAAGAAATCACTGCGCGCCAGGCAAGGGTTACATTGGCTGATTTACAGAAAATCATTGAGGGGCAAGCCACTTGTCGCGGATTTGTTGCTTCGATAAAAAACAGATTGGCGGCGGGTGAATCTGCTGTTATTGCTGAAATTAAAAAAGCTTCTCCGAGCAAAGGTGTTATTCGCGAAAACTTTGTGCCTGCCGATATTGCTGTGAGTTACGAGCAGGGTGGGGCGGCATGCTTGTCAGTGCTGACGGATATAGATTTTTTCCAGGGCGCTGATGAATATCTTCAGCAGGCAAGGGATGCTTGTTCGTTACCGGTTATTCGTAAGGATTTTATGGTCGATCCCTACCAGGTACTGGAGTCGAGAGCACTGGGTGCTGATTGTATTTTATTAATTGTGGCGGCTCTGGACGATGTGCAAATGGCCGAGCTCAATGCCGCAGCAATTGAGCTCGGCTTGGATGTACTGATTGAAGTGCATAACCGTGATGAACTGGAGCGTTCGCTACCGCTGGGAAACAAGCTGGTAGGCATCAATAACCGAGACCTGCATAGCTTTGAAACCTCACTGGAAAACACCTACCAACTATTAGCACATATCCCCGCTGACCGAATTGTCGTCACAGAATCAGGTATTCATTCGCAGAGCGATGTTGACGCCATGCGCGAACACCAGGTTAACGCCTTTTTAGTCGGCGAGGCATTTATGCGAGCCGAGCAGCCGGGAAAAAAACTTCGAGAATTATTCTCCTGATATCTCAAACATAGACACCCATATTTTAAACATAGACATCCATAGATTATTTTAAACATAGACACCCATGTTTTAAACATAGACATCCATAGATTAAGTTGTTTAATTTAAAGATTCTGGCTTGAAAGCGAGATTGATCCTGGCTGTATAAAGCTTACTATCCCCTATACTGCATTTTTCTTATTTAAAAACGATGTAAAAACGTTTTTATCAGTTGTGCAGGCATAGAAGAACCGTATCTTTACAAAAAGATAGAACTTATTTTTTGAATTTTAATTAATTAATCCGGAAAGACTTCCCTGCAAGCCTTTATCCCGTGTGCCCACCGCTGTCCGAGTTGCCGGCAGGCCTGTTGTATGTGCTGCGATGCACCCACCAGAGTCTTAAATCGGCTCTCAAAATTCTGGCAGAGATAGCACCAGTGTTTAGGGTCGATATTCAATTGGGAAAGAATGGGTGGTACGTTTTCAGTGATGGCACCACGTTTACCTTCCCTGATGATTCTCCCTGTCCAATCGACAAGTGCCAGATATTCGGTGAGCCTAATGGGCAACCCCCTGGAATCGTTTTCAGTGCAGGGCAGTAGGCCAGTGGCCTGTTGATTAGGGTGATTGGGTTGCGCGGCTTGCTTGGCTTGCAGGCTACGCCGTTTGATGCTGGTGTGTTCAGAATCCATTAGACTTGTTGCTATTCGGGCGCGGATGGGATTCAAGTCGACATAAGCGGCACAGGCGATAAGAGCTTTTTCATCAAGTAGTGCCTGGCTGTCAAAGCGACCCTCCCAGAAGCGTCCGCTACAGTGATCTTCCTTGTTTGATCGGCGGGCAATGCCCTCATTAACGATGCGCATAAACCAGCTAATATCCATCAACCTGGCCCGCCAGAGATCAATAAATTCATCCACAATTGCCAGCTCAGCAGTGCTAAGTAATTCACCCTTGAGATAACGTTGACTGAAGTGATTACCTTTAAAGAGCCGATGCCAGCGGCTAATTACATCCCGTTTATTCCAGTTTTGTGCGCTGTCCTTGTCGACAAATAACACCACATGATAGTGATTATGCATCACTGCATAGGCGCACAAGTCGATGGCAAAAACCTCTGCCAGAAATAGCAACTTATGTTCAATCCACTGGCGACGGTGTTCGAAAGATTGTCCTGAGATGGGATCTTCACCGCATAGAAAAGCGCGACGAACACAGCGCGAGGAACAATGGTAATAAGGGGTAGTTTCGAGGGAAACCAGTGCCTTCCTTGGTCTGGGCATCACACAATCCTTATGTGAATGAATGTTCGATCAAATTAATCCTTCAGTGACACATTGTCAATGGCAATGTGTGGGTGTCCGAAATTGGAGGGTGTTTGCAATGTGTGGGTGTCCGGGATTGGAGGGTGGTTGTGCCTCGATGGGTGAAGCGTTGGGCGGTTGCTACGAAGATTTAATCGCTAGGCCGGGATTTTAGAGTTGGTCATTTCTGTCGCCAACAAAATAATAGGTTATCCACTCAGTATTAAATAGTCCTCGTATTTTTACCACATGAGTGGCGACCACGGTATTATTGCCTTGTTGTGCGTAGACTGCTTTGCTGCCCTGACCAACTTTTCGTGCTTGTTCGGTAAGTTGCCAGCTTGAGTCCAGACATTCGCGGGTAGTCTGTTTTGCTTTTTCATAACGCTGTTCGGCCAGTTCCTGTTCGGGCGCAATAAGACTACAGACATAGTCGGTGTTTCCTGAGCCCCAGTCCCATATTTGGCAGCGATCGCCAATCAGGTGATAGCGGGTGCGCCATATGTCCATTCTGTTGGTGGTTTGCCTGGCATAGCGAATCTGTTTAAATTGATCTTTATGGGCACCGATTAGCGCCTGGATTTTTTCACAGCTGCTCATGTTAACAATGGCTTCATTGTTTTTTTGAGTTTCCTGGTCGGCGCAGGCGGTGAATAATATGCTCAGGCTGAGCGCGACCAGGGTTTTGAATGCTTTGTTCATTTCGTACTCGCTGCTGCTGAGTTTATGGGGTTGATTGTTAAACTGGTCTGTTGTTTTGTCAATGCCCAGCTATTGCCTCCAGTTCGTCATGCAATGCTAGCCACTGTTCTTCGAGCTCATCGCCCTGTTGTTTTAGCTTGCCCTGTTGCTGTAATAATTGTTGTAGCTGGTTTTTATTGTCTTCTTCGTAGAGCGAAGATTCAGCCAGGGATTGTTCCAGGCTGGATAATTCGTCGCTGTTTTTATCGATATTTTTTTCGATCCTGGCAATAGATTTATTGATCGGTTGTAATTTCTTTCTGGCTTCAGCGGCTTGCTGTCTTTGCAACTTCTTGTCGATATTGGATGTCTTGGCGGAAGAGTTGTTTTGAGCAATTTTGCTGTCGCCGCTGAGTAGCCAGCGAGTGTAATCCTGAAGATCACCTTCGAAGTTTTCTGCCACGCCGTCATGAACCAGTAATAATTGGTCGACGGTATTACGCAACAGGTGCCGATCGTGGGAAACCAGGATGACGGCACCGGTAAATGCCTGTAGTGCAACTGTGAGTGCGTGGCACATCTCCAGGTCCAGGTGGTTAGTCGGTTCGTCCAGTAGTAATAAATTTGGCTTTTGCCAGACCACGATAGCCAACGCCAGGCGCGCTTTTTCACCGCCGGAAAAATTTTCAATAGTCTCCAGTGCCATATCACCGTTGAAATTAAAGCCGCCGAGAAAATTGCGGATGCTTTGCTCGCTGGCTTTGGGGGACAGGCGTTGCAGGTGCAGGGCGGGGCTGGCTTGTAAATCCAATGCCTGCATTTGATGTTGGCTGAAATAACCCAACTTTAGATGTTCGCCTTCGATGCGTTCACCGCTGATCAGGGCCAATTCATTGGCCAGTGATTTAATCAGCGTGGATTTACCTGCGCCATTGGCACCTAGCAAGCCAATGCGCGAATTGGGGTGGATGCTCAGGTTGAGTTGGTGAATAACAGGTGATTGCGGATACCCCAGCTCAGCGTGACTAAAGTTAAGCAGGGGGTCAGAAAAACGCTCCGGTTCGGGGAAGCTGAAATTAAAGGGTGAGTCAATATGTGCGGGCGCAATCAGCTCCATGCGTTGCAGTTCTTTTAGGCGGCTCTGAGCCTGTCGCGCCTTGGTTGCCTTGGCACGAAAACGATTAACGAAACTGTGGATTTCGGCGACCCGTCGTTGCTGCTTTTCAAAGTTGGCTTGTTGCTGCGACAGTCGCTCTGCGCGTTGCCGCTCAAAAGCAGAATAATTGCCGCGATAGCTGAGTAGTTTGCGGTGTTCGATGTTGGCGATAATGTCGCAGACACTGTCGATAAAATCACGGTCGTGGGAAATCAGTACCAGGGTGCCGGGGTAGCGTTGTAGCCATTGCTCCAGCCACAGGGTGGCATCAATATCGAGGTGGTTGGTGGGCTCATCCAGTAATAAGAGGTCGGAAGGGCACATCAATGCCTGGGCCAGGTTGAGCCGGATTCGCCAGCCACCAGAAAAGCTGTTTACCGGTTTGTCGGTATCATCAATGGCAAAACCCAGTCCCTGCATTAATTGCTCGGCACGTACCCTGGCGTTATAGCCGTCGATACTGTCGAGTTGTTGGTGGAGTTGTGCCAGTTGATGATGGTCTTCGTTGTCCTCGGCGTGCTTGAGCCGGGATTCGATGTCGCGTAATTGCTGATCGCCATCCATTACATAATCAAGCGCATTGCGATCGATGGCACTGATTTCCTGGGCCATGTGGGCTATATGCCAGCCAGAGGGTACGCTGAGTTCGCCTTCGTCTACGGGGAGTTTGCCCAGTAGTAGTTGGAACAGGCTGGATTTACCGCTGCCATTGGCACCGATAATGGCGATTTTTTGTTTTGGGTGAAAAACAGCACTGGCTTGTTCTAGCAGTGGCTTACTACCCCGTTGTAGGCTGATGGCATCGAGTTTAATCATGGCGCCGCATTATGCCTTGCCAGCTGGGGTGATGCCACAGCAGTTGAGCATGTGCCGGGGAGAAATTACTTTGCGCTGGCGGTTAGATATCGAACAGGCTGCGAATGCCGGCGGGGTTTTTGGGTCGCTCATCCTCAAAATCATAGTGCCTGATGTCGGGTTCCGGTGCGGGTTTGGGCTTGGGTGCAACGGCTTTGGCTTTTACTGCGGGAGCCGGTGTTTGTTTTGATTCTTTTTTGGCGGTTGCGGGTTTGGGCGCAATGGTTTTCGCGTTAGTGGCTGGTTTTTTACTGGCCACTTTGGCGGCGGCGGGTTTGGGTTCAGCAATCACGGCTATGTCCAGTGCCTTAATCGCCTGTGCGACGATTTTGGCTGTTGCTATAGCCTGCTTTAGCTCGGCCTGTCGGGTTTTGGCCTGATCAAGTTGATCCAGGGCATGATCCAAATTTTTTCGGGCAGCAGAGGCTTGTTTTTCGGCGTTATTTAAACGTTGTTTATTGGTAGAAGATGACTTCTTTTTGGCGGTTTTCTCTGCAGTTGCCAGCTTTTTTCCGGCAGTGGCCAGCTGAGTTTTGTATTTGGCGGCCTGTTCGGAGGCTTTTTTGGTGGCTTTACTGCTCCGTGCGAGCTCATCAGTTCTGGCTTTCGCCAGCTTGGTTTGCAGCGTAAGGAGTTGTTTTTCCAGCCCAGGAACACTGTTATCTATTTGTTTTTTATCGGTTTTATTGTTTGTAGCAGGCATTTTTCCATAACCTTTTGCACGGTTTAAAATAAGGTCGATTCAGAAGCTCAGCAATTTTACCAGAGAATAGTATAGACCGCTTAGCGCTATACAGCTTGTTGTGAAAGATTTTTGTGAATAGCTTGCTGTTGTTATATGGGCTAACAGTAGTAATATAGCCTGCGATTGATAAGCGCGTAGGTGTTTGTGACGATCTGTGTGTTGATGGGCTTGCAACCCTTGGCTGATAATTATTCTAAGGAAATTCAATGAAAAAAGAACTTTTACTTATTGCCGTGACCAGTGTGGTATTGATGGGCTGTGAGCCCCCTGCCTCCGAAGTGGATAGTACGCCTGAGCTGGGTACTGTGCTGGACACTGAAGAGAAGCGTGTCAGTTATGGAATGGGCGTTGGTTTAGGAGAGCGGATCACGCAAGATAACATGCAAATAGATGCCGATGCCTTTGCTGCCGGGATGAAAGATGCGATTGAGGGCGCCGAGCTGCAGATGACCAAAGACGAAATCATGGCAGAAATGCAGGCCTTCCAGCAGCAACAAGTGGCGGCCCAGCAAGCGGAGCTGGAGCAAGTGGCAGATCAAAACCTGGCAGAAGGTAAGGCCTTCCTGCTGGAGAACGGCGCGAAGGAAGGGGTGGTTACCCTGGAGTCAGGCCTCCAGTATAAGGTGATTACAGAGGGTGCTGGCGAGAAACCTTCAGCGACGGATACCGTTGAGGTTCATTACAGTGGTAAATTGCTTGATGGTACCGAGTTCGATAGTTCCTATCAGCGTGGTGCTACGGTGAGCTTTCCGGTTAATGGGGTGATTCCGGGTTGGACCGAGGCGCTGCAATTGATGCCGGTGGGTTCCAAGTGGGCGTTATTTATTCCCTCCGATCTGGCCTATGGACCCGGTGGTACCGGTGGCGGCCCGATTGGCCCCAATGCTACTCTGGTATTTGATGTTGAATTGATTTCCATTAAGGCGGCTGAAGAAGCACCGGCTAAGTAATTACCGGCAGCATAAAAAAAGGGCTAGCATTGATTGCTAGCCCTTTTTTGTTTTTCGGGAGGATGATTAAGCGACTTGCTCGGCATGGGCGTTGTGTAAGGCGTCTATTAGTTGGTCTTCGATATCAAAGCGGGAGACCATGGTTTCACCCAGTTTGGATAGGTTTTCAGACAAGCCGGGAGTGATCTTGTCACAGTCTGCGGTGGCATAGTTGTCGTTAAAGCTCAGTGCGTCTTCAGTGCTTTCGCTGATCAGCGGCAGTAGTGCCTTGCCGAGCTGGTCGCTGCCATCGCGGAATTCTTCGGCTTCGCGGATTAACTGGTAGTAAACTTCAAAATGGCCAACTGACACATAATCCACCAGTAGTTGACTGAATTTTTGCAGCCGCAGTTTGGAGCGCGGGGTATTGGGTGTGTATTGATGGACACCACTAACAGCGCAGAATTCGACAATTAATGCTTGTCGCGCTTGTAACCAGCGTTCAATGATTTCTTCAACGCCAGCCCAGCGTTCTTCTTTTGAGCATGTCTCCAACATGTGCCTGCCCTCACCTCTTTACTTTGTGTGGTTTGTTGTGTGTTCGACAATAAACCGTGATAGTTTTAATTATTTTTTAGCAGGCTAGCGCCTGCTGTTTCAAGTGGGAATATAAGTGAGCTTAGCTGTAAGCGCAAGCAGTTATTTCACGACTTATTGCGGAGTCAAAAAAATTAAAGTTTTTGTATTCTTCGCCGTGCGAAAATTAATAGAAATTCCTGATTAAAGTGACCGCAAAGGGAATAGCAATCGCACTGAATGTTCCCGTTAGACAGAGCGCCAGGCTGGAAAAAGTACCCGCGGTTGTATTCAATTCAAAAGCGCGTGCTGTGCCTACGCCGTGGGCCGAAATACCCATGCAGAAGCCCCATATTTTTGGGTCGTCTACTTTTAGCCAGCGAAATAAAAATGGCGCTATACACAATCCGATGACACCGGTCATAACTACGGCGCCGGTCGCCAGTGCCTCCAGTCCGTGGATCTCCCTGGTGATACCTATGGCAATGGGTGTGGTCACTGACTTTGACGCCAGTGAGAGCAGGGTTTGTGTGTTGCCGCCAAGCCAGTAAGCAATACACAGCGCCGAGATTGAGGCAAAGCTTGCCCCGGCAATCAGGGTGACGAGGATGGGCTTGATCATACGCCGAATCAGGTGGTATTGCTGATACAGTGGTATGGCGAGAGAAACCGTGGCCGGGCCGAGGAAAAAGACCAGTAGTTGGTTAGCTTGAACATAATGCAGGTAATCGAGGTCGGCACTGGCGAGTAAAGCTGCTACTGCGATGGCACCACTGAGCGTTGGGTGTAACAGCGGGAAGTGGCCACTGCGTTGATATAAGTAACTGCCCAGCTGGTAAGCGCCCAGTGTCAGGGTGATGGCGAAAAGAGGGCTGAGGAGGAAATCATTTTGCCAGGGCATCATGGTGACTTCCTGGATAAGTATTGCATCAACAAAATATTAAACAGCAACGAGAGAAAGGTGCCGATTAGCAGTGCCCCGATGATGGCGGGCCACTGATCATTAAATGCTTCGCCGAGGAAAAAAATACCGACGGCCGGGGGTAAAAACATTAGCGGCAGGTAGCGAATAAGCAGTTGGCTGCTTTTGCTCAGCTGCAGGGGGACGGATTGCCCGCGCAGGCTCAGGGCAATTAATAGCAATAACATGCCGATGACCGGGCCGGGCAAAAATAGTTGGGTGGTGCTTTTGATGATTTCGCCCAGACACTGGAAAATGAGCAGAATCAATAAACCGCGCAGCATGGCCTAGTCCGAAGCACTGATGAAGTGCCAAACAGCCCCGGCAAAGAAGGCGATAAAAAATAGCAGCGACCATTCGCCCATGCTTAGTCCGATGAAGCTCCAGACCACTTCGGCGCAATTGCCATCCCCCATCATCAGTGTTTTTAAGGTTTCTGTGAAGGGAAATGCCTGTAGCATGTATTCGAGGCTGGGGCCGCAGGCTGGAACCTGCTCGGGTGGCAGGTGCTGCAGCCAGACTTGCCGCCCGGCACTGCTAATGCCGCCCACTGCCGCCAGCGCCATTAGTACAGCGTAGATTTTGTTACCAGTGGCGGCTGGGTTATGCAGCAGGCCCAATAAAGCGAAGCCGCCGATCAGGCAATAAAAGAAGCGCTGGGTCATACACAAGGGACAGGGTTCGAGACCATCAACGTATTGTGTATAGAGGCCGTAAGCCATCATCCCGATCACAGTGATGACAATGATGGCGCAGCGTTGTCGGTGATTGATTGCTGTCATGGTGCTTCCTTAAGGTCTTCATCGTACAGTAGGGGAAAGAGCGGGCGGGCTCAAGGTTGTAGTGGCTTATTCCAGCAGGTACTTTTCACGTTGCGCATTGGCATGCTGTTGCAGTTGTGGATAAAAACGCAGGAAAATCTGTTCCAATGTATCACTGTGTTGCTGTAGCTGTCCGCCGGAATGGGCCAATGGATTACTGCGACGAAGTCGCTGTCCAATGTGTTCCAGGGCGACTTCAATGGTTTGCCAGTGTTGATAGTTGACCAGTACGTCATAACGGGCCAGATTACTGGCTTGTCGCTGTGCATTCTCGGGCAGTTGGTCGGTGGAGGTAATAAGCTGGTATACCTGCTGGCTGAAAGTTGTCAGTGCCAGCGGGTGAAAATGATGCCAGTGCTGGTTGAGGAAATGATCAAACATCACGTCGAGCATGATGCCTGAGTAACGGCGGTATTCAGGGTCAAATAATTGCTGCGCCTGTTTTATCTCGGCGTGCTGGTCGGTATAGGCGTCTATACTGCGGTGCAGTCGTATTCCTTGCTCCCAGCTTAAGGGGTACTGCCCCCGCAGCGGCCCTTTCACATGATCCCCTAGTAGCGCGCCTATTAGCAGGCCTTCATCACCATCGCTTAAATGAAAGTGAGCGAGGTAGTTCACAGTTGCTGGTATTGTCGGTAGTACTGTTCAAGGTAGCGATCAAAGCTGATTGAGTCGGCTTTTTCTATGGCGTGTTGTTTTTCGAAAGAGTGTTTTGCCTGTTCAATAAACTTTTTTTGCTGCGCTGTGGGCAGTGGCTTGCCCCTGAAATATTGCTCGTGTTGACGGGTTAAATCCATGGCGAGAAGGAAAAAAGGTTTTCCCTGTGCGGACATGTCGGCAAGGATTTTTGCTGAAGGTGTCAGTTGTGGGTCCGCCAGCTTAGCTTTTTGTTGCTGGCAGACACGGGAGTAATCGGTGCCGCCGTGTGCCCGATCCAGTTGCGCGGCAATTTTCTCTATGCCGTCCATCAGCTGATAACCCCAGTTAGCCAGGCCGGTGCTGCCTTTGCTGGTTTCCAATAACAGGCCGGGGTCGCGGCCTCGATTAACGACATTGTCAAAATTGCTATTGATTCGCTGGCGATCATCGTCGTCACAGAGTGGGCTGCGCTCGAACAGGCAGTAAAGTAGAAAGCAATCGATAAAACGAATTTGGTCGGCATCTATGCCCAGCGGTAAATAAGGGTTCACATCGATACAGCGGACTTCAATATATTCTACGCCCTGGTTCCTGAGTGCGCCCAACGGTGTTTCACCAGAACGAGTGACACGTTTGGGGCGGATAGGACTGTAAAATTCATTTTCAATCTGTAGCAGTGCGGTAGACAATTGTTGATATTGATCGTCCACCTTAACCCCTATGGATTCATAGTCCGGGTGGGATTCAGTGATGGCTTTACGCAGGGTTTCGGTGTAATTGTCCAGGCTGTTATAACAAATATTCAGCGTCTGTTGGGCGTTGCTTTGATAGCCGAGATCGCCCATGCGCAAGGCGGTGGCATAGGGTAGATGCAAACTGCCTGCATCGAAGGCTTGCAGTTGATGCTCTCGCCCCTTCAGAAAACTTTTGCAGACAGCGGGTGACGCGCCGTATAAATAAACCAGTAGCCATGAGGTTCGGCGAAAATTACGAATCAGTTTGAAATAGGCATCGGTGACATAGTCTTGCCGGGGTCGGCGATCCATGTCCTGTGCCTGTAATGCATCCCACAGATTGTCTGGTAATGAAAAGTTATAGTGTATGCCGGCTATGGTCTGCATCAGGCGACCGTAGCGATTACCCAGACCGAAGCGGTATGCGGTTTTCATCTGCGCGACGTTGGAGCTGCCGTATCGAGCGACGGGAATATTGTCATCGCCTTCCATCACGCAGGGCATGCTTGCGCTCCACAATTGTTCGTCTTTGAGCTGCGAGTACACAAAGCGGTGCACATCATTCAGCAGGTCGAGATTGCCTTGAATATCGGTTGTCACTGGCGTGATCAGTTCCAGTAGCGCTTCAGAAAAGTCGGTGGTGATTGCCGGGTGTGTTAATGGTGAGCCAAGTCCTTCAGGATGAGCAGTTTGGGCAAGTTTTCCCGATGGGCTAATCCGCAGGCTCTCTTTTTCAATGCCGCGCTGAATGCCTTTGAGCAGAGGATTGATGGCGGGCTCAGAGAGTAGGCTGAGGCGTTCGCTGAACTGATCTGGCAAAATAGTCTCCCATACAGAGTGCTACAATTTGGTCATGCGTGACAAGCAGGGGCAGTTTAATAGCGCTGCCCTTCCGGTACAAGGAGGGATTGGGTTAAGCTGCCTGCTACGGTGTATTGACTCCTGGGGTGTGCATGTCGCTTGGCAAAGACAATAGGCAGGTGAAAGAGCTGCTTGATTTCTGGTTTGGTGACTCAAAAAATGATCCTGACTGGCGTGAGCAGCACAGGCGTTGGTATGGTGGGGGGCAAAAGCTTGATAATGACATTCTACAGCGCTTTGGAAACCTTGTTGTGCAGGCATTGGCGGGTGAGTTATCGGCCTGGCAACAAAGCCCGGACGCCTGTATGGCGTTGCTTATTCTGTTGGATCAATTTCCCAGAAATATTTATCGCGGTTCAGCCCGCGCATTTGCTGGCGATGAGCAGGCTAGAGCCGCATTGGCCCTGGCACTGGACGGGGGTTTCGAAACGTCTTTGTCTATAGTAGAGCGCAGTTTTCTCTATATGCCATTAGAGCATTCGGAATCACTAGGCGATCAGCAGCATTGTGTAGCGCTTTTTGAGCGTTTGTTGGCTGAAGTTCCCCGCTCATTTAAAGGTAATATAAGAAATAGTCTGGATTTTGCGCGAAAACATCGTGATATCATTCTGTTGTTTGGTCGTTTTCCGCATCGCAATACACTGTTGGGGCGAGAGAGTACAATGGAAGAGCGGCGTTACCTCGATGAGGGCGGCGCGCGATTTGGTCAGTAAGCGGGGAGTTATAGTGAGGCTCCTGGATAAAACAGGTCAGGCATTTGAAAAATAGTTCGATAGCAAAGCTCTTCCTTCACCTGGCAATATGGCTGCTGCTTACTTCGCTGGCTTCAATGTTACTGGGCAGTGTTTTAGCTGCGACGGGATTTTTCTTCACCATCGGGCAGTTTGCCCTGGTTGCTACAGGTAGCGTGTTGGTTTTTCGTCACTGGCAGCGAGGGGCAGGGAAAACGTCATTACAGGGGTTTGGTCAGGAACATGGCACACTGGTTTTCCGGGAGCGATTAGAGCGTGAGTTGACGGAGTTATCGACGGGGTTTATTAATTTGCCCGCGGAGCAGATCGATGAGGCTATCCGTTATTCATTGCAGCGAGTGGGGACAGTTTGTGCCGTGGATAGCTGCCATCTGTGGTTGTGGGATGAACAGCATCGCTTTGTTAAGCACGCCATTGAGTGGTATGAGGCCGGTGAGGATGAACAGAACCAGCTTTGGCAAACGCTGGATTTTCATCATCTTTGCTGGATAAGGAAAAAACTGGAAAAAGCGCTTTCGCTGCGCGTGCTAGGCCCTGCTGACTTTAGTGATGAGGCTGTTGGCGAAAGGGATTTTTTCCAGCAACAGGGCATCACTGCCCTGCTGCTGTTACCGATTCATTTTGATGGCAAGGTGCACGGTATTGTCAGCATGCTTGTGTGCGGTGATCGTGAGCATTTTCTGGGTGAAAATATCGCGCCTTTTGAACTGATCGCTGATATGTTAGCCAGTGCCCTGCAGCAAAAGAGCAGCCAGCAACGTTTGCTGGAAGCGAACTCCCAGTTGCAAATTCTCTCCGAAGTGGATGAGTTGACGGGAATAGCCAATCGTCGCTATTTCAATCATCAATTTAGCAATATTATCCGGCAGGCATCGAGAACCGGGCAGTTGGTGAGTTTGTTGTTGGTGGATATTGATTATTTTAAAAAATACAACGATTGCTACGGTCATTTACAGGGCGATACCGCCCTGCGTAAAATTGCCCAGCGAGTCGATAAAAGTTTTCGTCGAGCAGATGAGCACGCTGCGCGTTATGGCGGCGAAGAGTTTACGGTAATTTTTGCCGCCGGAAGCAATGCCGAACTTATCTTTGAGCAAGCGAAAAAGCTCAGGAAAAAAATTGAAAAACTGCATATTCTGCACGGCGAGTCGAAAATTTCTCAATTTGTGACAGTCAGCATTGGTGTTGCCTGTTTGAGCATCCAGCATCATGACCAGGATCGGCAATTAATTCAGCTCACTGATGAGTGTCTGTATCAGGCTAAATCAGATGGGCGTAACCGCGTCATTTTCAGGGATCAAAACGGCCAGCTTCACAGCGATGTTGAAAAATGAAGGAAGGGAAACTCCTTTGATGTTGATCCTGGGGAGGGAGAGGTGGGAAGTGCGGTGTTGTATGGGGCTGTTGCCGTTAGTCTTTTAGTATGGCAGCAATGACGGATTTCCAACCGATAATATCGCTGTTTTCAGCGTCATAGAGTTCAAAGCCAATATTGAACTGCTGGTCTTCCTCAGTGACCCATTTCACCTCACCAATAAGGTGGAGCGCTTTTTTACTGTCGGGTAGTTCGGCAAATAGTCGCAGGATACTGCCGATGGGAACTGTTTCGTCCATTTTAACCTGGATACCATTGGCTGAAATGTCCAGACTATTACAAATAATGACGTTGGCGGGTGAACTGTCATCAACAGAAGCCGAACAGATTTCAACAAACACTGTCACCTTTTCTTCAAGCCGGGTTTCA
>JAUXHA010000145.1 GCA_030621845.1 Spongiibacteraceae bacterium
GATACCGATTACTTCGCCCAGGGTGACGAGGCCCGCTATGTGTTCTGGGAGCGTTCACTGACTACCGGTGTGGTGCATATTCCCGGTGGTGCTCATCCGACGTCCTGTAGTCCGGCCTACGGTTTCGATGTACCCCATACCAAAGAGTACAATGCCAGCGCTAAAGAAGGTGGCTTTGCGGTGTATGCCGATAAGTACATCAATGGTAAAACGGAAGAACAATACCAGCAGTTGGTCGGTGGTCTGGATGCCATCAAAGCCCTGCCACTTCCCGTTTATTAAAAAATAGATTTGGCGGCAGGTTAAACCTGTCCCCAAAGCTTTTTATCGTCATCCCCGCAAGGCGGGGACCCAATAAACATTTTCTGGGTTCCCGCCTTGCGGGGATGACAGAAGGAAAAATTGGAGAAAAATTATGAGTACTCCCGCTACAGATTACAGCCTGGCCGAGTTAATGATTGTTGCCGGCGCAGAAGCCTTCCGCAACGACGGCGAAGTACTGGCCACCGGCATCGGTGTCATCCCTCGCCTTGCCGCCAGCCTGGCCATGAAAACCTTTAATACCGATTTAATGATGACGGACTCCGAGGCGTACTTATTGTCCGAGCCCAATCCGATCTCCGGTCGCAGCTCCCACCAGGGGCAAAAGTCCGAGACCTGGATGGGTTTTACCCGCATCTTTGATAATGTCTGGAGTGGCAAGCGCCACGCCATGATCGGCCCAACCCAGATTGATAAGTTTGGCCAGGCGAATATCTCTGCCCTGGGCGGCACTTATGAATCACCGAAGATCCAGATGCTGGGTGTGCGCGGCCTGCCAGGTAACTCGATTAGCCACGGTAATTCACTGTTTGTACCCTCGCACAATACTCGCGTCTTTGTTGACGGCGAGTGTGACCTGGTCAACTCCATTGGTTATAACCCGGAGCGCTTGCCCAAGGGTTACACCATGGACGATATCGATATCCGTATTATCCTCACCGATTTATGTGTGCTGGATTTCGGCGGCCCCGATCACCAGGTGCGTTTGGTCAGCTTGCATCCCGGTATTACTGCCGAACAGGTGGTGGAAAACACCAGTTTTGAACTGTGTATTCCGGACAGTGTGCCGATTACGCCGACGCCTACCGAAGAGCAGCTGGCGATTATTCGCGAACTGGATCCTAAAGATGTGCGTTCCAGGCAGCTCAAGGATAATCCGAAAGGCAATAGAGGCTAGATGCTGGACGGGAGACGATTAGACGCTTTGCGCCTTAGCGTCTTGGGCCTCACATCTCGCGTCTCGCGGAGACTACAATGCTTCAAACAAAACTAACAGAACTACTGGGGTGCCAATACCCCATCGTGCAAACGGCGATGGGCTGGGTTGCCGACCCGAAACTGACGGCGGGCACCTGTAATGCCGGCGGCTTTGGTTTTCTCGCCGGTGCGACCATTCCTCCCGAGGAAATGGAGCGCGATATTCTTGCTACCAAAGCCCTGACCGATAAAAATTTCGGGGTGAACTTTCACATGTACCAGCCCAATGCGGCTGAGATTGTGGAACTGGTGATCAAGCATGGGGTGAAAGCGGTGAGCTACTCACGCTCTCCGGGTAAGGATATGGTCAGTCGACTGAAAGATAATGGTGTGGTGTGCATGCCTACTATTGGCCTGCCCAAACATGCGCTCAAGGCGATTGAAATGGGTGCCGATGTGGTAACCGTGCAGGGCGGTGAAGGCGGCGGCCATACCGGTTCCGTACCGACCTCCTTACTAATACCGCAGGTTGTCGATGCTGTTGCTGGCAAAGTGCCGGTGGTTGCAGCCGGTGGCTTTAAAGATGGTCGAGGCCTGGTGGCAGCGCTGGCCTGGGGTGCTGAAGGCATTGCCATGGGTACGCGTTTTTTGATGACACTGGAAGCGCCGGTGCCTGAGATCACCAAGAATCGCTATGTGGACTGTAATAACCCTTCGGAGATTATCGTATCCAGGGCGATGGACGGTTTACCCCAGCGAATGATTATGAACCGAATGCTCCGCGAACTCGAAAAGGCCAGTGCGCCGAAAAAATTAATCATCGCATTAATTAATGGTTTAAAATTTCGCAAGCATACCGGTGCCAGTATTTTTGGTTTGTTAAAGTCGGCCATTGCGATGTCGAAAGAGGGCGAGATGACACCGGCCCAGGCCATTATGTCGGCCAATGCACCGATGATTATCCAGAAGGCGATGGTTGACGGTAGCCCCGATGAAGGTGTGTTGCCCTCTGGTCAGGTCGCTGGTGTGATTGGCGAGTTATTGAGCTGTGAAGAGATTATTAACAGTATTGTTGCTGAAGCAGAGCAGCGCTTGAGTGTATTGGCGAAGTTATCGTCCGGCGCTTAAGCTTCGGAGCCCACGAGGAGTTATTATGTCCAAACCTTTTACAGTGACTATTGAAAACGGCATCGCCGAATTGATTCTCAATGCGCCGCCAGTTAATGCTTTTGACAGCGCCGGCTGGTTTGCTATTGCCGATGAAATTAATGCACTGGGTGAAAACAATGCTGTGCGGGCGATTATCGTTGCCGCCGAAGGCAAGGGCTTTTGTGCCGGCGTGGATATCAAGGAGTTGGCTGCTGACAGCAGCGCCATCCTGAAAGTGAATCGGGGTAATTACGACACGTTCCAGGCTATTCACCTGAATCCAAAACCGGTCATTGTTGGCCTGCACAGTTTTGTGCTGGGTGGCGGTATTGGTATCAGTGGCGCCGCGGATATTATCGTCGCTTCTGATTGTACCCGTTTCGGCGTGCCGGAAATAGATCGCGGTGCCATGGGTGGCGGTGCGCATTTGCAACGTATGTTTCCGGTGCAGAAAGTGCGTTATATGTATTTCACCGGTGCGTTTATTGATGCCGCGGAGGCCTATCGCCTGGGTGCGATTGAACGTGTGGTTCCCCGCGATGAAGTGCTGGCTAACTGCCGTGAAATTGCCGCTACCATTGCGACTAAATCACCCGCCATGGTTCGCCTTGCCAAAGAGGCCCTGACCGGTATCGAAGACGGCAACCTGGAAGATAAGTATCGGTTGGAGCAGGGTTTTACCTATGAGGCTTATACCATGGGTGATTCCCAGGAAGCGCGCGATGCTTTTGTCGGTAAACGTGACGCGAAATTCGAGGATAAATAATTATGGATCTTGCTTATACTGAAGCGCATAAAGCCTTTCGCGAAGAAGTTCGCAGTTGGCTGGTAGCGAATGTTCCCAGTGAACCACTGAAAACTTTCGATACTAAAGAGGGTTTCCAGCAGCATCGCGAGTGGGAAGCTAAATTGAATGAAGGCCGTTGGGGGATGGTGACCTGGCCATCGGAATTGGGTGGGCGCGATGCCGATTTGATTCAATGGTTAATTTTTGAAGATGAGTACTACAAGGCGAAAGCGCCATTGCGGGTTAACCAGAATGGTATTTTCCTGCTCGGGCCCACCTTGATGGAATACGGCACCGACGAGCAAAAAGCCGATATCCTGCCGAAGATGGCCAACGGTACCGAAGTCTGGGCCCAGGGTTGGTCTGAACCCAATGCCGGTTCCGATATGGCGGCGATTCGCGCCAAGGCAGAATTAACCGAAGACGGCGAGCACTACATTATTAACGGCCAGAAAACCTGGTCGACCCGTGCGGTGTGGGCAGACCAGTGTTTTGGCATGTTCCGTACCGACCCGGATTCAGAGCGTCATCGCGGGCTAACCTTTATCCTGGTGCCACTTGATCTGGACGGCATTACCGTTCGCCCCATCCCCCAGCTTAATGGCCTGCCGGGTTTCGCTGAAATCTTTTTCGATGATGTCAAAGTGCCGGTTAACCGGCGTTTGGGTGGTGAGGGTGAAGGCTGGAAAGTGGCGATGGCCACGGCCGGTTTTGAGCGGGGTTTGATGTTGCGCTCTCCTGCACGTTTTCAGGAAACTGCCCGCAGACTGGTGGAGCTGTATAAGGAAAATCAAAAAACCGCCGATCGCGATCCGGCGATTCGCGATGCGGTAATCAAGGCTTATCTCGATGCGGAGGCCTATTGTTTATCCACCTACCAAACGGCTTGTCGCTTGATTAAGGGCGGAAAAATCGGTGCCGAGTCTTCCACCAATAAAATCTTTTGGTCAGAAATGGATCGGCAAATGCACGCCACTGCGATGAGTATTCTTGGTGCCCGTGCTGAATTATTGCCCCATGCCCCCGATGCCCAGGGTGTTGGCAGTTGGCTGGATGGTTGGCTGTTTGCCCAGTCCGGACCAATCTATGCCGGTACCAACGAAGTGCAACGTAATATTATCGCCGAGCGTATGCTTGGCATGCCAAGATAAGAGGCCAGTCATGGATTTTACTTTTACTGAAGATCAACTGTTATTCCAGGATTCGGTGCGTGATTTTTTAATCAATGAAATCACCCCGGAAAAAATTCGCGGTAGCTGGAAAACTGACTCCGGTCGCAGCGATGAGTTGTGGACGCAATTAACCGAGCTGGGTTTAGTCGGCATGACGGTGCCAGAGGCGTTCGGTGGTCTGGGCATGAACGAAATTGATTTCGTTTTGCTGGCACAGGAATGTGGTTATGTGGCACTGCCCGAACCACTGGTGCAAACGGTGTTAGTGGCAGTACCCTTGCTCAACGCCCTGGACGATAAGCTGAAAGCCGAGTGGTTGCCGAGGATCGCAGCGGGTGAAGCAATAGTGGCTGTTGGCCTGGAAGAAAACCAATTCATTGAAGATGCCCATGTGGCCGATTTACTGTTACTGCAAAGCGGTAATGAAATCCATGCCCTGACCGCAGATAAAGTGACCTTAAGCTATAACGAATCCGTTGATCCCTCACGAAAATTATTCAGTGTTGACTGGACAGCCAGTGCGGATAGCTGTGTCGCCAGTGGTGAAGAGGGTGCAGCCCTGATCGAAGCCACCATTAATCGCGGTGCCCTGGCCTGCGCCGCGCAAGCCCTGGGACTGACCCACAGGATGATGGATATCTCGGTGCAATACACCAGTGAACGCAATCAATTTGGCAAGCCGATTGGTTCTTTCCAGGCGGTTAAGCATCATATGTCGAATATTGCCGTGCGTTGGGAATATGCCAAGGCACCGGTTTATCGTGCGGCTTATGCCATTGCCCATGATTTATCAAACGCCAGTGTGAATGTCTCCCATGCCAAATTGGCGGCCTGTGCGGCGGCGGATCTGGCGGCGCAAAATTGTATGCAGGTACACGGAGCCATGGGTTATACCTGGGA
>JAUXHA010000122.1 GCA_030621845.1 Spongiibacteraceae bacterium
TAACTAAAAAGCGCATGGAGACTATTGAAGAAGACCTGCTGGCACGTTCACTCGATTTCATCGAGCGAGCGGTGGAGAAGAACAAGGCGTCCAGTGAGGGTGAGCCGTTCTTCCTGTGGCATGTTTCCACCCGCAACCACGTATGGATTCACCTGTCGGAGAAATACAAGAACAAGACCGGCAATGGTATCTTCGCTGATGGCATGGCCGAACTGGATTATGTCACCGGTGCCCTGCTCGACAAACTCGACGAACTGGATGTCGCCGACAATACCATTGTTATCTGGTCAACGGATAACGGCGCTGAGATATTCACTTGGCCCCAGGGTGGTAACCATCCCTGGAGAGGTGAGAAAGGCTTGACCAACGAGGGCGGTTTCCGTATTCCGCAACTGGTGCGCTGGCCTGGCAAGATCAAACCGGGCACTATCATTAATGATATATTTTCTGCCGAGGACTGGATGCCCACTTTGCTGGCCGCCGCCAACGGGGGCAAGGATACTGGTATCCAGGCAAAGTTGAAGAAAGGCGGTGTCAAGGCCGACGGTAAGAAGTTCAAGGCGCATCTCGATGGTTATAACCAGATGGATCTGCTGACCAAGGGTAATGGTCATGGTACGCGCAATGAAATCTTCTATTTCAGCGGTGATGGCGACCTGAACGCTATTCGAGTGGGTGAGTGGAAAATTATCTTTACCGAGATGTGGGGCAACCTTCCCACGGCCTGGCACAAGACGCCTAGCTGGCCACTGATCGTCAATCTGCGACGAGATCCTTACGAAAAGTTTCTCTATGAATCCAGCATGTACACAAAATGGTGGGCGGATCGGATGTTCTTGATGGTGCCTGCACAGGAGGTTGTTGGCAAACAACTGGAGAGTCTGAAAGAATTCCCGCCGGCCAGGGGTTCGAGCTTAAGTGTTAGCGATGTGATGGATAAAATTCACTGGGCCACTTCTGCAACCAAGTAGAATATTGTAAAGACAGGCTTAAAAAGTAGAACAGGCGGGGTGTAGGTATGCATCCCGCCTTTTTTGTCATTGGATAAAAATTGTCACCCTGGTTTTTACAAATACCATAACGGGAAGTTTTTTCTTTATGAAGGTAATAATTAACACGGTTCAGTCTATGCAGTTTGCTGAGGCCAGCCTGGCACTTGGCAGGGCCTTTGCCGATGATCCGGTGATGGCCTATATTTTCCCGCAGCGGCAGGGCAGGGCCGAACGTATTGCCGGTATCATGGGTATGGCTATCAATAGTTATGCTCAGCACGGCCGTGTTGATAGCGTCAATGATTTTCAGGCGGTTTCAGTCTGGCAGCATCCAGAGGCACCCAAGCCTTCGATTTACGCGCTGTTACTTGATGCCCTGCAGGGGCTTGTTGTGCTTCGCAGCAGCTTTGTTCGGGCAGTGCAAGTGCGACAATTAATGGAAGCTTACCATCCAGCAGAGCCGCACTGGTATCTGGCAATATTGGGAACAGTCCCCGAATGGCAAGGAAAATCCCTGGGTGGTCGCTTGTTAGATTCGGTACTCAGTCATTGTGATCAACAGCAAATGCCGGCTTATCTGGAGTCCTCCAACCCGGCCAATGTGCCTTTTTACCAGCGCTATGGCTTTGTTATCAGGGAGGAACTGACAATAGCCAGGGACGTCATTGTTCATACCATGCTGAGGAATCCGCAGTAAAGCCTAATAACCCTATTAAAGCCTCTTTGTCCTTTTGATGCTTATAGAGTCTATTGATAAATCACCATTTCCTGTTCACGCCGTTAATTTGACCTATTCTTACTGGACATTTAAAGAATAATTAAATTTTGGTGGATGTTATGAAAAAGCTGGTTCTCTTACTTTTACTGTTTGCCCCTGGCGGATTGATGGCGAGTACAGAGTTAGAGGATTTGTCGCTTAATGGTATGGCGGTTTTTTCCGAGCTTAAACGGCCGGTCTACCTGGCGGCACTTTATGTTGAAAATCCCCAGTCGGGTGCCAAGGCTATTTTGTTCAGTAATGAACTTAAGGCGATGGAAGTGGTGGTGACCGCTAAACGCTGGTCCTCACGTCGTTTCTCGGAACAGTGGACCAGGGCCTTGTTGGTCAATAATGAGCTGAATGATTTGCAGCGCTATGATACCGAGGTGATTCAATTTACTGGCCTGTTGAAGGGAAGCCTGAAGCAGGGCGATAAAGTGATTATTCTACGGGATAAAAAATCCAGAACCATTGTCACGATTAATGGCACAGAAGTGCTGAGACTTAAAAGTCCGGGTTTTTATGAACTTGTTTTACGTACCTGGATTGGCCCGCGCCCACCTTCTACTGTTTTTAAAGACGGCCTGTTAAGCCAGCAAGCCGATAGTCAATTGATGGATTTATACGCCACACTGGAGCCCTCACCAGAGCGTATAGAGGAAGTCGCTGCCTGGACCGGCGAGGTTCAGGAGCAGAAGAAAAGTAAAGCCGTGGCTGTTATCCCCGCAGCGGTGGTAACGACAGCGGTGGTTGCTACCGTTGCGGTTGAGCCCAGTGCGGCGGCATCGACTGCGGGAGCGGCTGTCAATACAGCACCTGTAATGGCCAGTACCGATGCCGGGCTTGCTATGCCGGCGCTGGTGGAAACTGATATTGCCGCGCCAGAGGTGGCTAAATCCGCCGAGCAGGAAAAAGCTGAGGCAGCAGAGCAAGCGGTAGCGGCGAAAATTGCCGCTATTGCCGAAAGTCAGCCAGAAGAAGTGACCGTGGTTGATGAAAGTGGATTTCTCCAGGAGGAACAAAATAAATTGTTAAGGCTCTACCAGCATATGGTGGTAAAGGGCATTTTGGCAAAAGTGGTGTACCCGTCCGCGGCGGTTCGGCGTAATCTCGAGGGTACGGCGATGATGGAGTTAACCGTGAACCGGAATGGTGAGATTGTTTCTGTAGAATTCCTGGAAAAAACACGACACAAGCGCTTAAATCGGGCGGCGGAAAAAGCGGTTGCCGATGTCGGGCAGTTTCCCGCTGTTCCTGAAGCCCTCGAAGGCGACGAAGTTCGCGTTAAACTGCCGGTGAAATTTATCCTGTCCTGAGTGGCTTCATTCAATCTCGTCATCGCGGCCCTGTAGTGTAAAAACCTCCAGGGCTTCTTTTTTGATAAATTCTCCCAGCATCTCCAGGTTTGATGGATTGGTGATGATCGCCATACTGGCCTGCTCCGGTTTTAAATAATCAGCCGCTACCCGTTTCAAATCCTCAAGGCTTACACTGAGTATACGCTGGCGGAATTCGCGGCGTTGTTCAATGTCGCGGCCAAATAATTCATTGTGATAGGCTTGCTTGGCTTCGCCGGCCGGGGATCCTGGTTTGTCGAGGCTGCTGATTACGCCAAGGATAGCCTGTTCAAGTTGCTCGGCGGTATGTTCGGTTTGTTGCAGCCATTGTAAGGACTGTTCAAAATCGTCAAGGGTTTCTATCAACCGCGGGTCGCGATAGGAGAACAGTCGAAATGCGGCGATATTGGAATCCTGGCTGGCGCCGCCGCCATAAGCACCACCTTGTTCACGGATAGTGCGATGAAGATAACCGTTGCGCAGGAATCCGCCCAATACTGTCAGCGCTGCGGCGTCTGGATGCTGGCTGGTAACTGTTGGGTAGGCGCGGGAGCAAAAATTGACCTGGGTGTTGGCCAGCCATAATTGTTTCCGGCTTTCCCGGATAGGCGCAAAGGCTAGCGGCTTTATTGAATTGTTAGTGTGATCCTGCCACAGAGATTTAATGCTTTGCTGGCATTGGGCAAGGCGATCTTCTTCGGCTATTAGCAGGTACTGGATGGGGGAGGCTAATATTTTCTGGTGCAAGTCCTGTAGCTGGCTGGCATAGTCAGCCAGATTCCCGCTTTCGGCCATGCTGCTGTCCAGTGCTTTGGTGGCTTTAATCCCTGCCAGGCCGTTTAACTGGTGGCTGAGTTGGGCGATAGGGCTCATGCCACTACTGGCTGCTCCCATTGCCAGACTGTGCCCGTTATTGGGTACAGACTGCTCTCGCCGTGCCCGTTGCTGACTTAGCAGTTCATGCAACCTTGGCAGTTCATCAAAGCGCACGTTCAGCAACGTGTCCTTCATCAGCTCGGCCTGGGCCTGCTGGTTTCTCGCCAGCGCCTTTGATGACAGTACCAGATAGCTTTTAATGTTCTGCTCGTCGTCGATGGCAGCGCGCATGGTAGTGAAGGCGCTAATGGCGCCACAGGTGCTGGTTTGTAAATTCTGCACTGCCAGGTAATCCAGTTCGCCCACACCCAGTTCGGTCAGGCAGTTACTGTAATAGGGTAGCAGGGCGATTAATTCTGGCGGTAGCGTGGGCAGCTCCAGTAATAATTGCTGATAAACAATACCATTGGTGCCTCGGCTGTAACTGTGCATCTCGATGTCACCGACCTTGGCTAGCTGGCCGTCAACATGACGAATATCCGCAGGGACATCTTCCAGTCCCACTTTGGGTAAGATCGACTCATCGTCCTGCTGCATTTGTCGTTTTGCCAGCGCGTGGCTTAAATCAATAATGGACTGCTTGTCGTCATCGTTTAAGGACGCTTTCATCGTCTCCAGACGAGCCGCTTCCTCGGCATCACGAACGCTGCTGAGTTGTTGGTCGGGCTTCATCACCAGGGTGACGCGGTGCTTGTTATTCAGCAGTAAATCGCGTGCCAGTTGCTTGATGAAATCGGGGTTTTTAACTTCCTGGTGTAATTGTTCGAGTACCGGGTCGAGGTTGAGCAAGGCAATAGGGTCGCCGCGGTGGGTGGCGGAGCCCATGGCCGCAAGGATTAATTGCAGGCCGTAGGGGTAACCGTCACCGCCGACTTCGCGCTGGTGCAATTCCAGTTGATGCAGTACCGCTTCAAGTTGTTGCTGCGGTACGCCCTGGTCGGCGACGGTTTGTAAAATCTCCAGTACCTGTTGTTCAAAGGCTTCGGCGCTGTCCACATTACTGCCTTCAATACCGCAGACAAAGGTGAGTTCGCGCATGGAATCTTCAAGCCCGCAGAGCGGTGAGGGGGCGCTGCCGAGTTCGGTTGTTTCCAGTAGTCGTTGCAGGGGGGAGGCACTGTTGTCGAGTAAGACACTGGAAAGCAGCTGGGCTTTTAACATTTGCTTAAGGTCGGCGCTCTCGCCGAGTAACCAGCCAATTACAATATGGGTATTATTTTCGCAGGCTTCATCCTCACTAAAGGCATAGCTTTCTTCAACCCGTAACGGTTGCGAATAACGTTGTTCCGGCGGCACAGTGATATGCACATCGAGTGCTTCGAAGCGGGACAGTGCCTGTTGCTCAAAGCGTTGCTGGTGTTCGGCGGCGGGGATGTCCCCGTAGGTCATAAAAAAAGCGTTGCCGGGGTGGTAGTGCGTTTTATAGAAACGCTGTAAATCTTCATAGCTCAGGTCGGGGATATGTACCGGGTCGCCGCCACTGTTGTAGTGGTAGGTGGTGCTAGGATAAAGGTGGTAGCAAAGTGCTTGCCACAAGGTGCTGGGTACAGAGCTCATGGCACCCTTCATCTCGTTAAATACTACGCCTTTGTACACCAGTTCGCTGTCGGGGTTGTCGGTTTCAGAAAACTCTACCCGATGGCCTTCCTGGGCAAAATCCAGTGGATCCAGTCGGGAAAAGAACACCGCATCCAGATAGACATCGAGCAGGTTATTAAAATCTTTTTTGTTTTGGCTGGCAAAGGGGTAGGCGGTCCAGTCTGAGCTGGTGAAAGCGTTCATAAAGGTATTCAGTGAGCGCCGGATCATCATAAAAAAGGGGTCGCGCACCGGGTAGCGTTCGCTGCCACACAAGGCGGTATGTTCCAGGATATGGGCGACCCCGGTAGAGTCCATCGGCACGGTGCGCAGGGCTACCAGAAAGACATTCTCATCATTGTCGGCGGCCAGGTGATAGTGGATGGCAGCGGTTTTTTTATGCCGGTATTCTTCAACCACGATGTTGAGGGAGTCGATGGCTTGACTGCGTATTTTTTCAAAAGCGGGGTGGGCCGGGTTATTTTGCTGCGCCTGATTCATTGCGTTTCACTGTGACTGCCATTGAGGAGGCGGCATTGTAGCCTGTAACGCGCGGGCATTCGACCACTGGCTGGATTATTCAGGGCGATTAAACAGTTTAATATGGTATAGCCGGGGCCAGTATTTACCGGTAACCAGTAAGCGCTGCTGGTCTTTGTCGTAGGCGATGCCATTGAGCACATTGGCCCCCGCTGGCTTGAGTGCCTTGAGGTTAACCTGGCCAACTACTCGGCCCGAATCGGGGTCAATCATGACGATCCAGTCGCTGCGCCAGACATTGGCATAGATCAGGCCTTCAACCCACTCCAGTTCGTTGAGCCGTGGCAGTGGCCGACCCTGGTGTGTGACAGCCAGGGTGCGCTGAATTTCGAAGGTGGCTGGGTCAATGAAAAACAAGCTGGATGAGCCGTTGCTCA